>DLAR01000003.1 GCA_002494015.1 Porphyromonadaceae bacterium UBA7042 | reverse complement strand
TAGGTTAAATGAAAGAGCCGTGGGTTGAGCCTGATGCGGAAAAGAATGAAATCTATGCGAAATCTGAACTGTCTCGCCAAGATTTGACTTCCCTTAAAGACGTTGGACTGATGGTCAGTAATCCGCATCGGGGCATTGACAGTCCTGATTCATTTTAATTTTGAGGACGTTTCCTATTTGTGTTAATGTCGTTGCGAGGGAGAATTGATTATACAATGAAATACTGTTGTTAAATGAGGTTAAAATATGGCTTGAAGTTTGGCGGATTCAAAAATGTGTCTTAACTTTGCAGTGTCAAAATCAGACATGAGGTCTGATGTTAAAAGAAAAATGGCGATTTAGTGTAGTGGCCTAGCACGCCACCCTCTCACGGTGGAGACCAGGGTTCGATTCCCTGATTCGCTACAATCACCTATCAGAAAGAGACTTGTCACAGCAGTGGTGAGTCTCTTTTTTTGTGTTATAACGTTGTCCAAGAGTTTCTGATTATGGATTCTGTAATAAATGTTGAAAATTCGCGATGTGCGGTGCTGTGTGTCCACGGCATACTCGGGCATCCCGGCTTTTTTGACTTTTTGTTGCCCCTTGTACCACGCGACTGGTCAGTTACGAATATCCTGCTGAAAGGGCATGGTGGCAGCGTGAAAGATTTCTCGGCAGCGTCGATGGATGAGTGGAAACTTCAGGTGGCCGAGGCTGTGGCAAAACTTAGGGGAACTCATGAAAAGGTTCTCATCGTGGCTCACTCGATGGGGACACTGTTTGCTGTCAGGGAGGCTGTCGCCGGAAATGCCGACGCGCTTTTCCTGATGAACACGCCGTTGAAAATCCGCGTGACCCGCCGATTATTGTCAACTCCTCTTAAAGTTCTTTCGGGAAATATAAAGAAAGAGGATAGGTGGACACAGGCTGCATTAGAGGCTTACGGAATAGAACAAGACGTGAATCTGCTCCATTATCTGGGATGGGTGCCGCGCTATCTTGAATTGTTTGCCGAGATAAAGTCTGTGCGGAAAATCATTTCACGGCTTACGGTCAGGACACAGGTCTGTCTGTCGGCTCATGACGAGATGGTCTCACCGGCCTCGGCGAAATTGTTTAAGGAATGTCACAGCGTCAAGGTAAAAGTATTGCCGACATCGGGACACTATTATTACAGCGACAGTGACACCCGTATGTTGCAGGACGACTTCCGACAGTTTGTCGCGTCAGTGCAGGTCTGACAGTTCGGTCAGCGAGCGGATTGTGATTGTTGAGGGGGGGAGCATGGAGAGGTTTTGGGGATGGATGTTGCGGCCGGAGTTCAGCAGGCACACTGTGCGCCATCCCATCGAGGCGGGGCAGGCGAAGTCTTTGGCCGGATTGTCGCCCACATAGGTAAGTTTTTCATCGTGCACCCTCGCCGCGATGGTTTCAAAGGGGAGGGGGGTCGTTTTGTCACCCCCGATTTCTTCGGATATGATTATGTGTTCAGGACTCACAAACCGGTTGAGACCGAGTGCCTCGATTTTGTTGCGTTGTGTGACAGAGCGGCCGTCGGTGATAATGCCGATTCTGTTTCGGGCATTTCGCAGCAGTGCAAGGGTGTATAACGACTGCCACGGCAGACGGATGTCGGGTCGATGGTTGCGGTACAGGGTGATGACCTCGGCAATCGTGACATCGGGCCGGGTTGCGGTCACCAAGTCAAACGCCCCGGCTGTCGTCGGGGCCGCAAGCATCATGGGTAGCAATTCCACACCCCATCGTGCCGCGATGGCCCGATAGGCCGAGTGGACATAGTCAGTTTCGGGATACAGCGTGTCGTCGAGATCAAACAGAATCATTTGACAAATGGTAAATATCGGCAAGGGCCAAAAGATTAAGAGGTTGTTTAATAACAACCTCTTAACCGATAAAAATCTTTTGGCCCTTGTCGGTCTTTGTTACTTTGTTTTATTTCGATTAATCAAAGATGTGGCGCAGTTTGCTGAAAATGCGGTCTTTTACCGACTGCGACGGTTGCATGTTGGGTTTTCCGCTGAGCGATTCGATTGCCCGTTTCTCGTCGTCGGTCATGTTTTCGGGGATGTAGACCATCACGTTGATAAGCTCGTCGCCGGTTCCGTAGCCTTCGGTCGAGGGGAGACCCTTGCCGCGCAGACGCAGCACCTTCCCGGGTTGCGTCCCGGCGGGAATTTTGAGCCGGGCGCGGCCCGTTATGGTGGGCACTTCGACCGACCCGCCGAGAGCGGCAGTCGGGATGTCGAGCATGAGGTTGTAAATCACGTCGTTTCCGTCGCGCAGAAGCTCGGGGTGCGGGATTTCCTCGATAACGACGAGCAGGTCGCCGTTTACACCTCCGTGAATGGCGGCGTTTCCCTTGCCCTTGACGGTCAGTGTCATGCCGTCGGACACACCGGCAGGAATCGTGAACGAGACAAGTTCTTCCTTGCGTTCTACGCCTTCACCGTTGCAATAGTGGCATTTCTCGGTGATGATTTTGCCTTCGCCCTGACACTGGGGGCATTGTACCTGACTCTGGCTTACGCCGAAAATCGTCTGCTGGCTGCGCAGCACTGTGCCCGTGCCGTTACAGGTGGGACATGTCGAGAATGCCGTGCCGTCTTTTGCTCCGGTGCCGTTGCAGTGCTCGTCTTTTACAAAGGTGGGTATCTTGAGAGTCTTAGTGACCCCTTTGGCGATGTCTTCGAGGGTGACTTTGACCTTGATGCGGAGGTCGGTGCCGCGACGCTGGCGTTTGCGAGCGCGTCCCGCGCCTGCCGAGCTGAAACCGCCCATTCCGCCAAACGCGCCGCCGAAAATGTCTCCGAAGTTGGCAAAAATATCCTCCATCGACATGCCGCCGCTCGAATAAAAACCGCCACCGCCGGAGAATCCCTGCGGGCCCATGTCGTGACCGAACTGGTCATATTTGGCGCGCTTTTCGGGATTGGAAAGCACGTCGTAAGCCTCGGCCGCTTCCTTGAATTTCTCCTCAGCCTCCTTGTCGTCAGGATTCTTGTCGGGGTGATACTTGATGGCAAGCTTGCGGTAGGCGCTCTTTATGGTCTTTTCGTCGGCGTTTTTGTCGACTCCAAGCACTTCGTAGTAATCTCTTTTTGATGCCATTGTTTAGATTGTTATTGTCCCACGGCAACCTTGGCGTGGCGGAGGACTTTGTCGTTGATAGTGTAACCCTTGGTGGGAGTGTCGATGACCTTGCCTTTCTGAGCCTCGTCCTGAACGGGTACCATCGCGATGGCCTCGTGGAGGTCGGGGTCAAAGTCGGCTCCGGTGCTTTCAATCGGTTTAACGCCGTTTTGGGCAAGATATTTGACAAATTTCTGATAAATCAGCTCCATCCCCTGACGCAGGGCCTCGGGGTCGTCGGTCGAGCGGTTGGCCTCGATTCCGCGCTCAAAGTCATCGACAATCGGGAGCAGTCCTTTCATTGCCGATTCTGCCGCGTTGCGGATTATCTCGCTTTTTTCCTTGATGGTGCGTTTGCGGAAGTTGTCAAACTCTGCCATCAGGAAAAGATATTCTTTTTTCTCCTTCTCAACCTGAGCCTGAGCGTCGGCAAGCTGTTGGTTTAGCGCGTCGATGGCGTTCAGCTCCTTGTTGATTTCGTCATTGGCTTCGTCAAGTTGGGATTCCCCTTCCTGAGCAGCCTCCTCAATGTCGTCGAATGTTGTAACGTCGTCGGGGTTGACGGTGTATGTTTCGGGAGCTTCATGCTCTTGAGACTTGTTATTTTTCTGGCTCATAATATATAGTTTTTCTTTTTTCGCGATTATATTCCATGCCACATCAAAAATGTTGCCAAACTCGTCAGCCTAGGGCAATAATTATAATAATGTAACAAAAAATGTGCTATAAAGTTTCGGTGTCTTGCAAAGGGCCTGTCCATGTGTCACATTCGGGGAAGGCCGCTTTGACCGTTTCTGCCAAAATGTCACACTCGAAAAGCCCATATACAGCCGAGCCTGACCCGCTCATGGATGAATAGACGGCTCCCATCTCGTCAAGATGATTCTTGATGGCGGCGACTTGGGGCAAAAGCGGGAAAACCGACGGCTCGAAGTCGTTTTTCAATCGGCCGCGCCACTCGGTGACCGGGAGGCATACCGTCTCGGGCAGTGCCTTGTCGGGAATCGAGGGGGTTACGCGGGAATAGGCTGTCGCCGTTGTGACACCTTCGGCCGGTTTGACAATCACGGCGGTCAATCCGTCGAGATTTATGTCGATGGGGGAGAGGGCGGTACCGGTGCCGGTGGCAAGCATCGGGCGGTTGTAGATGAAAAACGGGCAGTCGGCTCCGATGGACGAGGCGATTTGGGCGAGACTGTCATCGGAGAAACCGAGGGCAAAAAGCTCGTTCAGTCCGCGCAGCATAAATGCAGCATCGGCCGACCCGCCACCGAGTCCGGCCCCGTCGGGGATGATTTTACGCAGATAAATGTCGACGGGGGGGAGGTTGACGGCCTCGGCCATCGCGCGATAGGCTTTCATGACGAGGTTCTTCTCGGTCGGGCAGTTTACAGGCCGTCCCGAAGTGGTCAGTGTCGTCTCGGTGCCTCGCGCGGGGACAATTTCAAGAATATCGTGCCACCCGACAGGTGTCATGGCGGTAACGACTTCGTGGTAGCCGTCCTCGCGCTTGAAAAGGATGTCAAGGCCGAGGTTTATTTTTGCGTTAGGGAACAGTATCATTGGTCAGAGGTTTTCAGATATTCACACACGGCATCGGCTGACCGCTCGCCGTCGATTGCTGCCGAGACGATGCCTCCGGCATATCCCGCACCTTCCCCACAGGGGAAAAGGCCCGCGATTTCGACATGTTGCAGCGTGTCGTCATGGCGCGGTATGCGCACCGGCGACGAGGTGCGGGTTTCGGCTCCGATCAGTGTCGCCTCACGGGTGAGAAATCCACGGTTTTTCTTGTCGAAGTCGCGGAATCCTTGCTGTAGGCGTTTTGCTATTTCGGGGGGCAACAATTTGTCGATGCGTGCCGGGTGGATGCCCGGGGCGTAGGAGGTCGAGGGTAGGTCGCGTGACGGACGTGAATCGACGAAGTCGGTCATGCGCTGTGCGGGCGCGTTCTGAGTCTTCCCTGCGTCTTCCCAGAAACGACGCTCGATGCTTTCCTGATAGTCCATCATTTTCAGTGCGCTGTCACCGATGGCAGGGTCGGGTACATCGTCGGGGAGGATTTCGACAACCATTCCAGAGTTGGCCCATTTTGTACCACGGTTGGATGGCGACATTCCGTTGACCACGAGCTGGCCGTCATCGCTTGCCGCCGGGATGATGAAACCGCCCGGGCACATGCAGAATGAGTAGACGGCGCGGTCATTGACGCGTGTCAGCATCGTGTATTCCGCTGCCGGGAGATATTTCCCGCGTCCTGCGGGACTGTGGTATCGCAGGCGGTCGATGAGCTGCTGCGGGTGTTCGAGGCGCACGCCGATGGCAAGGCCCTTGGGCTCGAGTTTGATTCCGCTGTCGTGCAACATGCGGTATATGTCGCGGGCCGAGTGGCCGGTGGCGAGAATGACGGGGCCGTCAAATTTTTCTCCCGCCGCGGTCATAACCCCTGTCACTCGGTCACTTTCGCGGTCAAGCGCCAGCCCTGTCACGCGGGTGTTGAAACGCACCTCGCCCCCGGCGCGGACGATTGTCTCGCGCATAGCCTTGATGACGGCGGGAAGACGGTCGGTGCCGATGTGGGGGTGCGCGTCAATGAGTATTTCCTCGCTTGCGCCATGCTGGTGCAACACGGCAAGGATTTTGTAGACCGAGCCGCGTTTTTTGCTGCGGGTATAGAGCTTGCCGTCAGAGAACGCCCCGGCACCGCCTTCGCCGAAACAATAGTTGGAATCGGGATTAACGACATTTTCACGCGCGATGCGGGCCATGTCCTTGCGACGCTCGTCGACATCCTTTCCGCGCTCAAGGATGACGGGGCGAAGTCCCAGTTCGATCAGCCGCAGGGCCGCAAAAAGCCCGGCCGGACCGGCTCCTACTATAATCACGTCAGGCTTTCCCGAGACATCGGGATAGCTGACGGCCGGGGCGAGCGATGTGTCGGCGGGTTCTTCGTCAATCCAAACCCTGACCCCGACATTTACCATCACGCGCCGCTGTCGCGCATCGATTGAACGACGTGTTATCTTGATGTGCCTGATGCGGTTGGCGTCGATGTGCAGCAGGGTCGAAACTATCGGGATAAGGCGCATGGTCTCGACCGCCGCCTGAGGCTCGACGCGGAGTTGTATATCCTCAATCATGCCTTGAATATTCTGAAAAGTATATAAACGATTATCAGCCCGGCAATGGTAAAGGCTGCCGTGCTGCGCAGGAAAAGCCGCCACGTCCCTATGCGCCGGGGTGACATCCAAGTGTACACTCCGCCGCAAGCAACGCCATAGACTACGGCAGCGAGAATCCAGAGCCAAGTATTTCCCATAATAAACAGTGAAGGGTGAAAGGTGAAGGGTGAACTAAACCTTAAACCGGATTACTTCAGCTTGCCGCCTTTGACCCCACCGCCCATCGAGAAGATATTCTGGTCGTAGCTGACGGTCTTCATCGCGCGTTCGCGGTTGCGTTTCAGTGCTAAAGAGGCGAGGCGGTCCATGAGCTTGTCAAATGTCAGGCCGGTAGCTTCCCACAGATAAAATGAGAGCGAGCCGGGGATGGTGTTGATTTCGTTGACATAGATGTCGTTGGTGTCGGCATCGACGATGACATCCACGCGGCTTACACCGTGGCAGCTCAACACGCGGAAAGTCTCTCCGGCGAGGAAACGGATGCGGTCGCTCATCTCAACGGGAAGGTCGGCGGGGATACGTTTCTGTGATGCCTGCATACCCTTTGCGCCCTTAGTGCCTCCCATATATTTGTCCTCGTAAGAGAGGATTTCGCCGCTTTTTATCGGCTCCTCGCACACCGAGGTCTCATACTCGTCGCAGTCGCCGAGAACCGAGCAGTTGATTTCCTTGAGATTCTCGACCATGTCCTCCACGATGATGCGGGACGAGTATTTTTCAGCCGTATCGATGCGTTCCATCAGTTCCTCGCGGTTGCGGGCGCGGCCTATGCCGACGCTCGACCCGAGGTTGGCGGGCTTGACGATGACGGGATAGCCTATTTTCTCCTCGATTCGGGCAATCAGCGCATCGCGCTGTGAGAACCACTGCTTGTCAGTGAACCACACATAGTCAACCACGGGTATGTCACACGCCTGAAGAATCATTTTCATCGTGATTTTGTCCATGCCGTTGGCGCTCGACAAGGTGTCGCAACCGGCAAAGGGGATGCCAATCGATTCAAGCACGCCCTCAAACACTCCGTCCTCGCCGTTGGAGCCGTGCAGCACGGGGAAAACGATGTCGAGTTTCGTCAGGACCGGTTTGTCAAAGAAACCCTTGTTTTTGCGATAGAGGTTGTAGTCGCCGAATGTCGGTTGCATGTACACTTCAGTACATTTCTTCAGCAGCGACGGGATGTCGCGGTAATTGGCCACGTCAAAGAGCGCGTCGCCGGTATACCAGTGTCCCTGCTTGGTTATATATATAGGTGTAACGTCGTAATTGTCGCGGTTGATGGCATTCATGGCCTGAGAGGCCGAGATGACTGAAATTTCATGTTCGGTGGAACGTCCTCCGAAAAAAACTCCGATATTGGTCTTCATATCTTGATGATTTGTAGTATTTTTTGTCAACACGCCTGCTTATTTGAACGTGTCGGGTAAATCGTTTTCGTAAAGGATGGTATCACCCGGGGCGAGGATGGTGGTCAAGAGGTGCTGCGCGTCGTTAAAAGTGTCGACGGTGTGTGTCTTGACCGTCCCGTTTCCTTTCTCAATGCCGCTGACGATAGCATCGCGGTTATAGCGGCCCACGATGATGGCTACGTCGGCCGAAGTGGCGATTTTGCTGCCGAAAGCCTCGTTGAGTTCCTCCTGACGGTCGCCAAGCTCAATCATGCCCGGTGTCACGACGATGCGTTTCCCTCCGGTCATTGACGCGAGAACGTCGAGGGCCATGCCTGAGCCGGTCGGGTTGGAGTTGAACGCGTCGTCGATGATGGTGACCCCGCCGGGGGTGCGTTTCATGTTCAGGCGGTGTTCGACCTGCTCGATTTTGCTCACGGCATATCTGATTTTGTCGACAGGGACATTCAGTTTCAAGGCAATGACTATGGCACCCATGAGGTTGGATACGTTGCATTCCCCCACGAGGCGGGTCTTGAACTCCTGTTCCGACCCGTCGGGGCAGCGTAGCACGAATGAGGTTCCGGCAGGAGAGTAGGTTATCGACGAGGCTGTGTAATCGGCCGCACCGGTGTTTTTGACAGCGTAGCGCAGGCATTCCACATTGTCGACCTTGCGGTTGGCGGCAAAGGGGAAATCGTCGTTGACCACTGCGAGGCCGTCGGCGGGGAGAGCGTCGACAAGCTCAAACTTGGTGCGTTGCACATTTTCAATTGACTTGAACGATTCCAAATGCTGCTCGCCCACGGCGGTCACGATACCCATCGAGGGATGCACGAGGTCACATATCTCCTTGATGTCGCCCGGCTGCTTTGCCCCCATCTCGACGATAAAGACCTCGTTGTAGGGTTTCAGATGCTCGCGCACGGTGCGGATAACGCCGAGGGTGGTGTTGAAACTGCCCGGGGTCATCATGACATCATATTTTTCGGCAAGGATGCGGTTGAGGTAGTGCTTGGTGCTCGTCTTGCCGTAGCTGCCGGTCACACCGATTATTTTCAGGCCGGGCATCAAGGCGAGAATGCGTTCCGCCTCATGATAGTAACGGGCATTGATGCGTGCCTCGACAGGTTTCAGCAGCCAGTTGGCCAAAAGGGTGAACACATGGGAGAGACAGTAGACAATCATTGCGGCCGCTCCCATCAGCTCCACGCTGTGACGTGTCATCCCCGTGACGATTCCGGGCACGACGATGGCGATGACGGCAAGCAGCGTCATGACGGCATAGATGCGCCGGGCGCGGGGTGTCCACACGAGCGGTTTTTTGTATTTCTTTCTTGCAAGCGAGATGATGTCGAGGATGCTGACAACGCCTATGAGGGCAGCTCCGACTATCGGGGTCGACAATGTTGACAGCGAGGCGAGAACGACAGCCATTGACACAAGCCTCATGACCGAGGTCGTGTCGCCCGACGTGTCGAGCCAGCGGCGGTAACGCTCGTTGCGATAGGAATTCTGTTGCAGCATCATCAGGTCGCGTCGGAACTCGTATCCGGCATTGACGCACGCAGCTATAAGGGCGATATAGGATAACCAGAACATTGGTTTAAAGTTTAAGTTTAGGGTTTATTAAGAGTTGAGGAAGGAGCGGAGCACGGCTGCAAATTGTGCCGGGTTGTCAAGGAAGCTGTAATGGCCGCATCCGGGGAATGACACGAGGCCCGAGCCGGGGATGAGGCTTCCCATCTTTTTCGCGTCGGATAGCGGGGTGGCGGTATCGTTTTCTCCCCAGATCAGCAGCGTCGGAGCCTTGATTGACGGCATGACATGGCACAGGTCTTCGTTGACCACGCGCGACAGGACCTGCCGCATCCGTGGCGACGCGGCGGCATAGTCGCCTGACCCGCTCGACGAGCGCATCTTGTCCAGCACCTCCTCGGCCTTGGCGCGCCCCATCAGCCCGCGCAATATCCACTTGAAAGCCTTGAATGTGTAGACTTTGCGGTAATAATTCAGCGACCGGCGCGGTTTCACTCCGGCTGCATCGACAAGAATGAGTTTTTCAACCGGGTTGCGTGATGCGTAGAGAATGCCCACGCGCCCTCCGAATGAATGTCCGAGCATGACAGGCCGCTCGACACCTGCCTCTCGGAGCAATTGCTCGGTCGCGGCAGTGTATCGCTCTATGCCCCAAGGCTCGGCCGGCTCGGTCGATTTGCCGAATCCCGGAAAGTCGAGGTTGACAACACGATACCCTTCGTCGAGAGCCACGCGCTCGATTGACGCAAGTGTCGTGGAGTTGCACCCCCAGCCGTGCATCAGCACGATTGTGCGCGGCCCTTCGCCGTTATCGGTATAATGAAACGACGTTCCGTCGATTTCTACATCCTTTTCCATTATAGATATATTTGACCCGCAAAGTTAGCGAAAATCCCCGAAAATTTGACTAAATTTGCTGCAAGAATAGTGAAATGAGATGAAAAAAGGACTTGTGCTTGAAGGCGGGGCCATGCGGGGCCTCTTTACTGCCGGGGTGATGGACGTGATGATGGAACACGGCATCGAGTTTGACGGGTTGATAGGGGTGTCGGCCGGTTCGAGTTTCGGCTGCAACTATAAATCGCGCCAGCCCGGGAGGGTGCTGCGGTATAATCTGAAATACTGCAAAGACCCGCGCTACATGGGGCTGCGTTCTCTTGTGACCACCGGCGACCTCGTCGGGGCCGAGTTTGCCTACCACACGTTGCCGCTTGAACTCGACATATTCGATGTGGAGGCTTATGAAAGCAATCCGATGGAATTTTACTCGGTCAGCACCGATGTCCTCACCGCCGAGCCGGTGTATAAACGCATAGACAAAATCGACCATGCCGCCCTCGAATGGCTTCGTGCCTCGGCCTCGATGCCGGGGGTCACCCGCCCTGTGCGTGTCGATGACGGGCGGCTGATGCTCGACGGCGGAATCACCGACTCCATCCCATTGAAATATTTTCGGTCGATAGGTTATGACCGCAACATCGTGGTCCTGACGCAGCCTCTCGGATATAGAAAATCGCCCGCCCCGGCGTGGCTTTTCCGCCTGCTGCTGCGCAAGTATCCCGCAGTTGCCGAGGCGATGGCGCACCGTCATGAAATGTATAATGCCCAGCTTGACTATCTGAGCCGGCAGGCTGCCGAGGGGTCGACACTCGTAATCGCCCCCGAGCGACCTCTCCCGATAGGGCGTGTCGATACCGACAGGACAAAGATGCGCGACACCTATGCCCGCGGCCGTGCCGCCGCCCTCGCGTCATTGCCGCGCCTGAAGGATTTCCTCGACTTGGATTTCGACTTAAATGCGGCAAAATTTGGTTAATTTGGCAACGGTTTGTAAATTTGCACTTGAATAAACGTTTAGATCAGATATATGAAGAAAAAAGGAATACCTATGCTGTGGATTGCCATAGGGCTTGCCGTGTTGCTGCTCGTGGCGGTTGTGTTTGGCATAACGCAGGTAGCATCGTTAAAGAGCGATGTAGAGCAGGCACGTCTGCAAAACGAGGAATTGAAACTTGAAAACGAGCAGTTGCAGCTCACCAATGAGTTTGAGGCAGTCAATGCCGAGTTCCAGCAGTATGAGAATCAGGCGCAGTCACTGGCAAGTGACACCATCCTTGCAAAATATACCGCTGCCAAGGCCAAGGTCGAGCAGCTCATTCAGGAACTCAAGTCAGAGAAGGTCAAGAGTGCGAAGCGCATAGCCGAGCTTCAGTCAGAAATCTCGACTCTCAAAGGTCTTCTGCGCCACTATATCGCCCAGATAGACTCCCTCAACAAGGAAAATGCCGGACTGAAGGCCGAAAACAGCGAAATCAAGGCCCAGAACCAGCAGCTTTCGTCGCGTGTGAGAGAGGAGGCACGCCGCAATGAAAACCTCAGCGAGCGTATGACCCTTGCCGAGAAACTCAACGTTACGGGTGTTTCGCTTGTCGGACTGAAGAAAAACGGTAAAAACGAGAAAAACGTGACCAAGGCCAAGCAGCTCATGGTGACATTTACAATCCCTCAGAACAATTCCACCCCCGTGGGCAACAAGACAATCTATCTGCGTCTCGTCAACCCCGAAGGGCAGTTGCTCGGCAATGCCGGGGCGTTTGACTTTGAAGGAAAATCTATTCCCTGCACCGCCCGCAAGGTCATCGAGTATGCCGGTGACGAGATAACAGGCATCCGCATCTACTGGGATGTCAGCACCACCCTTACGCCCGGTGACTACACCGTGGAACTGTTTACTGACGGTTACCGCCTCACCTCCCGCCACTTTACCCTTAAAAAGTAATGTGGGGCGAGTTCTGGCAGTCGGTCAATGATGTCGAGCTGACCACTTCGACGGCGGCTTTCCGCCTCGTCGTGTCGATGCTACTCGGCAGCCTTGTCGGTATCGAGCGCAAACGCAAGGGGCAGATGGCCGGATTGCGCACATTCGCGCTCATCTCGATGGGGGCGGCTCTCGCTATGATTCTGTCGATTTATGTCCCGCAGGAATATCTCGGGTTGAAAAACGGCGACCCGGGACGCATCGCGGCACAGGTGATTACCGGCATCGGTTTCCTCGGTGCCGGGGCCATCATTCAGATGAAAGGTTCCGTGCGCGGACTGACCACCGCTGCCGGGATATGGATTGTGGCAACTATCGGAATGGCCGTCGGCGTGGGGATGTATGTCGTCGCAGCCTGTGCGACGGCTCTCGTAATAATCGTGCTTACCGTGCTTGAGCGTCTCGAATACCGTGTCAACGTGGGTAACGAGGCCCGCACGATACGCATCAAGACCCGCGGCGTCGTCAGCTCGATTGACGACTATCGCGCGGTCCTTGACCGATACCACATACACTTGTCACGTTTCTATGTCGACTACGAATACGAGGCCGGTGTCACGCGGCTGAATCTGCTTTGTCTCGGCAAAGAAAATACTGACTACATCAACGTTTTCCACGACCTGAACGCGGTGGGTGACATAATTTCGATTTCGTTGTCCAATCAAGCTGATCTTTCCTAAATTCAATTTAAATTTCAACTATGCTCCTATCACTGTTGCTCGCCACCGTTGCCGGAGACACTGCCGAGGCGGTCGCACAACACTCTACATTTGATATTGAAGGCCTCATACGCGACCTCGCGTTCATTCTTATACTCGGGGCCGGCATCACGCTGCTTTTCAAGTGGCTGAAGCAGCCGGTGGTTCTCGGGTATATCGTGGCCGGCTTTCTTGCCAGTCCCAACTTTGAATATCTTCCCTCGGTCTCGACCGAGGAAAATATCGAGTTCTGGGCTCAGATAGGTATCATAGTCCTCCTGTTTTCGCTTGGTCTCGAATTCAGCTTTAAGAAACTTCTGAATGCTGGCGGCTCGGCGGTCGTGACCGCGCTGTTCATCGTGTGCGGCATGATGGGGGCGGGGTTTGCTGTCGGGCATGTGCTCGGTTTCACTTATATAAACAGCCTTTTCCTCGGCGGCATGTTGTCGATGTCGTCGACCACCATTATTATAAAGGCGTTTACCGACTTGGGGTTGCGGCAGAAAAAATTTGCCTCCCTTGTCCTTGCCGTCCTCATTGTCGAAGACCTTTTTGCTGTCTTGATGATGGTAATCCTCTCGTCGATTGCGATTAACAACAGCGTCGAGGGAGCCGAGATGCTTTACAGTGTCAGCAAGCTCGGGTTCTTCCTCATAATGTGGTTTCTCGTCGGGGTCTTCGTCCTCCCGTCGCTGCTCAATTATCAGCGTCGTTATCTCAACAGCGAGACGCTGCTCATTGTCTCGATGGGCCTCTGCCTCGGCATGGCCGTGTTCTCGGTCTATTGCGGCTTTTCCCTCGCGCTCGGAGCCTTCGTCATGGGGTCGATTCTTGCGGGCACGAGCTTTGCCGAGCGCATCGAGCGCGTGACCATGCCGGTCAAGGACCTTTTTGGGGCAGTGTTTTTTATCTCGGTCGGCATGATGGTCAACCCCCACATTATATTTGATTATTTCGGCCCCATTCTCCTTCTGTCGGCCGTGGTGATAGCCGGGATGATATTTTTCGGCACATTCGGCATGCTGCTCACCGGCCAGACTCTGCGTGTGGCAATCGAGAGTGGTTTTTCGCTGACACAGATTGGCGAGTTTGCGTTCATTATCGCGTCGCTCGGCATGTCGCTCGGAGTGCTCGAACCCACCATCTATCCCATCGTGGTGGCCGTGTCGGTAATCACGACATTCACCACCCCCTATTTCATCCGCATGGCCGACCCGGTCTACAACTGGATCGAGCGTCATCTCCCGCGCCGTCTCAACTTCCTCATAAACCGTTATAGCGGAAATGTGACCACCGAGAGCGAGAATGTCACCGCCACCTTGTGGAAATCGCTTTTCCGCCGTTACCTGTGGCGTGTGCTTCTGTACACCATCGTCCTGATTTCCCTCACGATTCTGTCGCTTAACTTCCTGATGCCGCTGATGACATCGGTGTTCCCGTCGTGGGGACGGTTTTTCACCACCGTCATCTCTCTCGTCATCATGGCCCCGTTCCTGATGGCTATGACCTATCCCGCATCCAAGAAGACCGAGCGGGAGCGACTTGTTGCCGCCAATGCACGGTTTGACGTGCCGCTGATTGTCATGACGGTATTCCGCCTGCTCATCGCGATGGTGATTATCGTCTACTTGCTGAGCCACATCTATTCGCTGCTTGTCGGGTGGACGGTCGGTCTTGCGGTGTTCCTGTTGATAATACTCTCGTTCTCCAACCGTGTGCGCAAGCGCATGCAGCATATCGAGGCCAAGTTTCTCGACAACCTCAACGAGCGCGAGCTGCGGCGCAGCGGACGCAACAACAATCTCGTCAGCAACATGCACCTCGCCTTCATGACCGTTGGCTACGGTTGTCCCTTTGTCGGGGAACGGCTGAAGAATTCAGGCCTGCGTCAGAAATATGGCGTCTCCGTGTCAAGCATCCAGCGCGGCAATGAAATGATACTCGTCCCCGATGCCGATGCCCGCATCTTTCCCGGCGATGTCCTCGGCGTGATAGGCACCGATGAGGAGATACAGGCGATGCTCCCGGTCATAGAGTCGGCCGGAGAAAATGACACCGACACTCCCAAGTCGGGCGATATAAAGCTGACCAGTGTGCGCCTCGGTGAAAATTCTCCGATTGTGGGACGCACGGTGGCTCAGGCCGATTTGAGCCACACGTTCAGCGCATTGCTCGTCTCGGTTCAGCGCGGTGACGAGTTTCTGCAACCCGATGCCAAGACTGTCTTCATGGCCGGTGACACCATCTGGGTCGTGGGTGACAAAAACCGCCTTTCGGAAATCGAATAATCTCGCGTTATGGAACAGATTGATTTAAACAAAGATATTGATGCCGCAGTCCGCGTTCTTGACGAGGGCGGTGTGATTCTTTACCCGACTGATACCGTGTGGGGCATCGGGTGTGACGCCTGCAATCCCGCCGCGGTCGAGAAGGTTTACCGCATCAAGAACCGTCCTGACAGTAAGGCACTCATCTCACTCGTCGGGTCGGTGGACGACTTGCGGCGGTGGGTGGAAAGTGTCCCGCCCGCTGCCGTTGATATGATTTCGTGGAGTGAGAGACCGGTGACTGTCGTTTTTGACAAGGGACGCGGACTCGCGCCCAATCTGCTTGCCGCCGACGGCAGTGTGGGGTTCCGCGTGACCTCCGAGGCGTATTCCCACGCATTGTGCGGGCGGCTTGGTCGGCCTGTTGTCTCGACCTCGGCAAATGTCTCGGGTTTCCCGTCGCCGGCGTTCTATGCCGAAATATCCCCCGAGATACTCTCGCTGGTTGACTATGTGGCCTGCTACCGCCGCGATGACACTGTCCCGCGTCAGCCGTCGCAGGTCGTGAAAATATCAAGTGATGGAACTGTTAAAATATTGCGCCATTGATTAGCACGGCATTACAACGACTCAAGTATATTGGGGCCGACTACCTGTCGGTCCTCGTCGCTGTGTCGGTGTTTGAAGTCGCGCGATTCTACCTGATTCCTGAAATATGTGGTGTCTACGGGTCGGTCGCGTCTTTTCTCTGTTCCCGTGGCGTGTGGCTTTCGCTGGGTATATTCCCGCCTGTGTTGATGCTCGTTTTCGCGGTTTCGGGTTACTATGTGTCTCCCATTCACCGATCCCGTGCCGATGAATTTATCAATACCTTCATAACGACGTTTATCGGTGCGCAGATATTCTTTTTCGGTGCGCTGCTCAATGATATTGCGGGAGGGGAGGGATACCCCTATGAGATTATGCTGCTATTTTTTGCCGCATTGTTCCTGTCGGTCTACACAGGGCGCATACTAATCACCTCCCATGCCGCCAGCATGATTCACTCCCGCCGGTGGAGTCATCCGGTGTTGATTGTGGGCGACATTGACAAGGCTGTCGAGCTTGATGCCCGTCTTTCCTCCATGAAAAAGCCGATGGGTTACAATACGGTCGGGTATGTCGTGTGCGGGGAGGGCGATGACGCTTCCGTGGAACATCCGGTTTTCAGCATCGGGGAAATTGGCCGCGCGGTCATGGAAACCGGGGCAAAAGGTGTGATAATAGTGATGAACGGAAACGATACAGTCCTGTCAATGAGCCTTCTAAATCGGCTGTATCCTCTCGATTTGCCTATTCTGGTCACGACTGACCATTATGCAGCCATGATGTCGCGCACGCGATTTGAAAACATAGCCGGTGAGCCTCTGATAAATCTTTCCGGGGCGATGGTGTCTGACTTTACCGTGGCCATGAAGCGTTTCTGCGACATCCTGTTTTCCATGGTCGCGCTGATTTTGACCTCGCCTGTCATAGCAACTCTCGCAGTCGCGGTAAAACTTGATTCGCCCGGCCCGGCATTTTATTCTCAGGAACGCATGGGACGTTATCGCCGCCCGTTCAGGATACACAAGCTACGGTCAATGCGGATTGATGCCGAGGCAGGCGGCCCCGCGCTGTCTTCTGACAATGACAGCCGTGTGACCCGCATCGGGCGTTTCATGCGCAAGTACCGCCTTGACGAGCTACCCAACTTCTGGAACGTCCTGTGTGGCGAGATGTCGCTTGTCGGTCCGCGTCCCGAGCGAGCCTATTTTATCGAACAGATTACCGAAAAAGCACCGATTTATACTCTCCTTCATCAGATCCGCCCCGGCATCACGTCGTGGGGAATGGTGAAATTCGGCTATGCCTCGACTGTCACCCAGATGATTGAACGAATGAGATACGACCTTGTATATCTGAGCAATATCTCGGTGACGGTCGATGTGAAAATATTGTTCTACACCATCCGCACTGTTGTCACCGGGCAGGGTGTGTAGAGGTTTTGTAAAAGAGATTGTTGAATGAAAAGACATGTCGTAAATATTGCACGGGGTTGCCACAGCGCGTTTCTGTCTATGCTGCTGTGGAGGGAAAAGCACATCAAGGAAAAGACATTTGTCATCATCCTTGCGTTGCTCGTCGGAGTGTTCTGCGGTTTTGCCGCTTTAGTGTTGAAAACTTTTATCCATTATATCTCGTCGGCACTGACGGCCCACATGTCTATCAGCGGGGGTAACTACCTTTACCTTCTCTATCCCGTCCTCGGCATCCTTCTGACAGCCCTATATGTAAAATATGTGGTGCGCGACAATATATCCCACGGTGTGACGCGTGTGCTCTATGCTATCTCTCAGAACAAGTCGCGCCTGAAAAAGCACAACATCTACTCATCGGTCATAGCCAGCTCGATGACCATCGGGTTTGGCGGCTCGGTAGGAGCCGAGGGCCCCATCGTTTACACCGGGGCCGCCATCGGCTCCAATCTCGGCTCCCTGTTCCGCATGTCGCCCCGAATCCTGATGATTATGGTGGGATGCGGCGCGGCCGCCGGTATTGCCGGAATATTCAAGGCCCCCATCGCGGGAATGCTTTTCACTCTTGAAGTTCTGATGATTGACCTGACAAGCGTCTCGGTCATGCCGCTGCTCATCGCCTCTATCACGGCAGCCACGGTGGCGTATGTCTTTACAGGTTATGATGTGGAGTTCTTCTTTATACAGAGTGAGCCGTTTGTTACCGCCCGCATCCCCTACGTCATCCTTCTCGGTGTCTTTCTTGGTTTCGTGTCGCTCTATTTTACGAGGGTCATAAACATGATGGAGAACTTCTTTGGCCGTCTCGGGACGATGTGGAAAAAGATTATTGTAGGCGGCTCCATTCTCGCCGTCCTCATCTTCCTTTTTCCGCCTCTCTACGGAGAAGGCTATACCGCTATTACCGAGCTGCTCAACGGCAATACGTCGTCGATTGTAAACAATTCGATATTCTACGGCGACCGCAACGATGTGTGGTTCATCCTCTTCTTTGTCGGCGCGATTATACTGACCAAGTGTTTTGCGACCTCGGCCACCAACGGAGCCGGAGGCGTGGGCGGAACGTTTGCCCCGTCGCTTTATGTCGGATGCATGGCCGGATTCTTCTTCGCTTTCATGATCAACAACCTGTTTGGCCTCGACCTCTCCACCAAGAACTTCGCGCTGATGGGTATGGCGGGGGTGATGAGCGGAGTAATGCACGCGCCGCTGATGGGAATCTTCCTGACAGCCGAACTGACAGGCGGTTACGACCTGTTTCTCCCGCTGCTCATCGTCTCGACAATATCCTATGGAACCATAAAGTTTTTCGAGCCTTACAGCATCTACACGATGCGTCTCGCCCGTCGCGGCGAGCTGCTGACCCATCACAAGGACAAGGCTGTGCTGACGCTGCTGAAAATCGGAAGTGTGATTGAGACCGACTTTGTTTCGGTGCGTCCCGAAATGAACCTTCAGGACATGGTGAAGGCAATTTCTCAATCAACTCGCAACCTGTTCCCTGTTGTCAGCAAGGAAGGGCAGCTTATCGGGGTGGTGCTGCTTGATGAAATACGCAATATCATGTTCCGCCCCGACCTGTACAAGCGCATGTTTGTCAACGAGTTCATGAGCATTCCCCCTGCCCGCGTCGAGGTAGACGACAGCATGGAAAAGGTAATGAAAGCCTTTGATGACACAGGCGCGTGGAACCTTCCCGTCGTGGAGGATGGCCGATATGTCGGCTTTGTCTCCAAATCCAAGATTTTCAATTCCTACCGTCGCGTCCTCCGCCACTACAGCGAGGATTAATTAAGAGGGCGTTTCATCCTAAAGCCCGTTTTCACGCGTCGGATTTCGTCATGAATCGAGGAAGCATAGCTGTAGCTGTGTGACCGGATATACCCCACGCGCTGTCAGCTGATTATGCATAGTGCATTGTGAATTATGCATTCCTGTCAAAACAAAGCGACATTATCGCACCATAACCGGCTTTTTCATGTAGTATATTTGCACAAAAATACTACACACAATGAAAGCAATCCAAAAGAAATCCACCTGTCAGGTCTCAGACCGCGCTTATCGGATCATCCTGACCAACTGTATCAATGTCATGACCGAGAAAGGGGTCTCGGCCGACATCTTTGCTGCCGTCATCATGGCTGTCAAGGAATATCTTGAAACCGGCCAGCTTGCCCATCGGATGATTCAGCGCGTCCGCAATATTTTCGACCTTTTCCGTGCCGACATCGACCTTGCCATCCGCCGTGCGGCGTCGGCCCGTAAAGCGGCCATGACGCGTCGCAAGAAATCGGAGCCGGAAACTGTCAGTGCCGAAATCCTGTCACCCAAGAAACAGAAACCTGCCAAGCGTTTTTATTCATTCCCGGTGCTTGGCGCGCTTGAATCGGGCGAGACACCCAAGCCGCCACGACGGTCAAAAGGAATCCGTTGCCCCGGTCTGCAAAACCGGAACAACGGATTGGAATGAATTTATAAGTGAAACTTGCAATCTGACAAGATTGCAGATGCACAAATGTTCTCTGAGTAATCTATAAGATCAGTCAAACACGCCTTCAATCGACGATTCCTCGGCGTTGTGGTCGGCATCGGGTTCCTCATCGTAGAGACCGTAGAACTCGCTTTCACACAGGCTCAGATTCTCGGGGAATTTGAACGTGGCCGACTGGGAGTAAGGCAGGTTGCCGTCAGCATATACTTTTTTCATAAACAGTCCGTAGATCGGGAGCGCCATTGCCGCGCCCTGACCGTAGGCCATCGTGTTGAAGTGGATGAAACGCTCGTCGCCGCCCACCCATGTCCCGGCTACAAGCTGCGGGGTAAAGCCCATGAACCATCCGTCGGCATTATAGTTGGTCGTACCTGTCTTGCCGCCCATCTGAGCCGTCAGGCCGTAGCGGGAGCGCACGCGGTGGGCTGTACCCTCGTTGACAACGTTGAGCAGCATGTCAAGGATGCGGTAATAGGCTTTTTCGCTGATAACCTCGGTGTGGCGGGGGGTAAATTCCGAAATAATGTTGCCGTTGTTGTCGGCAATCGCGGTGACAAATACCGGGTCGACGCGCATACCGTTGTTGGCAAACGCCGAATAGGCCGTTACCATTTCCTTTACCGACACGTCGCTCGGCCCAAGACACAGCGACATAACCGACGGCAGCTGGGCCGTGATGCCGAAGTTGTGCATCGTCCTGACAAGTGAGGGCGGGGAAAGCTGGCTGATGAGACGAGCCGAAATCCAGTTGTTGGAGTGGGTAAGGGCCCACTTGAGGTCGACCATTTCGCCTACCCGCGCGCTACCCGAGTTACGGGGGGCCCACACACGCCCGCTTTCGTCGGTCAGCACCGGCTGGGTGTTGGACAACTGGTCACACGGGGTAAATCCTTCCTCCATAGCATAGGTGTACAGGAACGGTTTCACCGTCGACCCAATCTGACGACGGCCTTGCGACACCATGTCATATTGGAAATATGAGAAATTAGGTCCGCCGACATAAGCCTTGATGTAGCCGTTTAGCGGGTCCATCGCCATAAAGCCGCAACGCAGGAAGTGCTTGTGGTAAAGCACCGAGTCAAGCGGTGTCATGACCGTGTCAATTGCGCCCGAATAGGAGAAAATCTTCATCTCGCGCGGGGTGTTGAAAGCGCGGTCGATTTCCTCTCGTGACGCGCCGCTCTTGACCATCGTGCGGTACCGGTCGGTATTCTTCATCGCGTTGCGGATCAAGTGGTTCAGGCGTATTTCTGACAGCTCGGTGCGGTCAGCGCTGTAAGGCGCGCCCTTTACACGGCGTTTTTCCCTGAAGAATGCAGGTTGCAGGGTCTTCCCCATGTGCTCGGCCACTGCCTCCTCGGCATATTTCTGCATACGCGAGTCGATGGTAGTGTAGATTTTCAATCCGTCGGTGTAGATGTCATACTTTGAGCCGTCGGGTTTGGGGTTCTTTTCAATCCATCCATAGAGCGGGTTGGTTTCCCAAGCGATGGAATCGTCGATAAATTTCTGAGTCTCCCATCCGCGATAATTCCCGCGCTCGGGTTTGGATGCGCGGAGCATCTGTCGCAGTTCCTCGCGGAAGTAGGGGGCGATGCCGTCTTTGGCGTCAACGCGGTGGAAGTTCAGCGTCAGCGGCATCTCGCTAAGGCGGGCTGCATCTTCCTGTGAAAGTTTGCCCGCCTTATGCATCTGCTGCAACACGACGTTGCGGCGCTGGCGGGTGCGTTCGTTGTGCCGCAACGGATTGTAATAGGAGGGGTTTTTCACCATTCCGACGAGGGTTGCCGCCTCCTCGATGGTTAGGTCCTTGGGTGCCTTGCCGAAATACACATGTGCCGCCGACTTGATGCCTACGGCGTTGTAAAGGAAGTCAAACTGGTTGAGGTACATTTTCAGGATTTCCTCCTTGGAGTAGTATCGTTCCAGCTTTACGGCAATCATCCATTCGATGGGTTTCTGCATTGCGCGTGACAGGAATCCTTCGCTTTCGGGAGAATAAAGCTGCTTGGCAAGCTGCTGGGTTATGGTCGAGCCGCCGCCGGCATTTTTATTGCCCATCAGGATGGTCTTGAACAGGACTCGGCCGAGTCCTCGCATGTCGATGCCCGAGTGTTCCTCAAATCTCACATCCTCGGTTGCGATCAGCGCGTCGACCACATGCTGCGAGATGTCGTCAAAGTCGGCATAGACGCGGTTGCCCGTATTGCGGAAATAACGTCCGATTTCCTGACCGTCTGACGAATACAGAACCGAGGCGAAACGGTCGCGGGGATTTTTAAGCTCCTCTACGGGAGGCATATACCCGATAATTCCGTTGTAAACAAGGAACAGGAAAATGAAAATCCCGGCAATGAAAAGTCCGAAGACTCCCCACATCAACCCTATGATGGTATTGTTGCGCCGTTGCCGGCTTTCGCTATTTATCTCTTTGCTCATTATGGTTTCGTTGTTTCAACTTGCAAAGATACTAATTTTCACGTTACCCTCTGTCCCTTTTAGCGATTTTTAGTGATATATCTGATGACGCTGAAACGTCTGCGCTTTTCAAGATACTCCGGGTCGTGCTGGTTGGCATAGGCTTCCCGCTCGAAAGATATGTTGCGGTATGCCGCCACATATCCGCGGAACTGGATTACCCTGAATATCCATTCAATCATGTAGATGATGTAGAAAAACAGATAACCGAGTTCCTTAATCTGTGCCGTGTGGATCTTCTCATGATTTATCATCACGCTGTCACACGGCCCCTTGGCAAACAGCACCCCGAAAAGGTTGATGGCGTAAAACCTTTTCCCGAAAGGGATTATCTTGTTATAGATTATTTTCACCGATTGGTCTTTTATAAGAGGTTGTTATTAAACACCCTCTAAGCATGACAAGCAGGAAGCGACAACGGCTTCCTGCTTGTGGAAATGATTTATGGTTCTGTCGGTGGCGTTATCCGCACTTGGAGGCGCCGCACGAGGTGCATAGCAGGCATCCTTCCTGATAGATGAGGGTTTCCTGACCGCAATTGGGGCAGCGTTGCCCGTTGGCGGCTGTGCCCGAGGGGATATATTTTTTCAATGCGCGTTCAACGCCCATTTTCCATGTGTTGATTGAGCTTGAATCGAGTTCAAGGCCGTTGACGAGCTTGATTACCTGATCGATGGGCATCCCGTAGCGCAACACGCCTGAGATGAGCTTGGCATAGTTCCAGTACTCGGGGTTGAACTTGTCGCTCAGTCCCTCGATGGTGGTCTTGTAGCCGCGCTTGTTGATGAACTGGAAGTCATAACGCTTTTTCCCGTCAGGCTCGACGACCTTGATAATCTTTCCTTTGGTTACAGACTTGGGGCAGAAGATGCCGTCATCGTCATCGGCGAGACCGGTGAAGATTTCGTAGGGGAGGCCGTTGATGAGACCTACAAAGGCAATCCATTTCTCCTTGTTGTTCTGGAAACGCACAACATCGGCCTCAAGCTCGATGGGGCGTTTTGTGACATGCGAGTCTGTTACGGCCGGCTTGGCCTCGGTGTCGGCTTTCTTTTTCTTGTCGTTCTCGACAGCCAGAAGCACGCCCGAGCGGCAACCGTCGCGGTAGATAGTGCAGCCTTTGCACCCTGACCGCCATGCCTCGACATAAAGACGGTTGACAAGCTCGACCGTGGTGTCGGCAGGGAGGTTGACGGTTACGGAAATAGAGTGGTCGACCCATTTCTGTACACGTCCCTGCATACGCACCTTTTCAAGCCAGTCGATGTCGTTGGCGGTCGCGCCGTGATAGGGCGAGCGGGCAACCAGCGCGTCGAGTTCTTCTTGGGTGTAGTTGTCTCGCACCTCGATTCCGTTAATCTTCATCCATGTCAGGAACTTGGGGTGATAGACGATGTATTCTTCAAATGCGTCACCCGAGTCGTCGACGTAGTCCACGCGCGATTCTACGTCGTTGGCGTTGACCTTGCGGCGGCGCTTGTAGACAGGCATGAACACCGGCTCGATGCCGCTCGAAGTCTGTGTCATCAGCGACGTGGTGCCTGTCGGGGCAATGGTGAGACAGGCGATGTTGCGACGGCCGTTCTTGACCATTTTGTCATAAAGCTCGGGGCTTGCCTCCCTGATGCGGGCGATGAAGGGGTTGTTTTTCTCGCGTTCAGCGTCAAACACTTCAAACGCACCGCGTTCTCCGGCCATTTCGACCGACGAGCCGTAGGCGGCAAGGGCGAGAGCTTTGTGTACTTCAACCGAGAAGTCGGTGGCCTCGGTGGTGCCGTAGCGCAGTCCGAGCGCGGCCATCATGTCGCCTTCGGCAGTCGTGCCTACGCCGGTGCGGCGGCCTTTGAGGGTCTTGTTGCGGATTTTCTTCCACAGGTTCAGCTCGGTCTCCTTTACCTCGGATGTTTCAGGGTCAGAGGCTATTTTGTCGATGATTTTTTCAATCTTCTCCATTTCGAGGTCGATGATGTCGTCCATCATGCGCTGGGCGCGGGCCACATGCTTGGCAAACAGGTCGAAGTCAAAGTAAGCCTCGGGCGTGAAGGGGTTTTTCACATAGGAGTATAGGTTGATGGCAAGCAATCGGCAGCTGTCATAGGGGCAGAGGGGTATCTCGCCGCAGGGGTTGGTCGAGATGGTGCGGAAACCGAGGTCGGCATAGCAGTCGGGAACCGATTCGCGGGTGATTGTGTCCCAAAACAGGACTCCCGGCTCGGCCGATTTCCATGCGTTGTAGACAATCTTTTCCCACAGGGCCTTGGCATCGGTGTCGCGGGTTATAGCCGGGTCGGGGGAGTCGACCGGGAACTGGCGCACATAGTTGGCGCCGTTTATGGCCGCGTTCATGAAGTCGTCGTCAATGCGCACCGATACGTTTGCGCCGGTAATCTTTCCCTGTTCCAGCTTGGCGTCGATGAAGGCTTCAGAGTCGGGGTGTTTTATGGAGACTGTCAGCATCAGTGCCCCGCGGCGTCCGTCCTGTGCCACTTCGCGGGTCGAATTGGAGTAGCGTTCCATGAACGGCACGAGTCCGGTCGATGTAAGGGCCGAGTTCTTGACGGGAGTGCCCTTGGGGCGGATGTGGCTGAGGTCGTGTCCCACACCGCCGCGACGTTTCATCAGCTGCACCTGTTCCTCGTCGATTTTGATGATGCCGCCGTAAGAGTCAGGCTGGCCGTCGATACCTATGACAAAGCAGTTGCTGAGCGATCCCACCTGAAAGTTGTTGCCGATTCCCGCCATAGGGCTGCCCTGCGGCACGATATAACGGAAATGGTCAAGAAGGTCAAACACCTCCTGCTCGCTCATCGGGTTGGGATACTTGTTTTCGATTCTTACAATCTCGCGGGCGATGCGGCGGTGCATGTCGGCCGGGGACTGCTCGTAAATGTTGCCGAATGAATCCTTGAGGGCATATTTGCTCACCCACACTCGGGCCGCAAGCTCGTCGCCTTCAAAGTAATTCAATGAAGCGTCGTAGGCTTCATCATAGGTAAATGTTGACTGACTCATGGTTGGTTCGGTATGAATTCTGACGGTTGATGAACATGACAAAATGCCGAATGGCCGTGTAGGCCATCTCGACATTTTGAAAAATCCCGGAGAAAGTAGGGTGAAAAGATTAGCCCCCGGGGTATCACTCTGCAAAGTTGATAATAAAATTTATTATTGCCAAAATAATGAACCTTAAAAACACTGCGATGTTAATAAGTTTTCCGGTGTTGATAATGTTGTATCTGATTATCAGTGTGTTGTTGAAATTATAATCAACACAAGTTTTCCAAAAGTGTAATTTTGCCGTTTTTACCGGTTGATTTTTTGTCAGGTTGTACCCGTTAGGGTGTTATAGCGGCAAGTGCAGTATGGGGTAGGGCCTTCCGGCCTCGTCGGTCTCGTCGCGGCCAATTGTTCTGAACCCTTTTGCCCGATAAAATTTCAAAGCTTCGGGATTGTGCTCGTTGACATCGACCTTTGCGGCCCCGAGCTGTATTGCAAAGTCGACAAGCAGAGAGCCGCAGCCTTTTCTCAGGCAGACGCTGTCGATAAACAGCATTTCGATCTTGTCGCCCGACAGTCCGATGAATCCTGCAATCTCCCCGTTGTCGTCGATGGCATACAGGTCCACGGCGGGGAAATAGGCCGGTATAAGCATCTCCTTGATTTCATTTATCGCGGCCTCGTCAAGGAAATCATGGGTTGCTCTTACTGACCGCTCCCATATCTCGGCGAGCTGTCGGTAGTCGGTTTCGTTACATTTAATTATTTTTCGCATGCTGCAAAGTTCGCAATAATCATCAAAAGTACAAAATTCTTTATCTTTGCGGAATAATTGATGATTTTTATGGTTTATTTTGAGACTGAGAGACTGGTGTTGCGTTCTTGGACGCAGGAGGATTTGCCATTGTTTGTGGCGATGAACAAGGATGAGGAGGTTATGCGGTATTTCCCTTCGACGCTGAGCGATGAGGAAACGACGGCGTTTTATGAAAGGATTCAGGATGAATTCCGACGAAACGGGTGGGGGTTATATGCCGTTGAGATAAAGTCGACAGGTGAATTTATCGGTTATGTCGGACTACATGAGATAGGGTTTGACGCGGAATTTGCCCCCGGGGTAGAAATCGGGTGGCGGCTTGCCTCCCGGTTTCATAAGCAGGGTTATGCGACCGAGGCGGCCGAGGCGGTTGTGTGTGGCGCAAGAAGGCTGGGGTTGCGGAAACTCTATTCATTTACGGCCAAAGTGAATCGGCCGTCGGAGCGCGTGATGCAAAAAATCGGTATGACCAAGGCCGGGGAGTTCAAGCATCCAAAACTTGCTCCCGAGTCTCCCCTGCTGACTCATGTGCTGTATCAGATAGATGTGTAAAAGAACATGGCCCGATATGCCTTGAGGGTCGTACAAATGTACAATGTCGCTAGCTTAACGTCGCTGTCTATCGTCAGCGGCAGAGCCGCCGATTACGCGGCATGGCCGCGTGTCAATGTTAGCCATAGGCAAATGCCCCGTTAGGCGGCATGTAGCCTATGGTTGATAGATTATACATGATTTTACGGCGGCATAGCTGCCGGTCATTCCCCGTCAAGACCGGCTACGATGCAGCCGATTCCGGACAGAAAACATAGAAAACCCAAGCGGCGCGCACCTAAAGGCGCGCTTGCATGGGCCTAACGTTAAGGCGCAGCTACACCGCGCAATCGGCGGCGATGCCGCTTGTGACCCGCAGAGGGCGTGGTGACAGATTTATCCATGCATGAAATAGTTGCGTTAAGTTAGTGATATTGTACAAGTGTACGACCACCCCTCTTGCCATTAAAATAGCGCGGTATTTTTCCAAGTCGGTCGAGGATATTTTCGTGCTTGAAGACGGTGATTAGGATGTTTAGCGGGATTGTTCTTCGTCAGCAGTTCTGTTGTTCCTCTGTGACTGTTTTTTGCTGAAATCGTTCCACTGTCGTCGCCACTTCCTCTCGGCGTTGACGTGGTCGATTCCAAACATCTGCTTGACGCGGTTCAGCACACGTTGCCCGATGTTCATTTTCTTGATTTTGCGCCCGGCAAGCCGCTTGTCGGGGGTGAAATCAAGGCGGACGAGGTCGTGGTCAACAGCGTTGACACGGTCGACAAGCAGCCTGACGGCCGGCTGAAGATCGGGGGCTTCGGCCGGCTCAAAAATTTCGATTTCGGCATTTCCCGCATCACGTCGGTCCCATTTTTTAGCCTCCTTGAGTGTTATGTATTCCTTGTCAATGATGTATACTTCGGCATAAGAACTGACAAAAAACGGCTCGTCATGACGGTTGAACCGGAACAGTCCGTGGCCGCGGCCGTTTGACTCGATATTGAACGAGTAGCAGGTCAAGTCGATGGGGGAAAGGATGTCGCCGACGATATTGTCATAGTTGAACCTCACCTTGAATTGCTCGAAATCGACATCGTCGCGAAAGAACAACGACAGGTTCGGGACCCATTTGCGGCTTGCGGTGTCGGCCATGACGTTTACGTCGAGAGTGACCCGGTCGCCGTTTTTGACCCAAGTCTCCGTGGGGCTGTACTTCCCCTTTATGGTGTCGGTTCCGTTTTCGATGCCGTAAAGAGATGGCGGAAGTTTTACCGCCGACACAATCCCCACCCAGTCGGCCCACGAAAAATGATGGCTGCACCGGTCGCTCACGCTGTCGAGGCCCTCGGCGTCGGTGAAACGGTAGTAGGATTTCGAGGTTATCACCCTCGGACTTGTCCACCCTTTAAACCGCCCTTTTTTCTCGGAAGGGAGCATGTAGTCAACCATTTTTTCGCGAAACAGGAAAACGGTGTCGGTATAGGTCGACAGAGTGGAGTATTCTCTGACATAGGCCAGAATGTGGAGCAGCTTGTGCTGACGCGACTCGATGACAACTTCGGGCAGTTCGGTTATGAGCTCCTGTAAAAAGATGGTGTCCACACCGGCCGCGTTGGGCAAAACGTGCTCTTTGAAACCCATGTAGCGGATAGTGACAGGATAGTCGGCAGCGGGGATATATGGCAGTCTCCCGTCTGACCGGCAGCTGCCCGAGAGTTTTCCGTGCCGGTCGAAAACTGACGCATTGGGCAACGGCCGGTGTGACATCGAGTCGGCCACGACCGCCTCTCCCTTAGCAGTCACGCTAAAGAGAACCAGCACTAAAAATATCAGGGATAACCGCACCATGTAACATGTTGTTTTAGTCGCAAAGATAATGTTTTTAGTTGCGCGTTGGCGATGTGTTTTGTTTTTTTTAAGATTTGGCGATATTTGTATCCGGCTAAGAGGTTGTTTCATGACAAATGTCAAAGCCAAGGTGTGTGGATTCTGCGATTTTGGTAGGTTTATTGAGAAAGATGATAATTGCGGTATGGAGTATAATGAGTAATTTTGCATCGGAAAAAGAATGTTGCTATGAAAGAGATCATCAATAAGGAATTTGGCGGCGAGCGGCCGCTTTTTGCGTCCCGTGACTTGCGGCTTGTCAATGTGACGGTTCATGCCGGCGAGTCGGCGTTGAAAGAATGTGCCGGGATTGAGGCTGTCGACTGCCGTTTTGAAGGGAAATATCCGTTCTGGCATGTCGACAGGTTTAAAATCACCAACTGTCTGTTTACCGAAGGGGCCCGCGCCGCACTGTGGTATTCCCGCGACTTGGAAATGACCGACACGCTTGTCGAGGCTCCCAAGATGTTCCGCGAGATGACCGGTGTCGCGCTGACCCGTGTGCGCATCCCCGACGCGCAGGAGGCCCTGTGGCACTGCCGTGACATCAGGTTGCGCGATGTCGAGGTCGGCCGTGCCGACTACCTGTTTATGCATAGCGAGAATATCGACATCGACGGTTATCGCCAGTCGGGCAATTATTCGTTCCAGTATTGCAAGAATGTCGTAATCCGCAATGCTGTCATCAATTCAAAGGATGCTTTTTGGAACACTGAGGATGTTACTGTCTATGACTCGGAAATCAACGGCGAGTATCTCGGGTGGCATTCGCGCCGGCTGCGCCTTGTCAACTGCCGCATATCAGGGACACAGCCTCTCTGTTACTGCCATGACCTCGTGATGGAGAACTGCACCATCGCGCCCGACGGCGATCTGGCGTTTGAGGAATCGTCGCTTGACGCAGTGGTTAATTCGGTTATCACGAGTGTCAAGAACCCTGTAACGGGACGAATCGTGGCCCTCGGGTATGGCGAGATTATCCTTGACGAGAATATAAAGGCACCTGCTGACTGCAAAATACTGACCGCTGATGAAATTTGATTTCGACACTCCGGTCAACCGCCGAGGCTCAGGCTCTTACAAGTGGGACAGTCCCGACGGGTCGTCGAGGGGAGATTTTCTCCCGATGTGGGTGGCCGACATGGATTTCCGCACCGCTCCGTGTGTCATTGACGCGCTTGAACGGCGGGTAAGTCACGGTGTTTTCGGATATACCGCCGTGGGCAACGACTATTATGACGCGCTGACATCATGGTTTGGCCGCCGTCACGGGTGGAATATCGACAGGCAGGGTGTTATCTATACATCGGGTGTCGTTCCGGCGATTTCGGCAATAATAAAGGCACTCGTGCCGCGTGGCGGAGGTGTGATTGTCATGACCCCGGTCTACAACTGTTTTTTCTCGTCGATACGCAACAACGGCTGCCGCACAGTCGAGTCTCCGCTCATTGACACCGGAATGGGGTATGAAATCGATTTTGACGACCTTGAACGCCGTGCCGCCGCCGAAGGAGCCGCGATGATACTGCTTTGCAACCCGCACAATCCCGGGGGACGGGTGTGGACCCGCGAGGAACTGGAGAAAATAGACGATATATCCACTCGTCATGGTCTCTTTGTCGTGTCAGACGAAATTCATTGCGAGCTGACATTTCCCGGACAGAAATATATTCCCTATTCAACCCTCGGAGAGAATGCCCGCAGCCACTCGGTCAGTTGCGTTTCGCCGAGCAAGGCGTTCAATACGGCGGGATTGCAGATTGCCAATATCGTGACCCATGACCCGGTTGTCGCTGCCCGCATTGACCGCGCCATCAATGATAACGAAGTGTGTGATGTCAATCCGTTCGGAGTCGTCGGACTTATAGCGGCCTATAATGACGGAGAACCGTGGCTTGATGCGCTGAAAGGATATTTGTATGAAAATTATGCGTATCTTTGCGGGTTCTTTGCCGAGAACCTCCCCGCCTTCCGCGTGATGCCGATGCAGGCGACCTATCTTGCATGGATTGACTGCTCGGGTAGCGGAATGACCGGCGACGAGGTCGCCCGAAGGCTTCTTGATGAGACCGGCCTGATGGTCAGCGCGGGAACGACCTACGGGAAGGCGGGAACGAATTTTGTCAGACTGAATTTTGCTTGTCAGCGCACGGTCCTCGCCGACGCGCTTGAAAGATTCATGAGGGTGTTTGATAACAAATGTTAAATCCAAAACGGGTGTGACAAAGGCATTTATATAAAACAGCCTCATGGTTAAATTTTGAGATTAATGTCAAAATAGCCTCTAATACAATTGGCTGAAAAGAAGAAAGAAGGTAAACAGTACCAACTGCTGGAGCTGATACGCTCGGGCGCACCGCTGTCGTGGCGACAGCGGCTCGACCTTATCGTGCGTCTCAGCATCCCTGCCATGCTCGCTCAGATTTCGCTGACCATCATGCTCTATATCGACGCGTCGATGGTGGGGTCGCTCGGAGCCGAGGCATCGGCGGCGATCGGGCTTGTGTCGACCACGACGTGGCTGTTTGGCGGACTTCTTGTCGCCGGAGCTACGGCATTCTCGGTGCAGGTGGCCCACCGTCTCGGTGCGGGTGACAAAACGGCGGCGCGCTCGATAATGCGTCAGGCATTTATCGTCGTGTCGCTCTACGGACTCCTTCTCGGGGCAATCGGGTGCGGCATCAGCGGTTCTCTGCCCCGGTGGCTTGGTGGAAATGCCGATATAGCCGACGGAGCCTCGGGATATTTTCTGATTTATGCAGCATCGCTGCCGCTGATGCACCTCAGCGTGTTGTCGGGGAGCTTGCTCCGTGTGACCGGCAACATGCAGGTCCCGAGCGCGCTGAATATTCTTATGTGTGTTCTCGACGTTATATTCAACGTCCTGCTCATTTTCCCTTCGCGCGATGTTGATTTAGGGTTTATGACCGTGTGGTTTCCCGGTGCCGACATGGGGGTCAGGGGCGCGGCGCTCGGCACCGCTCTTGCCGAGACCGTAACGGCGGTTCTGATGACGCTCTACCTGTGGATGCGTTCCCCCGAGCTGGGATTGCGCAATCCCGGCAGCTGGCGTGTCACCCGCACCAACCTGCGGGCCGCGTTCAAGCTCGGAGGCCCGATAGGGATGGAGCGCATCATCATGTGCGGGGCGCAGATAATGTCGACCGTCATCGTCGCGCCTCTCGGGACGGTCGCAATCGCCGCCAATGCTTTTGCCATAACGGCCGAGAGTCTCTGTTATATGCCCGGATTCGGTATCGGGGAGGCCGCCACCACTATTATTGGACAGTGTGTCGGAGCAGGGCGCAAGAGGCTGACACGGGAGCTCGGCTATCTTTCGGTCGGCCTCGGTATGGCCGTCATGGCGGTGATGGGGTTGGTGATGTATGTATTCGCCCCCGAGATGATAGGGTTGATGTCGCCTGATGCCGATATCAGGTCGATGGGTGCCGGCATACTGCGCATTGAGTCGTTTGCCGAGCCGATGTTTGCGGCTGCAATTGTCTCCTACGGCGTTTTTGTCGGAGCGGGCGACACGCTCATTCCGTCGTGTATGAATTTCGGGAGTATATGGTTGGTACGCCTGACCCTTGCGGCGTTGCTCGCCCCGACGATGGGGTTGCGCGGAGTGTGGGTGGCCATGTGTGTTGAGCTTTGTTTCAGGGGCGCGATTTTCTTGATAAGACTCAGGTGGGGGAACTGGCTTCATCTCAAGACGGAATCCAATCCGTGACATAATCGGCACTATTTTGTCACGCTGTTGTAACCTGTGTGGCAAATCGGTTAAGCAATCTGTCAGGGTGAGTAAAAATATATAAATTTGCATTCTGAAAAATCAACTCTCTCTTTCATCACCCTAAAATTCATCATGAAGCGTATATTTTTAATAATAATTGTTGTTGTATCGGTATTGCTTGCGGCTATGGGCGGGACATACTATCTAAATAGCACCGCACAGGATAAAATCGCGTTTTCCGACTCCACGATTACGTCGGCCACATATTTTTTCTGTAACGGGGTTGTAGAAGTTGCGCCCGATGTTAATTTCCACATAGACACCGGTAGTCCCACATCGCTTATTTCACCCGAAGATATCGCCCGGTTGCGGAATCTGGGTCTTTCGGTGGATTCGATACATTTCCCGGTTATCGGAGCCGATACCCGTGACAATGTAATTTTTTCGACCAAGATGTATCTTGTCTCTTTCCCGGTTTCCCGTGTGCATTATCGTTGTGACTCGCTTGCCGAATCGGTGTGGGTCGAGCCGGACACGTCTATACGCGCGACAATAGACAACATTGCCTTTATGCCGGGCCGCAGCGGTGAGATAAGTGTCATCGGGACCGATGTTCTCAGCCGTTTTGTAACCGAACAAATCCCTATGGTGTCTTCAATTACATTTCGGTTTGATGTGCCTGACGGTTATGAGCGATTCTGCAAAATGGAGCCGCATCTGTCATCAATGGATATTTTCGGTGCGGGACCGCGCTATTATATCGAGGCGACAGTCAGCGGAGTGCAGAGACAATTTTTTGTCAATACCGGTATTGACGGGGTTAAAATTAAAATGCCGCGCGAGCTTTATTCAGAAAGTGGTGCAACTGCTGTTTCAGAAGACCTTGTAAAGGTAAACGGATGCTTGTTCAAGGCTCGGACCGGCGATGTGTTGATGCAGATAGGTAACCGTATCGGTTCGTCGCGCGTGCATTTCAGCAACACGCGGGATAATGGAGAACCCTATTATATCAATCTTTTTAACTTTCTGTCAGGCGAATCGGTATTTGACTTCCGGTCGGGGAGAGTGTATCTGCGCCCGCATTCCTATACAAGCCGCCAGCTGGATCAGAAATAAAAAGAATAAAGGGGAGCATATTCAGGAAAAATGTGTAACTTTGCCATGCAGAATGGTGCGCGGCGTGTAAAATGCCGTGTTAAAAGGAAATCGGGTGAAAATCCCGAGCAGAGCCGCTGCCGTGAGTTCCCGATAAAACCGTTTCATCACCGCCACTGCCGGTAATCGCCCGGCGGGAAGGCGAAACGGGACAGGGTCGAGCCGGAAAGCCTGCCATCGCTGTTAACTGATGTTGAAACCCTCGGGACTTAGGGTTGTCGGCATAACGCTTACAGTCGGTCTTTCATGCCGGTTGCCGGTTATGAGTATCGGAGCGACTTTTGTAGGTGATGCTGTCTTCGCTCTCCCGTGGATAAAGAATAAATCCGGCAAAGTGAAGATTTTTTATACACTGTCACTCTGTTTAATAGCAAGTCTCGCAGCACCTCGTCTGTACTCACAGGAAGTCGAGACGGGGGATTCCATAAGCCTTGACGCGGTGAAGGTAGTGGCCCGTCGGCCTTATAGCGAGGTGATACCGTCGCAGACTCTTGACGGCCGCAGGCTCGAAGGACTCAACAGCCAGTCGGTAGCTGATGCCATGCGTTATTTTTCGGGGGTGCAAATCAAAGATTATGGCGGTGTGGGTGGCGTTAAAACCATCGACATGCGCTCGATGGGGACCAACCACATGGGGATATTCTATGACGGCATCCAGCTCGGAAACGCCCAGAACGGCCAGATTGACCTCGGGAAGTTCTCGCTCGACAATATCGAGGCCATTACAATGTATAACGGGCAGAAAAGCGATATCTTCCAGAGCGCGAAGGATTACGGGAGTGCCGGTACTGTCTACCTCCAGTCGCGCAGGCCGCAGTTTGACGACGACAGGCGGATTAATTTCAACGTCACTATGCGAGCCGGCTCATTCGGCCTTGCCAACCCCTCGGCCCGTCTTGATTATAAAATCAGCGAGAATGTCAGCGCTACGCTCAGTGCCGAGTACACCTATGCGACAGGGCGTTACCGTTTCCGTTACCGCAAGGTGTTCAGTGACGGGACACTGGCGTGGGACACGACCGCGACCCGCCGCAACGGCGACATCAATGCGTTGCGTGTCGAGGGGGGCCTGTACGGGTCGATTTATCGCGGCTACTGGCAGGCGCGCGTCTATTACTATGACTCGGAACGCGGAATCCCCGGCGCGATAGTCAACAACGTGTGGAAAAATTCCCAGCGGCAATGGGACCGCAATTTCTTTGCCCAAGGGCGTTACCGCCGCTCGTTCTCGTCAAGATATGCCTTGCAGGTCAATGCCAAGTATGCCCGCGACTATATGCGTTATCTCAACCCCGACACTACACTGATGTATCTTGACAACAAGTTCCGGCAGGATGAGGTATATGTATCGGCCGCCAACAAGTTTACCATTCTTCCGGGATGGCATGCCAATCTCGCGGTCGATTACCAGTGGAACACGCTTGATGCCGAGCTTGCCAACTTTTCGCGCCCTGTGCGTCACACCATTCTGTCGGCACTCGCGACATCGTTTCACCGTGGCGGTTTCAAGGTCAATGCCAGTGTGCTCGGGACATTTGTCACCGACCGGGTGAAAAGTCCCGAGGCTCAGGGGGGCGTGACGCGGGTGTATCACCGTGACAAGCTGACACCAGCCGTCTTCATGTCGTGGCAGCCATGGAAACAGCGTGAACTGACCTTCCGGGCCTATTACAAACGCATATTCCGGATGCCGACGTTCAACGACCTGTATTATACCGACATCGGCAATGCCTCGCTGCGGCCCGAGATGGCGACGCAATGGAATCTCGGCGGTTCGTTTCACCGCGACTTCGATGCCACGGTGTTCAGTTCGGTCGACCTCAGTGCCGATGCCTATTACAATATCGTGGATGATAAAATAATCGCTGTCCCCAAGGGTAACGGGCAATACCGGTGGATGATGATGAACATCGGGCGCGTCAAGATACGCGGTGTCGACGTGACGGCCAACCTCGCGATGGAACCGGTCGCGGGACTGATGCTCAACGGGCATCTGACCTATACTTTCCAGCGGGCGCAGGACTACTCAGACCCTTCAGACTGTCTTGACGAGGCCGGGACCTATAAAGGGCAGATTGCCTATATCCCCCGTCACAGCGGGTCGGCCACGCTCAATGCGACTTGGCGGCGTGCCGAGCTGAACTACAGTTTTATATATGTCGGCGAGCGTTATCATAACTCGTCCAATATCCCCGCCAACTATGAGCAGCCGTGGTACACAAGCGATATTTCGGCCTCGTGGCGTTTCACACTTCGGCGCAAGATGTCGCTGCGCGTCACCGCCGAGGTCAACAATCTGCTGGACCAGCAGTATGAAGTGATACAGAATTACCCGATGCCGGGCCGTAATTATAAAATCATACTGAAATTTGATATATGACAGCTCTCCGTTACACATTATTATATATAACGGTTTTCGCTGCTGCATTATTCACCTCGTGCCGCAACGATGACATTATCTTTATCCCCGAGGAGGTTCCTGTGGGAAGACCCGAGTTTAACACTGTAACAGGATTCTATCTTCTCAACGAGGGCAATATGGGGTCCAACAAGTCGACGCTCGACTATTATGATTATTCAACGGGTGTGTATACCCGCAATATATATGGCAGTGCCAATCCCGACGTGCCTAAGGAGATGGGCGACGTGGGCAACGATATTGCTATCTACGGCTCGCGCATGTATGCCGTAATCAATTGCTCCAACAAGGTGGAGGTGATGGATGCGGCAACCGCCCGGCGCATGGGGCAGATTGACATTCCCAATTGCCGATTTATCCGTTTCTGGAAAGGTTATGCATACGTCACGAGCTATGCCGGACCGGTGGTCATAGACCCGGAATACCGTCAGAAAGGATTCGTGGCAAAGGTGGATACCGCCACTATGCAGGTCGTGGACCGCTGCATAGTGGGTTTTCAGCCTGACGGGCTGGATATTGCCGACGGCAAAATTTATGTGGCCAACTCGGGCGGATACATGGTGCCGAATTATGAGAATACCGTCACGGTGATAGACCTGTCGACGTTCAAGGTGCTTGAGACGGTTCAGGTCGCAATCAATCTTGAGTACTGTATAGCTGACCGGTATGGAAACCTGTGGGTCAGCTCGCGCGGCGATTACTATGACATTCCCCCGCGGCTGTATTGTTATGATACCCGCAAGAGGCGCATGGAGAAAGTTCTTGATGTCAACGTCGGAAACTACTGGCTCGACGGAGACTCCCTCTATGTCATCGCGGTTGACAACCGGGAGACCGGAGCCGAGATGCCCGACAGCTATCAGATTGTCAATATAGCCACCCGGGAGGTCGCGAGTGAATGTTTTATCACCGACGGTACTGAAGCGAGGATACACAAACCCTATGCAGTCGCGGTAAACCCCGTCACGAAAGAAATTTTTGTCGCCGATGCGCGCAACTATGTCAATCCCGGTTATCTGTATTGTTTCGGCAGAGACGGGGTGTTGAAATGGAGTGTGCGCACCGGGGATATCCCGGCCCATATCGTTTTTACGGGTCAGTCAGTAAATGAGTATTGAATTATGAAACGATTAGTCTGTTCTGTGATTCTTGCCGCATCGCTCGGCATGTCGGCGGTCAATCCTTACATCGACCGTGTTATTGAATTTTGTCCGGCTCCCGGGCAGTTTGTCAATGAGGTGCCTTGGTGGGAAGACGGGTGGGGTGCCGATGACATCCTTGCCGAGGCGCAGCTGAACATTGCCGGCACGGCGAGTGACCCCATGCCGGGCATGATTTCTCTCGGGTCATTCGGCGGATATGTCATTTTTGCCTTTGACCACCCTGTAGTGAATGTCGTGGGGGAGTATGACTTCAAGATATTCGGCAACGCTATCCGCTCTGACAGAAAGGGAGACGGCGGGTCAAGCGAGCCGGGAATAGTGATGGTCAGTGTCGATGTCAACGGCAACGGGATTGCCGACGATCCGTGGTATGAGCTTGCCGGAAGCGAGTATAATGCCGCGACTACTTTTCACGACTACCGCATTACCTATTACAAGCCTGAAAAGGACAAGGTGGCGACACCCGACCCTGATAACTCGGCTATCACCGATGACACCTATATACGCTGGACCTCCAATGACCCCGAGGCACCGTCGGGATATGTGCTGAAAAATAGTTTTCACCGTCAGGCTTACTGGCCTGAATGGAGTGACGCTGAGGAAATGACATTTGAGGGGACGCGCGTTGCCGATAATGCATATAACTATAACGGGGAGGTCGTGATGAAATTTCTGCCGTGGGGTTATGTCGACAACAGGCCCAATGCCGAGGATCCGGGTTTCAAGCTCGACTGGGCGGTTGATGCCGAGGGAAAAGCTGTCCATCTGACCCATGCCGACTTTTTTAAGGTTTATACGGCCGTGAATGCGGAACATGGACGGATAGGGGAGAGCTCGACTGAAATCAGCGGTGGGCAAGACCTTCATCCCGCAGCCGAGATGAGTTCCGTTGACGAGATTAGGCCCATGAGTGACTCGTTCAGCCTCCTTGCGTGTGGGAACGGGGTGTTGTCGTTGCTTGCCGATGCACGGTGCGTAGTGTCAGTCTACTCGGCATCGGGAATTTTAGTAAAAGATTTTGAGCTGATTCCGGGTCGCAACGACATCGACATCTCTGCCTTTACCCGGGGCGTTTATGTGGTGACTGACGGGAACAATGCAGTCAAGATTGTAATCTGACAATCAGAAGTCATATCCCACGGAGACGGTAATCATATTCTCGTGGAACGACAAGTCGTTTTTGTACTGGTCGACGAGTCCGAAAGCCCCGCTGACAGAAATCATCCATCGCTCGTCGGGGTAGATTCCGAGACCGGCCCTCCACCGGCAGTCGGCCCTGCGGTATCCGTGTTTGCCGAAAAGGTCGGTGGGGAAGTCGTCGCCAAGATTCCACTCGTCCTTGACCTTGATTTTGCCGCTTAAAGCATAGCTGAGTTCCGGGCCGGTAAAAACCGACATTTCGAGGCGGTTCAACAGGACGAACCGGTATCCGATAACGACCGGAATCCGCAGGCCGAATTTGTTGACTGACGGATTGGCTGTGACAGGGTTGTCACCTGTACTCAGCATCAAATCGTCATACTCGTATGTGTCGTAAAACAACGATGCTCCCGGCTCGATGTAGAAGTTTTTCCCAAAGGGGCAATTGTAGACAGCTCCCGCAGCGATTCCCCATCCGTTTTTGTACATCTTAACTTTTTCACCGTTCTGTGTCTTCCATTTTCCCGGCATAGTGATGTCAGCGGATACGCGCACTCCCCATCCGTTATATTGGACCGGGGTTGATTCCTGAGCCATGCATACCATCGAAAGGCATGTGGCCGCGGCTGCAATGAAGAACTGTTTCATAATTGGAGATTAGTGTCGTTTGTTTAGAGGTTGTTTAAAAACAAAT
>DLAR01000083.1 GCA_002494015.1 Porphyromonadaceae bacterium UBA7042 | reverse complement strand
CGTCAAGGGGCGCGTAAACTGTTAGTGATTCAATATTTTAGAGGTTGTCTAAAAACATCCTCTTAATATTCATCCCATGACTTGATTTCGATGCTGTCAAGCGGGTGGGAGGTAAAGGCATCGATGTAGGCCGAGGCGAGACGGGCGTTGGTAAGCAACGGCACATTGAGGTCAATGGCTGCGCGACGGATTTTGTAGCCGTTGGTCAGCTCGGTGGGGGTATAGTTCTTGGGGATGTTGACCACAAGGTCGATTTCCTTGTCGTGGAGGAGCTGGAGTGCCTGAGGATGCATGTCGGGCTGCGAGGGCCAGTAGACGCGCACTGCTGGGATGCCGTTATCGTTCAGGAACGCATGGGTCCCGCCGGTGGCGTAAATTTTGTAACCCTTGTTGTTCAGCTCGTGGGCGGCATCAAGCATCGCGGCCTTGGACTTGGGTCCGCCAGTCGAGAGGAGGACACTCTTGCGCGGAACGCGCTGGCCAACTGAAATCATTGCTTTCATAAGGGCCTCGGAAGTGTCGTTTCCGATACATCCCACCTCGCCTGTCGACGACATATCCACGCCCAGCACGGGGTCGGCTCCCTGAAGACGCGAGAAGCTGAACTGCGATGCTTTGATGCCTACATAGTCGAGGTCAAACGCACTCTTGCTGGGTTTCTCGACATCGAGGCCGAGCATCACCTGAGTGGCGAGATCGATAAAGTTGATTTTAAGCACCTTGGACACAAAGGGGAAACTGCGCGAGGCGCGTAGGTTGCACTCGATGACCTTGATGTCGTTGTTCTTGGCAAGGAACTGTATATTGAACGGCCCCGAGATTTCGAGTGCCTTTGCAATCTGACGGGAGATCTTGCGGATGCGGCGCATTGTCTCGACATAGAGTTTCTGGGGCGGGAAACAGATGGTCGCGTCACCAGAGTGGACACCGGCATACTCGATGTGTTCCGAAATGGCGTAGGCGACAATCTCGCCGTTCTTGGCCACGGCATCCATCTCGATTTCCTTGGCCGAGGAGATGAACTGCGACACCACGACGGGATGTTTCTTAGAGACATTGGCGGCGAGACGGAGGAAACGGTGCAGTTCCTCGTCGTTGTGGCACACGTTCATGGCCGCGCCCGAGAGCACATAGCTTGGACGGACGAGAACCGGGTAGCCGACCTCCTCGATAAAGGAGTTGATGTCGCCGATTGATGTCAGCTCGCGCCAGCGGGGCTGGTCGACACCGAGGCGGTCGAGCATGGCCGAGAACTTGTTGCGGTCTTCGGCGTTGTCAATACTCTTGGCTGTGGTGCCGAGAATGTTGACTCCCTGTCCGTCAAGGCGGGTGGCGAGGTTGTTGGGAATCTGACCGCCCACCGAGAGGATGGTTCCGTGAGGCTGTTCCAGATCGAGGATGTCCATGACGCGCTCAAATGTCAGCTCGTCGAAATACAGCCTGTCACACATGTCATAGTCAGTCGACACGGTTTCGGGGTTATAGTTGATCATCACTGACCGCCAACCGTTTTTCTTGACTGTCATGAGGGCGTTGACCGAACACCAGTCAAACTCTACCGAGCTGCCGATGCGGTAGGCGCCAGAGCCGAGAACCACTATCGAGCGGTGGTCGTGCAGGTAGTTGACATCGTTCTGCGCTCCGTTGTAGGTGAGATACAGATAGTTGGTCTGCGCGGGATATTCGGCTGCAAGGGTGTCTATTTGTTTCACGACGGGGAGGATTCCCATCTCCTTGCGCAGGGCGCGCACCTTCAGGTTGGCATCCTCGGCATCGGTCATGTTGTCTTTCAGCACCTCGCGGGCAACCTGAAAGTCGCTGAATCCCTGTTCCTTGGCCTGACGCAGCAATGAAGCCGGAAGCTTGTCTATTGAGTCAAACTCTCTCAGCTCGCCGGCGGTGTTGAATATATTCTGTAGCTTGTAGAGGAACCAACGGTCAATCTTGGTCAGCTCGTGGATGCGCTCGACGCTGTAACCTTTCTGCAGCGCGGCGGCGATGACAAAGATGCGCTTGTCAGTAGGCTCGCTCAAGGCGTGGTCGATATTGTCAATCTTGATTTCGTGGTTGCCGACAAAACCGTGCATACCCTGCCCTATCATGCGGAGACCTTTCTGAATGACCTCCTCAAACGTGCGGCCGATAGCCATCACCTCGCCTACCGATTTCATCGACGAGCCGATTTCGCGACGCACTCCGTGGAACTTGCCGAGGTCCCAGCGGGGAATCTTGCAGACGATATAGTCGAGGGCGGGCTCGAAGAATGCCGATGTCTCTTTGGTAACCGAGTTTTTCAGGTCAAAGAGGCCGTAGCCGAGGCCGAGTTTCGCTGCAACGAATGCCAGCGGGTAGCCTGTAGCCTTGGATGCGAGGGCCGACGAGCGGCTGAGGCGGGCGTTGACCTCGATGACGCGGTATTCCATCGACGCGGGGTCAAACGCATACTGCACGTTACACTCGCCGACGATGCCGATGTGGCGTATGATCTTGATGGCGAGTTTGCGCAGATAATGGTAGTCTTCGTTGGAAAGCGTCTGCGACGGGGCGACAACGATTGACTCGCCGGTGTGGATTCCGAGCGGGTCAAAGTTTTCCATGTTGCAGACGGTGATACAGTTGTCATAACAGTCGCGCACGACCTCATACTCGACTTCTTTCCACCCCTTGAGCGATTTCTCGATGAGCACTTGGGGCGAGAACGACAGAGCCTTGTCGACGAGCGACACAAGCTGCTGCTCGTCGTCACAGAATCCGCTGCCGAGACCGCCGAGGGCGTAGGCGGCGCGGACGATTACCGGGTAGCCGAGACGCGACGCGGCCTCGATGGCCTCGTGGGTCGAGTCGACAGCCTCGCTTTTGATTGTCTTGACGTTGATTTCGTCGAGCTTCTTGACAAAGAGTTCGCGGTCCTCGGTGTCCATGATGGCCTGAACCGGGGTGCCGAGAACCTCGACATTATATTTTTCAAGCACGCCGCCGCGATACAGTTCCACGCCGCAGTTGAGGGCTGTCTGGCCGCCGAATGCGAGCAGGATGCCGTCGGGGCGTTCCTTGGCTATTACTTTTTCTACAAAATAGGGGGTGACGGGGAGAAAGTAGATTTTGTCGGCAAAGCCGTCAGAAGTCTGCACCGTGGCGATGTTGGGGTTGATCAGCACGGTGGTAATCCCTTCCTCTTTCATGGCCTTGAGGGCCTGAGAGCCTGAGTAGTCAAATTCGCCGGCCTCGCCGATTTTGAGGGCACCGCTGCCGAGCAGAAGAACTTTCTTGATTTTTTCGTTACGCATGGTCGTCAGATATGTGAAATGAAAGGGATTAAAGCATGTTTACAAACTCGTCAAAGAGAAATTCGGTATCCTTGGGGCCGCTGCTTGCCTCGGGGTGGAACTGGGCCGAGAAGAACGGCTTTTCCTTGTGGCGGATTCCCTCGTTGGTGCCGTCGTTCATGTTGATGAACAGCGGTTCCCAGTCGGCGGGAAGGGTATCGTTGTCTACGGCAAAGCCGTGGTTCTGCGAAGTGATGAAACAGCTTTCGGTTCCGGCGCGGCGCACAGGCTGGTTGTGGCTGCGGTGACCGTATTTGAGCTTGTAGGTTTTGGCTCCGGCGGCCTTGGCGAGTAACTGGTTGCCCATGCAGATGCCGCAGATGGGCTTGCCGATTTCCATCGCCTTGCGGATCAGCTCGACAGTCTCGGCAGCCATGTCGGGGTTGCCGGGGCCGTTGGAGATAAACAGGCCGTCATAGGGAATCGAGGTGAAGTCATAGTTCCACGGCACGCGCACCACTTTCACCCCGCGCCGTGTCAGACAGCGGATGATGTTGTGCTTCACGCCGCAGTCGACAAGGACCACCGTCTTGGGACCCTCGCCGTGAATCTCGACATTCTTGCAGCTCACGCGGGCCACGAGGTTCTCCTTGTTGGGGTCATAAAATTCCACGTCGGGCTGACCCTCGACAATGATTTTGCCGAGCATCGAGCCGTGCTCGCGCAGGTGCTTGGTCAGCGCGCGGGTATCGATACCATAGATTCCGGGGATTTTTTCCTCATTGAGCCAGTCGGCGAGAGAGCGGTCGGCCTGCCAGTGGCTGTGCTCGTGGGAATAATCCTGAGCCACGATGGCGCGGCAGTGGATGCTGTCACTCTCGTAGTACTCGCTGACATCATTTTTCTCGCGCCTCGGGGGCACGCCGTAATTGCCGAGAATGGGATAGGTGGTGACGAGAATCTGACCCTGATAAGACGGGTCGGTAAGGCTTTCGGGATAACCCGTCATGGCTGTGTTGAAAACTACTTCACCGGCAGTCGAAGTCTCGTAGCCGAAAGACTTTCCCTCAAAGGTGGTGCCGTCTTCAAGAATCAGAAAGGCTCGCTTTGTTTGTCGCATACGATAGAATGGAGTATTTGATAATTATTGGTGGCTCGCTCTATCGAGAAAACCGTGCAAATTTACGACAATTTTGCCACACATCCAAACGTCGGGGGACAAACCGTCAGCTTTACATGAAAAATTACTACCTTTGTGACGAAATGTCCCGATTATTCTACATCGCCATATCTCTTATCGCGGCTGTCGTATGCGTCACGGCATGCAACTCGCGCGACATCCTTGACCGCATCGACGCGGCCGAGGCGGCCGTCGAGACTTGTCCCGACTCGGCCCTCGCCCTACTTCAGGAGGTCGACCCGGAGCAGCTGCACGGATGGGAGACACCCGCGCGCTATGCCCTCGCCTACACCGCCGCGCAGATAAAATGCGGCATCCACGTCGATGACGACTCGCTCATCCGCGTCGCCCTCGACTACTACCGCCCCGACTCAACTGTCGAGCACATGCGCGCTCTCTACTATCTCGCCCTGATTTATCAGAACGCAAACAAACTCCCCGCAGCCACAAAGCACTATTCCGATGCCGAAAAAATCGCCATAAACCTAAACGACCACTTCTTCCTCGGACTTATTTACCGCGGTCTGGCGGATTTAACAATGTGCGATTATACACACAAACAGCAACTCCGATATTCCAAACTTTCAGCAAAACATTTTCTTTTGTCAGGCCGAAAAGTGCATTCTGACTATGCTCTGTGTGACCTCGCTCTCGCATACCTGTATACCGATCACATCGACAGTGCATTTTATGCAATTAAAAAGGTGCAGGAGGGGGAATCAATTTTGGACGACCACCAACTGCTGTTTTTCTCCACATCAATTTTAGGAAACGCTTTCCTAAAAAAAGAAGATTTCCAAAACGCGAAGAAATATTACCTACAGCTTTTTCAAATCGACCCGGAACTCCTCGACAGCGATGACTATGGCTATATCTCGGCTATTTATCGCAATTTGAATAAATTGGACAGTGCCCGATACTATTCGGAATTACAATATCAAAACGCCCTCAATTACAATCAACGAGGACACTACTACTTTGAGAAATTCCGCCTCGACTCTATTCTCGGAAATCTCATTGAATCACGAGATGACTTGTATCGCCTAATTTTGATACAGGATTCCTTTATACGCGACATGAAAGAACACTCGACAATCGTGGTCCAACGCGACTATGCCGAAAACAATCTACGCGAGGCAAAAATTGAGACCGCCACAGCCAATAACCGTCTTTTCTACATATGTTTCATTTTCATACTTTTGGTTCTCACTATCCTATTCTTATATAAATATAGAATCAAATCGCGCAATCTTCAACTTTCCGAAGCCATAAGACAAATCTACGACTTACAGGCTACTTTTGACCGATTAAAACATTCTAATAACATTGACAATGCTGTCAACGAGTCAATCGCAACCCTTTATAAAGGACAATTGGAACGCATCGACAAATTATGCGCCACCATTAAGAAATGGGATGACGAGCTTCCTAAACGCAAACCCGCTGAACTGTCACATCTAATCAAAACCGCTTTTGAAAACATGTCTAATGATGAAAATCTCTATGCGGCACAAGAGTCAATAATCAATTCCTATCACAATAATATAATGCAGCGGGCACGGGTCGAATTTTCGCTCTTAAACGAACGCGACTTCAAAATTCTCTGTTACTACTTGGCCGGTTTTTCAGGAAAAACAATCGCCCTCCTCATGTCGGCAAACTTACAGACAATATATGTATGGAAAACACGCTTGAAATCTAAAATTTCAACAACGGGCTCTAATCCCAATTTATCCGAAGAAATTCTCAGATTACTTGAGAATCGCCCCAAAGCAAATTAGACCAATATGTGGTCGATTTGTTAACTGAAAGGCCAATTTGATAACTAAATCACACTTTACTTCTTAATTATCTGCACTTTACAATTCGGCCATTGAAAGGTTTATTTTAGCGGCAAAAATTGTCTGCCCCAATTTCGTAATGTAACTTTACGGCAATAAACATTTCACGATTATGAGCCATCTAAACAAAGCCTTTTGAATTGGTATCTGTGCAATATTTACCACTTGTCCGTTATCTCTTTTTGCGTCACAACGCACGATAACGCTTAATTCAACTAAAAAGGGGCACGGAAACATCAAGCGCCCTCACATGCCCGCGTTTGTCCCATACACATGCTGGATGGACGATGAATATATTTATGTGGAAAGTCTTGGTGAGTGTGGGTATGCGACGGTCACAATCGAGACCGCCGACGGCACCGTAATCGCCACCGATATTATTGACGATACCGACCCCGCAACTCCGACCGTCACCCTCCCCGCTCCCCTAATCCCCGGTGACTACTCAATAACAATTACAACCGAATCCGGCGCCATATATTCGGGTGAATTTTTTTATAATTAATTTAATTTTCTAACTTATGAAAAGATCTATCAATTTTTCAATTGAAGAACTCTCCACTCTCGAAATAAAGGGTGGTAAAGGAGAAATCATCATCCAAAACACGGTAGCGCAATGTGGATGTTTGAACACTGTTCTACAATGTGCCTGCACTAACGGCACTCCAAATTGCGCCTGTCCCATCAACACAAACTGCGGCAAAGAATGTAACGAAAATGGAAATTGTGGCGGTGGAGGTGTCAGAAATCCTCACGAGGATCACATTCAATAATACTATATTGTTCTCCTGAGTCTTTAACATACGAAGTTAGTTTTGCTTTCAAAAAAAGCAAAACTAACTTCGTCAAATAGAATTCATTATGAAACCGAGCAGATACAATTATATTCATTCACGCGACAATTATTCCTACTGGTACAATGGGTTAAACCACACATGGTTTCGCTTGCCTAAAGTATTAGGCGAAAAAGTCCAATCAATTTTAACGAATCCCGACGAGATTAAAGAAATAAACGAGCCTTTCTTTAATTCGCTAAAAGATTCCGGTTTCATAATCGACAATGACATTGACGAATTAGCCAAACTACGGAAACTTAACCAGCAACAGATAGATAACAAATTCTATCAGCTTATATTGGTTCCGACACTGGATTGCAATTACAAATGCTGGTATTGTGTTCAATCCCACATTCCTTCTCGAATGTCAGATGAAACAATGACACGGGTAAAAAAACATATTAAATACATGGTTGAGGTTGAGAAAATTAATTCTCTGAGTTTAGATTGGTTTGGAGGCGAACCTTTCATGTATTTTCATGAAGTCATACGTCCTCTATGCGAATATTCGCGTAAGATATGTAATAAGCATGACTTACCTTTAGCCTTGACCGCTACAACAAATGCCTACTATCTTGACGAAAGCATAATTCCCGAAATATGTGAGCTTGGCTTTACATTTTTTCAAATAACCCTTGACGGGCCTCGTGAAATGCATGATAAAGTCAAATACATGGACGGCTGTGATTCGGCTTTTAACAGGACTTTACACAATATCGAGTGCCTTCTAAGAGCATCGGAACAGATTACCATTATGCTACGAATCAACTATACAAGCTCAAATTTAACCCAAGAACTCGTTGAACAGGTTGAACACGGAATTTCAGCCCGTTATCGAAACCGGATAACTATCGTTCCTAAAAAAGTATGGCAAGAAGCCGTAGACAAATCTTTGTTTACAAAAACCACCAGAATATTGGATAATTTTGAAAAATTATCATTTAATGTTGCAAAATACGATATAATCACTACCTTTGTACCCTGTTATGCATCTCGTCGCTATTGTAACGTTATCAACTATAATGGTGACATTGCAAAATGCACATCAGGCAATGAACTTTATGGAGAAAAAGTCCCCGGTCATTTAAATCAAGAGGGAATCATCCATTGGAACGAGGATCATCTATCCAAATATGTGACCAAGGGTTTTGAAAACCACCGATGCATCGCCTGTCGATATCTGCCTATATGCATGGGAGCCTGTCCACGAAAATTTCATGAATCAGGTGGACAACCGCAATGCAAACTTGAATATTCCGACAATGATTTAGTCCAATCAATTATGAACCACATAGATTCGCAATATGACCGACAAACTAACTAAATTAGCACTCTTTTTTGCATTTTTTGCTCTTTCATCCGTTTCCATTTGTGCCTCGGAACCGATAGACAGCATCGCCTCCGACACCACCACTGTTCTCGGCGAGGTATATGTGTCGGCACCGACCATAAAAACATTTGCCAACCGCATGGAAATCTTCATGCCCGAGCGCAACCGCAACTACGGCACAAATGCACTGGATGCAATATCATCGCTGCCGCAATTCCGCAAGCCGATAATGGGTGACCAGCTCACAACCCCTGAAGGAACCCCGATTTTCCTGCTCATCGACGGGAAATCGGCCTCTTATAATGAGCTGATGGCCGTGCGGCCCGAAAACATTGCAAAACTGGTGTTCTATGACCCCGCACCCGCCCGTTATTCGGTTCAAGGGGCAACGGTAGTGCTCGATGTCGTGACCCGTCGGCCAAAGGAGGCTTTCTATTCGGCCTACCTCAACACCCTCAATTCGGTCACGACACTTAACGGGGGCAACTACATCTCTCTGAACTATCTTGACTCGGCAAATTATGTCTCGGCATACTACAATCTCGGCTACCGCCGCACATCGGGTGAGCGCATCAACCAGACCTATGACTACGGTGACGAGAAATATGACTATGCCGGAATCAAGGGGGAAGGAAAAGACCGAGGTCTCAACCACACGGCGAGCCTGATGTGGAAACACAACCGAGGCGGCAACCTTTTTTATGCCAACGTCAACTACAACAACGGCTATACCCTGAATTATTTTCCGCAGCACGCTAACGCGACAATCGACGGCACTACTCTGTCGGGCAACAGGGTATATGACAATGACTATCGCACCAACAGCATATCTCTCGACCTTTATTACCACCATTATTTTTCAAAACACAAGTGGCTTGCCGTCAATGTTGTAAACAGCTATTTTCACCATCATTCGGTCAATGATTTAAAATTTGACTTTGACACGGAATCTTCCATCATTCCGACTGAGCGCATGTTTACCGACCTGCGCAACAATTCTTATTCATTGCAGAGCGAAATCAGCTACAACACACGCATCGGGCACGGTTACTGGGGCGTGAGCGGCTTTTATACCTATTATAAAACACGCCAGCGCATGAACGACAACACGCCGTCGACAGTCGACTATTCGGGCGCGTCACTGGCCACCGAATACTCCGGCTATATTCCCGGAGGGAAATTCAGTTACTACGCCAGCCTCACCCTCAGCCTTAGAGATTATCGCCGTGTCAGCGGCAAGAAAGATTTTTATATCATTCCGCGTCCCTACCTGATGCTGACCTATACCCCGTCACGAAGTGCGACATTGCAGTTTTCGACATTCTACAGCCGCACTTACCCGCAAGCGGGTATGCTTGCCGACAGTTACACGCAGTGGGACTACCGCTATTATTCGGCCGGTAATCCCTCACTGAAGCCCTACGACTATTTCAACGCCGCCCTGACATTCATCTACTCGACCCCCGACAACAGGTTGTATCTGAAATCCTCACTACAGTTCCGCCGCAGTTTTTCACCATTTGAAACCGCAGTCGTAAAGGACGGTGACAACTACGTCAGTATGCCTGTGCAGGTGGAGTCGCAGAATCGCTACACATTTTCCCTCTCCCCGAGCTATACTCCGGTCAAATGGCTGTCATTGATGCCTTCCTACAGTTTTACTTACCGCAAATATTACTCCAAATCCCAACCCACACATAGTTTTACCGGGTGGATCTATCTAATGTTTGGCGAATGGACCGGCAAAATGGGAGTCAGCACCCCGTCCAAAAACTACAACGGTGATTTCTGTGTCAAGACCTACACGACCGGCATCGTGGGAGCCGAATGGAAACATAAATCCATTTCGGCGGGCATCAATTACTACTATGCCCCGCACTCCTTTCCCAAAACCTATATCGACAAAGGTGACTTCCACATGTCAAGTATCCAAGCCACCGACTTCTCCAAAAACATGGTTGAACTCACCTTCACCTATTTCTTCTCTCACGGAAAACAGATAAAAACCCCCGACAAGCAGTTGAGCAACTCCGAGTCTGACTCAGGTTTCTACAAGCAGTTCTAAAATCTCACCGCTATGAAACGTGTCCCGCTCATATTTCAGCATGACGGCATGCAGTGCGGGGTGGCGTGCCTTGCAATGGTGTGCCGCCGCTATGGGCGTGACTACAGCCTCGATTTTCTCGGGAAGTTCTGCTTTGCCACTACCGAGGGGGTGTCGATGATGGGAATCAGCGACGCGGCGAGGCGGCTGGGCCTTGAAGTCGTGGCGGGACGTGTGCCGGTAAAGGCGCTTGAACATGCCGACGGTCCGGTGATACTGCACTGGAACCAGAACCATTTTGTCGTATTATATAAGGTAAAGAAGAATCGTTTTTATATCGCTGATCCGGGTAAGGGATATGTCGACTATGCTCGTGACGAGTTTGTCGAGCACTGGGCCTCGACGCGGACCGGAGGCGAGGACAAGGGGATTGCGATGTTTCTCGAACCGGGTCCGCAGTTTGGCACGGTGGGTGACGAGGGGCGCGGCGAGCGGCGGTCATGGCGTTTCCTCTTGGGGTATATAAAACAATACCGCCGCTACTTCGGGCAGATTGTGGCGGGACTCGCGCTGGGATGCGCGTTGCAGCTCGTCATGCCGTTTCTGACGCAGGCGATTGTCGACGCGGGCATCAGGCGGCAGAGCATCGGCCTCGTGTGGCTCATTCTGCTCGGCGAGCTGATGATTGTCGTCGGACGGTCGGCCACGTCGTTTATCCGGCGGTGGTTGCTGATGCACATCTCGATGCGCATCAACATTTCGCTTGTCAGCGATTTTTTCATCAAGCTTCTGAAACTCCCCATGTCGTTTTTCGACACCAAGCTCATGGGAGACCTGATGCAACGCATGGGCGACCACACGAGAGTGCAGTCGTTTCTGACGGGACAGACACTCGGAGTCGTTTTCTCGCTGCTGTCATTTGTTGTCTTCGGGGTCGTGCTATTGCTTTATGACCCGCTGATTTTCGGGGTATTCATCCTCGGCACCGCCCTCTACGGCGGGTGGATAGCGATGTTTCTGCGCCGCCGCAAGGTGCTTGATTACGAGATGTTTGAATGTCAGGCGCGCAACAACAACATGACCTACCAGTTTATCACCTCGATGCAGGAAATCAAGTTGCAGGACTGCGAGAAACGCCGACGATGGGAATGGGAGGATGTGCAGGCCGATCTTTTTGCCGTGCAGATGAAATCGCTGAAACTGGAGCAGACGCGCGATGCCGGGAGCATCCTCATCAACGAAGTCAAGGACATCGTCATCACCGTCCTTGCCGCCACGGCGGTCATCAACGGGTCAATGACCCTCGGCATGATGCTCGCCGTGCAGTATATCATCGGGCAGCTCAACAGTCCCGTCGAGCAGTTCATGGCTTTCGTCCACTCCCTTCAGGATGTAAAAATTTCGCTTGAACGCATCAACGAGATTCACGAGGCCGACAATGAGGAGGCTGTCACCCCGTCAGGCTCGCCGCGCGACCTCGCTCCCGGCAGGGAACGCTCCATCGCCATCGAGCAGGTCGATTTCAAGTATGACCCCCACTCTCCTGTCAAGACAATCGACGGGGTCACCATCGACATCCCCGAGGGGAAAATGACCGCCATAGTCGGAGCCTCGGGGAGCGGCAAGACCACCCTGCTAAAACTGATGCTCGGCTATTATCCCCCGGCTGCGGGACGCATAACCGTCGGGGACACCGACCTCGCGCGCTGCAACCTCAAGGAGTGGCGCAGACGTTGCGGGGTGGTGATGCAGGAGGGCGTGATTTTTTCCGAGTCAATCGCCCGCAACATCGCCGTCGACGATGCCGGCATCGACACGTTGCGTCTCGAGGAGGCGGCACGCATAGCCTGTATCCACGACTATGTCATGAGCCTCCCCTTGCGCTACGACACCAAGATAGGGCGCGACGGCACGGGTCTCAGCCTCGGGCAGCGGCAGCGCATACTGATTGCCCGCGCCGTCTACCGCAATCCGGATTTCATCCTCCTTGACGAGGCGACCAACTCGCTCGACGCGGCCAACGAGCGCGCGATAGTCGAAAACCTCTCCCGTTTCTATCGCGGGCGCACGGTCGTTGTCGTGGCCCACCGTCTCAGCACAGTGCGCGATGCCGACAATATCGTCGTCCTCGACCGCGGGCGCGTTGTCGAGCAAGGCTCCCACGACAGCCTCATCGCCTCCCGTGGCGCATACTACTCTCTTGTCAAAAACCAACTCGAACTCGGATCATGACTCAGAAACCACCGACCACCCACGACCGCATCGAGCTGCGCAGTCCCAAAGTGCGCGACATCATCAGCGACGTCCCCTCGTGGATACTGCGCCACGGCACAACCATCCTGATACTTTTCTTCCTTCTCGCCGCGATAGCGGTCGCGACCGTCCCGGTCACCATCGCAGGCCACACGGCGACTATCATTGACCATTTTTCAGCCGATTTTGCCGAATAAGCGACACGGCGACCGATAAAAAAGAACTATTTTTGCAGTAGCAAAAGAACCTTACTTTTAATAAAAATGAAAACTTTATCCAGACTGCTTTTTATCGGAATGCTCGGTGTCTCGGCGACTGCCGGGGCGCAAAACCTGCAAAAAGGTGACTATGGCTATCTCTACTGCCACATGAGCGACCGCGGCGAGTGGACCGCCTACGCGCTGTCACGCGACGGTATCAACTTCCACGACCTCAACAACGGCGACTCGATTTTCAGTCCGCGCCAACATGCCCGCATCGAGGGCGGCACACGCGACGCGTTCATCACCCGCAAGCATGACGGCTCGGGATACCTGATGGTGACGACCGACATGTGCGTGGCGCGCTCGGGCCACTGGTTCAACTACGGTATCGACCTGCTGACAAGCGACGACCTCATCAACTGGAAATCCACCACGTTTGACTTCCGCGAGGGACCGAAAATCTTCTCTGACCCCGACGCGCCCGACACCTATAAAGACTACTCGACAATCTCCCGCGTGTGGGCCCCTCAGATATTCTGGGACCCGGCCTATCAATGGCCCGACGGGCATAAAGGCGGCTACATGATCTACTATTCGCTGCTCAACACCCCCGAGGAGGGATATGACCGCATGTATTACTCCTATGCCGACGAGTCGTTCACGACGCTGACCAAGCCCCGCCTGCTCTTTGACTGGGGATACGCTACAATCGACGCTGACATCAACTATCTTGACACCGACGGCAAGTATCACATGATGATAAAGAAAGAAGGCGGCCAACGCGGCATCTTCGCATCGGTCGCCCCGACCTTGCACGGACCGTGGCCCGAACCGTTGACCGAGGACTTCGTCAACTTCGAGGGCAACAAGATGTGTGAAGGTGTCTCGGCATTCCAGCTCGTGGGAGACCCGACATGGCGCATCGCCTACATCGAGTATTCATCCTCGCCCAAGCACTACCGCATCTGCCATGCCGACGAATACATGAAAAATTTCCACTCTCCCGCCGACATCGTCGGTGTCGACTCCCCGCAGCACGGCTCATTCATGCGCCTGACCAAGGAGGAATATGACCGACTCGAAAAACACTTCGGGAAATAGACTCATTATCGACCATAAAAGCCGCAAGGCGGGAAGAAATCAATCCATCCGATGAATCTTCCCGCCTTCGGTTTTTCATAACGCTGTTAAATTGTCTTGCAATAGGGCATATTTCAGAAATAACCCTTATCTTTGCAAGAAATTTTGACGAAGTGCCTAATCACTTCGCAATAAGTTTAAATCACTTCGACATCTGAATTTTGAGTCGTTCTCAATTATATATTGTCTTATTGGTGCTATGCTGCGCAATCTCGGTTGCCTCGTTTTCGCGCCCACTTCCCGGCCGCGAAGGAGACGAGTTTGCCGCGCCGTCGGCCGACGTTGTCACACCCGACTCTCCGACAACTCCGACCGACTCCTTTCCCCCGCTTATCAAGCAGATTTTTACCGACTCCCTGTCGCTCATGCCCGACACTCCCGGCACCGACAGCATTCCTGTTGACAGCCTCGGCTCCGATTCTGTCGACACGCGACGCCGCGCCGTCGCCCCGGTCAGCGAAAACCGCCGACGACTGAGCCGCCGACGCATCGAGGCACCTCCCACAGGGGTGCGCATCGTGCGCGACAAGGTTGACCTCGACAACTCCGTCGATTTCTCGGCCAAAGACTCGCTTATTCTAATGAAACGTGACACAGCGTTCATGTATGGCGACAGCAAGGTAACCTACGGTGCTATCAAGCTCGATGCCAGCGAGATAAAAATGGACATGAAGGACAATACCGTCTACGCCGTCGGCACCCCCGACTCGGTGGGCGACCTTCAGGGCACCCCCGTATTCGACGACAACGGCACAAGCTACGAGGCCAAGTCGATGAGCTACAACTTCAAGTCGGGCCACGGCTACATCATCGATGTCATAACACAGCAGGGCGAAGGCTATCTGACCGGCGGCCGCACAAAAAAGATTGACGAAAACACATTCTTTACCGAAAACGGCCGCTACACCACCTGTGACAACCACGAAGACCCGCACTTCTGGCTCCAATTGACCAAAGGCAAAGTGCGCCCGGGAAAAGACGTGGTATCAGGACCGGCCTACATGGTGCTGGCCGGACTGCCGCTGCCGCTGGCCGTGCCGTTTGGCTACTTTCCATTCTCCGAGAAATATTCCTCAGGAATAATTTTCCCGACATTCGGCGATGACTACCAGAGGGGGTTCTATCTGAGCAACGGCGGATATTACTTCGCCATCAGCGACAACATGGACCTCGCACTGACAGGCGAAATCTACACCAAAGGCTCGTGGGGACTACAGGCCCGCTCGGCCTACGTCAAGCGTTACAAATATTCGGGCAACTTCAACCTCTCCTACCTCAAAACCATCTATGGCGAAAAAGGAATGCCCGACTATTCCAAAATGACCAACTTCCAGATTCTCTGGAGCCACTCGCAGGACTCTAAGGCCAACCCCAACATGTCGCTGTCGGCAAGTGTCAATTTTACCACCAGCGGCTACACCCGCAACGACCTCAACTCCTACTACAGCAACGCCTTTACCGAGAACACCAAGAGCAGCACCATCAACATGACCTACCGCTTTCCCAATTCCAAATGGTCACTGTCGACTACCGCCAACGTCTCACAACGCACTCAGGACTCAACCCTCTCAGTATCGTTCCCCAACTTCACGCTGACCATGTCACAGGTCTACCCCTTCAAGCGCAAACGCGCCGTGGGTGACGAAAAATGGTATGAAAAAATCAAGCTGAGCTATTCGGGACAGTTCAACAACTCACTGACTGCCAAGCAAGACGTATTCTTCCAAAAAAGCCTCATCAAAGACTGGCGCAACGGCATGCGTCACAGCATCCCCATCTCGGCGACATTCAACCTGTTCAAGTACATCAACCTCACACCATCGATCAACCTTACCGACCGCATGTACACTTCCAAGGTCAAAAGACAGTGGGACCCCAACGCGTCGGCCGAAGTGTGTGACACGACCTATAACTTCTACAACGTGTGGGACTTCACCACCTCCCTGTCGCTCGACACCAAAATCTACGGTTTCTTCCAGCCCCTCCCCTTCCTCGGTGACAAGGTGAAGATGATACGCCACGTCCTGACCCCGACTGTATCATTTAACGCTTCGCCCGACTTCGGGTCGAGTTTCTTCGGATATTACGGCCACTACGACTACCCCGACGCGCAGGGTCAGATGCAGACCCGCACCTATTCCTACTTCCCCAACAGCCTTTTCGGTGTCCCGGAACAAGGACGCAACGGGTCGGTCAGCGTCTCGCTCGCCAACAATCTTGAGATGAAAGTAAAGAGCGACAACGACTCTATCGGGGAGAAAAAAGTGTCACTGATTGAGAATTTCACCGTGTCGCAAAGCTATAATTTCGCCGCCGACTCGATGAACTGGAGCAACATCAACACATCCATATTGCTGCGACTGGTCAAGAACTTCAACCTCAACCTGTCGGCAACATGGGACGTGTACACCTACCAGCTCAACGCCGCCGGGAACCCGGTGCGCGTCAACGTGCCGCGATGGAAAGCGGGCAAAGGCATTGGCCGCCTGTCAAGCACCGGCACATCGTTCAGTTACACCTTCAACAACAACACCTTCAAGCGCGGTGGCGACAAGAACGACAAGAAAAAGAAAAACAATCAGACCGAGGATCAGGAATTTGCCGAGGACACCTCGGACTATCGCTCGCCCAACGATAAAAAAGAAGACGACCAAATGCAGCTCGGACAGGACGGCTACATGAAATGGGAAGTCCCGTGGAGCCTGACCGTAAACTATTCGGTCAGCTACGGCTACGGCTCATTCAACAAGAAAAAAATGGAATATGACGGGAAGATAACGCAGAATCTCAGTTTCTCAGGCAACATACGCCCGACCGCCAACTGGAATTTCGGTTTCTCGGCAAGCTATAACTTTGACACCCACAAGCTCGCCTACATGAACTGCAACATCTCGCGCGACCTCCACTGCTTCACCATGAGGGCGAGCTTCGTCCCGGTTGGCCCCTACAAGAGCTACAACTTCCACATCTCGGTAAAATCGTCACTGCTGAGCGACCTCAAGTATGACAAGCGCTCGTCAATCCGCAACGGAGTGACGTGGTATTGACAAATATTGTTTTATAACATAACGGTTTCGGCAAACAAAGCCGGAGAAGCGATGTTGTCTATATGTAGTAACTTTTTAAACTACATGACTGAATTATTCTCTTACCTAACATTTTTACCGTTATGTTAAACTTACACGTTTCAACCCTCCGCATGGCCGCTTTCGCCGTCATCGCGTCAGCCGCCACAATGTTTGCTGTAGCCGGAGACAATGCCACCGACAAGAAAATCAAAGACCACCGCACAAATCCCGAAGTGTTCTTCCTTCAGGAAGGAGATGTCCCCAACAGTTTTCTGCTTCTCCCCGCTCCCCCCGACGGCGCGTCAATCACGTTCCTCAATGACCAAGCCCGCTACAACTGGGGCAAGACAATGAGAGACACCCCCCGGGGCGATGTCGCAGTAACCGATGCCCGCGTCGAAGGCAACGGTGTTCCCGAAGCTTTTTCCGAGGCTTTCGGAATTGACATCACCGAAGATGGAACTCCCGAAATCCTGCGTCTCGTCGTCGGGATGCGCGAAGACGCCGGTGACCTTGGCACCCGCGAGGCCAAAAATTATTACAACCGCCAGCGACCCTTCTCGTTTTATCACGAAGACACCTGCAACCCCGAGCAGCAGCAGGAACTTTCGACCAACGGCTCTTACCCGTCGGGCCACACCTCAATCGGCTGGGCCACCGCGCTTGTTCTTGCCGAAATCAATCCCGAACGTCAGAACGAAATTCTGAAACGCGGTTATGATATGGGCGAAAGCCGCGTTATCTGCGGTTACCACTACCAGAGCGACGTGGATGCCGGACGCATCACTGGCGCTGTCACCGTGGCCCGGCTTCATGCCGACCCCGCTTTCCAAGCCCAGCTCAAGAAAGCCAAGGATGAATTCCGCCGCCTTAAAAAAGAGGGCAAGGTAGCCAAAGGCACCCCGGTTCCCACCAAGACCACTACCGACTGACGTCCAATCCCCCTTATTGTCACACCGCGCTTTGACGCGACAATACACACTCTCTTTTCCACTAAAAAATACAAGACTATGAAATTCTATACCGTTGCTATCGTAGCGGCAGCAATGCTATGCACCTTTTCGGCCACGGCCGACGATAGCTCTCCCAAGTTAAAAATAAATCCCACAGGACGCATCCTGATGGACGGTGCCGTCTATCTGGGCGGAAACCACGGCGTGGCCGAGGCGGGCGACACAAAGTTTGTAAACGGAGTCGCCATACCCGACATCCGGCTCGGAGCCAAGGCTTCCTACGGAAAGTTCAAAGCCAAAATCGATGTGGGATTCAGCTACGGCAAGGTAGGACTGAAAGATACATATTTTGAATATGACATCAACGAGGCCAACTTTCTACGCGCCGGTTACTTCGTCCCGCAATGGGGTCTGAACTCCGAGACAAGCTCGTCAATGAAACCAAGCTACGAAGAACCGTCGGCCAACGAGTTTTTCAACGCCAACCCGCGATTGCTTGCATTCATGTGGCAATATGACAAAGGACAATTCCTTGCCGGAACATCGATTTTTGCCGAGGCGGCCGCGATGACCAACAATGCCACCGCCATGGGACGACAGGCGTGGGGAGCGCAGACCCGACTTGTGTGGCGTCCGCGCCATGCCGACGGCGACGTGATTCAGACCGGCATATCGCTCAACTACTCGTCGCCCAATGCCGATGACCACACCGGGTTTCTTTACGCGGCCAATTTCCCGTCGCGCGTTTCCAAAGTAACACAGCTTTCGGCCAACATCGACAACGCCAGCGGACTGTTCAAACTCACTCCCGAGCTACTGCTTGTCAAGGGACGTTTCGCATTGGAAGCCCAGTATTACTACATGAATGTCGCCCGCAAGGACGGCCTGCGCAACTATCGCGCCCACGGAGCCTACGGAATGTTCCGCACCATGCTCATCGGCAGCCGCTACTGCTACAGCCACTCGGCAGGCGGCATCGACACCCCGGCCAAGGGCACACTTGAAATGGTTCTCGGTTACGATTATGTAAACGCCTCCGACTCCCGCGCCGGAATCTACGGCGGTATCTCCAACGATGCCAACTGCACTTTCAATTACTACATCAACAATTGGATGATAGCACGCCTCCGCTATTCCTACACCAATGTCCGTGACCGCCGCGTAGCCGACCTCACCCCCTCGCGACACGTCAACACAATCGAGGCCCGTCTGCAGATTATTTTCTAAGATTAAGTTAAAAACGACCTCTTAAATCGTTTCCTACCTAAAAAGCCGAAAGACAGAAAGCGCCGCCACTGTTCCTTGACAGCGGCGGCGCCTTTTATTATATTCAACAGAAACTGTTATCAGTTGCGGGGTCCGCGGTCGTTGCGGGGACCACGGTCATTGCGAGGCCCGCGGTCGCCACGGGGTCCGCGGTCATTGCGGTCGCCACGGGGAGCGCGGTCGCCACGGTCGCCGCGAGGAGCACGGGGAGCGCGCTCACGCTCTACATATCCTTCGGGCTTGGGCTGAAGGGCGCGCATCGACAGGCGGTACTTGCCGGTCTTTTTGTCAATCTCGATGAGCTTGACCTCGACGCGGTCACCTTCCTTGAGACCGGCTGCCTCCATGTTTTCGAGACGATCCCAAGAGATTTCCGAAATGTGGAGAAGGCCGTCACGGTTGGGCATGAATTCCACAAACGCGCCAAATTCGAGAATCGAGCGCACGGTGCCCTGATAAACCTTGCCTTCCTCGGGAAGCTCGACGATAGCGTTGATCATTTCAAGCGCCTTGTCGATAGATGCCTTGTTGGCTGCGGCTACTTCGATGTATCCGCCTTCGGGGATTTCGTCGATTGACACAGTCGCGCCACTGGCTTCCTGAATGCCTTGGATAATCTTTCCGCCCGGGCCGATTACAGCACCGATAAGCTCTTTGGGGATAAGCATGGTGACGATGCGGGGAACGTGGGGCTTGTAATCCTCGCGGGGAGCGGGGATTGTCTCCTCGATTTTGTCAAGGATGTGGAGACGTCCGTCACGAGCCTGCAGAAGTGCCTTTTCAAGGATTTCGTAGCTCAGACCGTCACACTTGATGTCCATCTGGGTGGCGGTGATACCGTCGCGGGTACCTGTCACCTTGAAGTCCATGTCGCCGAGGTGGTCTTCGTCGCCGAGGATGTCGCTCAGCACGGCATACTTGCCGCTGCCGTCATTGTCGGTGATAAGGCCCATAGCGATACCGCTGACAGGCTTCTTCATCTTCACGCCTGCGTCGAGCAGCGAGAGAGTACCGGCACACACGGTTGCCATCGATGACGAGCCGTTTGACTCAAGGATGTCGCTGACGATGCGGCAGACGTAGGGGAAATCATCGGGGAACATGCGTTTCAGCGCACGGTGGGCAAGATTTCCGTGACCTACCTCGCGGCGGCCTACGCCACGCACCGGCTTGGCCTCGCCTGTCGAGAAGGGGGGGAAGTTATAGTGGAGCAGGAAACGCTCGCGGCCCTGATTGAGAACGTCGTCGAGAATCTTCTCGTCGAGCTTGGTGCCGAGGGTCACGGTTGCGAGCGACTGGGTCTCGCCACGGGTGAACACTGCCGATCCGTGAGGTCCGGGCAGATAGTCAACCTCGCACCAGATGGGACGGATCTCGGTGGTCTTGCGGCCGTCGAGACGGATGCCCTCGTCGAGGATGCAGCGGCGCACGGCCTCTTTCTCCACGTCATGATAGTAGCGCTTAACCAGCGCGGTCTTCTCGTCGCGTTCCTCCTCGGGGAGAGACTCGATATATTCTTCGCAGATTTTGTCAAAGCTGTCCTGACGCCAGTGCTTGTCGGCGCATCCGGCCTTGGCGACCGCATAAGCCTTGTCATAGCACTTTTCGTGAACATCCTTGCGGAGTTCCTCGTCATTGACTTCGTGGCAGTACTCGCGCTTGACGGTCGAGCCGACTTCCTCGGCCAGTTCCATCTGAGCCTTGCACTGAATCTTGATTGCATCGTGGGCGGCACGCAGAGCGTTGAGAAGGTCGGTTTCCGAAACCTCGTTCATCTCGCCCTCGACCATCATGATGTTATCATAGGTTGCACCGACCATGAGTTCCATGTCGGCCTTTTCGAGTTGTTCAAATGTGGGATCGATGACAAACTCACCATTGACGCGGGCGACACGCACTTCCGAGATGGGGCCGTTGAAGGGAATGTCGCTGACTGCGATGGCAGCCGAGGCGGCAAGTCCGGCAAGCGCGTCGGGCATGTCTACGCCGTCGCTTGAGTACATTGTAACCTGTACAAAAGTATCGGCATGGTAATTGTCGGGGAAAAGGGGACGCAGCACGCGGTCAACAAGGCGTGAGGTCAGGATTTCATAGTCGCTGGCACGTCCCTCGCGCTTGAGGAAGCCGCCGGGAAAACGTCCGTTGGATGAGAATTTTTCTTTGTACTCAACCTGCAGGGGCATAAAGTCAACCCCTTCACCGGCCTCCTTGGCCGTAACAACTGTTGCAAGCAGCATGGTGTTGCCCATGCGCAGTTCTACCGCTCCATCGGCCTGTTTCGCTAATTTGCCGGTCTCGATAGTGATCGTGCGACCGTCGGGCAGCTCGATGGTTTTCTTAATTGGATTCATAAAAATGATTATTCTTCAGCTTATATTTTAGTATATAGGTGCAAAGATAATGATTATCCCCGAATTTTCTACACTTTGCCACAAAGATTTTTCCCACCCCCCTAATAAATACGACCAACCGGCAAACCGCTATGCCATTATTTAGGGTTTATTAACTCGCCATTGCGTTTATCGCAACTATTCAGCCGGTTATGAAGCAAGGCGGCAAACTGGTAGTTTTTGAGTCCCCAACGGGGATAAATGAGAAGGTCGGCGGGCGACTGGGAGACGAAACGCTCAATGGCTATGTCGGGCCGCAGATGGCGGATTATCTTGACGCAGAGGTCTATGTAGCTCTCGGGGGTGAAACGGGGGATGTCATAAAGTCCGGCCTCCACGTCTCGGGCCATGCGGGTGCCTCTGACGAGCTGTAGCTGGTGAAACTTTACCGTATCGACCGGGAGCGCATTGATAGCGTCGATTGTGGCAAGCATCATCTCCTCTGTCTCGCCGGGAAGCCCCATAATGAAATGCAACCCCACGGGGATTCCGGCACTGTGGGTGCGCATGACGGCATCGACGGTCTCCTCCCAAGTGTGGCAGCGGTTTATCAGGCCAAGGGTGGAGTTGTGGGAAGTCTCGGCCCCATACTCGACCATAACCCATGGGAGTTCTTTCAGCCGGCGCAGCAGCTCGTCGGGCATGCAGTCGGGGCGGGTCCCGATTATGACTCCGTCGACGCCATCGACCGCGAGTGCCTCGCGATAAAGGCCCATGAGCCGGTCGATATCGTCGCTGTGGGTATTGGTATAGGCTTGAAAATAGGCCAGATAACGCATCGACGGATATTTGCGCGCAAAGAAACGCTTGCCTTCCTCGACTTGCTCGGTGACGCTCAGCGAGGGAGCACAGTAGCCGGGATTGAATGACTGGTTATTGCAGTAGGTGCAGCCTCCCCGCCCCCGGGTTCCGTCACGGTTGGGACAGGTGAAACCCGCGTTCACGGCAAGTTTCTGCATTTTTACGCCGGGAAACTGCCCGGCAAGGAAGTCTGAGAAATTACGGTACACGGTCTTATCGGTTGGGGTTGGTTAGTACCTTCCTGCCACAATCATGCTGTCAAGGAGGGTGATGGCAGTCATGGCCTCGACTACGGGGACGGCGCGGGGGACAACGCAGGGGTCATGACGGCCTGCGGCTTTCAGCACCGTGGGGTTGCCGCAGTCATCTACCGTCGTTACGTCGCGCATGAGGGTCGCGACAGGCTTGAACGCGACGCGGAAATAGACAGGCGCGCCGTTGGATATGCCGCCCTGTATGCCGCCCGAATGGTTTCGCGTTGTAACGATGCGGCCGTCACTGTCGGTTTCAAAGGGGTCGATTATCTGACTGCCGAGCATCGAGGCCACGTCAAATCCTGTGCCGTAGTCAAAGCCCTTGGCGGCATTTATCCCCATCATTGCCTCGGCAAGCCGCGCGGAGAGTTTGCCATAGACAGGCTCGCCAAGACCGGCCGGCACCCCGGCAGCCACACATGTCACGATGCCGCCGATTGTATCGCCGTCAGTTTTTACGCGTTTTATGAGCTGCTCCATTTCGGCTGCGGTCGGGGCATGGGGACAACGAACGGGATTCGTGTCAATCAGCGACGGATCAACCTCATCGCAACCGAGCGGAATCTTGACAGCACCCACCTGTGACGTATAGGCAAATATCCTTATCCCTTTCAGTTCAAGGGCCTGACGGGCAAACGCACCGCCCACGACACGGCAGGCCGTCTCGCGGGCCGAGGCGCGGCCGCCTCCGGCAAAGTCGCGCAGGCCGTATTTGGCCGTGTAGGTAAAATCGGCATGACCGGGACGGAAGGCGTGGCGCAACTGCCCGTAGTCGGCCGAGCGGTGATTGCCGTTGCGGATGACAAAGCCTATCGGCGTGCCGGTGGTCTTGCCTTCAAATATTCCCGAGAGAATCTCGACCTTGTCATCCTCGCGGCGCGAAGTGGTTATGGCCGACTGACCGGGACGGCGGCGGTCAAGCTCGGCCTGAACGCGGTCGAGGTCAATGGCGATTCCCGGGGGCATCCCGTCAATAACGCCCCCGATTGCCGGGCCGTGGCTCTCGCCGAAGGTGGTCAGGCGGTATAGTGTTCCGAATGTGTTCATACAGGGGTTATTTATCGGCCGCGGCCACGTCGGCAACAGTGGCGCGGGTGTAGTCAATGAGGTCGCGGGGATTAATTTTCAATTGGAGTCCGCGCACTCCGGCCGACACGAAAATGGTGTCAAAATCAATCGCGGTGGAATGGAAAAATGTCGGGAACGCTTTTTTCATCCCTATGGGAGAACAGCCGCCGCGAATGTATCCCGTCAATGGCAGCAGCTCCTTCATCGGAATCATTTCAGCCTTTTTGGCCCCGGCAGCCTTGGCTGCCTTTTTAAGGTCAACCTCCATGTTCCCGGGGATGACGCACACAAAGTAGCCGCAACGGTCACCGTGGAGCACGAGCGTCTTGAACACGCGGTTAATATCCTCGCCAAGCGACTCGGCGACATGATCGGCGGCAAGATTGTCGGGGTCGACCTCATAGGGAACCAACCCGTAGGGAATCTTGGCCTTGTCGAGCAGTCGGGCGACATTGGTTTTCTGTATTTTCTCCATAACTATATGTATTTATATGTGGCGCAACCTTGCCTTGAAACAGCACACCATCTGCAAAAATAACAAAACAATTGCAGAAAAGCAAAAGAGGCTGCGTCAGTGACACAGCCTCTTACTTTTTTAGTGGCGGGGACAGGACTCGAACCTGCGACCTTTGGGTTATGAGCCCAACGAGCTACCACTGCTCCACCCCGCGATGTTTTTGTTTTGTGAGTGCAAAGGTAGGTCTTTTTTTCATACGCGCCAAATTCTCGATAGGATTTAACTATATTTTAACACTCAACCGATAAAAAAATAAAATAAGTGAACCATAGACAATCCAAATATCCATAAACAAAATCGTATAGATTAAGAAAAGGCCGAAAGATAAAACGTTAATTTTTATCTTCCGATGCAAAGATAAGCATTTTTTATCAATAAATAAGTAAGCGATTTATAAAATTTGTCAGACACTTACCATTATCACGGTTCATCAAACCATTATCAGCCCATAGATGTTATACAACATATAAATAATAACCTCCCAAATGACACTTCAGATGCTTGAAAACAATCTGCTCGAACTGATTGCAGTCGCCATCATGGTGATTGCCGTATCCCTGACGGGGTTCTACATAAACAGAATCTCGATACACCGACGCCAACGCCGCGCTCTGCAGGCCATCAAAGCCGAAGGAAAGAATTCAGACGAAACTACGGAGTACATCCAGTGACTTCAGGTTTCGGAGCGAGACATAATGCATCGTGTAATATTCAAGCATCAGGTCAAGCACGCGGTTGCGTTCTGCTCTTGAAAAATCAAACTTGCACATATTTTCCATCGTAATGCGCGCCACCATGGCGGCCGTGCGCGATTCCTCGGTCCCGAGATAATAATGATGGGCCACCGGGGCGGTGTCGCGCCACAACCCGTCGCGCATGTCAAACACACGCCCGTCGCGATAAGTCGACCTGTCAGGCTCAATGCCCGCATGACGGGCGAGATTATACAGAAATGCCACCGGAAAATTGGCAATCCCGCGCCCCTCGGCATGGTCAAGGACCTGTATCGACGAGACCAAGAACCTGAACATCGCCTCGTCAGGCTGGCTTTCTTTCAGCAGCACTGACAGCAGCTCGGCCGCAAACATCGCTATCATCTGCTTCATAGGCGACGAGTTGACACCACACAACGGCGGCGACGGAACAGGATTGCGCAACGGAGGAATCCTGTGCCTCCCCCCCACATCGGCCACGGCGGTCAGGATGCTCAGCGGCATCGTTAACGCCCGTGTCCGCGAGGATGCTTTCCCGGCCCCGGTCTGGATTGTAAAGGAGACACACCCGGACTCAAGTGAATAGGCGGTCAGAATCGACTGCCGGTCACTATATTTCACGAGTTTCAACGCTATGAGGTGTATTTCGCTTGATGCCATGATACAAAGTTAATAAAAAGCCGCCAATAACCCTCCTTTCCGCGCTATTTCTGCGAAGATTTTAAATCGGTCGTTGGTATTATCACAAGTTTTTTATTAATTTTGCACCTTGATTATGACAAGTATCGAAGCCATACGCAACACAATTGCCCCCGAGCTGGATGCCCTTAACAAGCGCATCGCCGCCGCCCTTGAGTCATCCAACGACATGATGAATCAGGTGATACGCGGATATCTGACCCATAAAGGGAAGCAGCTCAGGCCGATGTTTGTCATCCTCACCGCCCGCATTTTTGACAAAGTCAACACAAACGTTATCGCGGCGGCAGCCTCGGTCGAGATGCTCCACAACGCGTCGCTGATTCACGACGATGTGATTGACGACTCGGATATGCGCCACGGACACAAGACGATAAACCGCGTGTGGGACAACCACATCGCCGTCCTCGTCGGCGACTTTTTCACATCGACGGCCCTCAGGCAGGCTGTAGAGATCCGCAGCCTCCCGATTATCGACACGCTCGGCCGCCTCGGCAAGCTGCTTTCGGTGGGCGAAATGGACCAGATTTACAACGCCCGTTTCCACCGTCTCGACGAAAAAGCCTATTTTGAAATCATTTCCCACAAAACGGCCTCGCTTTTCGTGTCGTGCGTCGAGATGGGGTGTTATGCGGTCGGTGTCGACGATGACCGCCTTGACAAAATGCGGCGGTTTGCCGAAATGTTCGGCCTCTGTTTCCAGATCAAGGACGATATTTTTGACTACTATGACGATTCGGCCGTCGGGAAACCCACCGGCAACGACCTCCGCGAAGGGAAAGTGACGCTGCCGTTGCTCTATGCCCTGACGCGCGCCAACCACCCCGACCGCGAGAAAATGGTCGAGCTTTCACGACACGAGCAACTTGACGAAAACGAAATCGCGACACTGATAGCCTACGCCAAAGCCGCCGGAGGCATCGAGTATGCCTATGCGACGATGAACCGCCTGCGCGACGAGGCCGCCGCCATCCTCGCCACCCTCCCCCAAGGCAAGGAAACTCAGGCTCTGCTCGACATCTTTGACTTCGTCGTGGCTAAAACAAAATAAACGATAAACGATAAACGATAA
>DLAR01000038.1 GCA_002494015.1 Porphyromonadaceae bacterium UBA7042 | reverse complement strand
TTAACATTTGTTATGAAACACCCTCTAAGAAACACAAAGATACAAAAATTTGTGTAACCGACCCTACTTCTTTTCTTGTCATTGAACTTTGACTTGCGCGATGTCCACAATGGAGTTGACAATGGCGTAGATTGTAAGACCGCTGACCGAATGGATGTTGAGCTTGCGTGAAATGTTTTTGCGGTGGGTCAGCACAGTGTTTATACTGATATTCAGCTTGTCGGCAATTTCCTTATTGGTCAACCCGCGGACGATGCAGCTGATTACCTCTTTTTCGCGATCCGAGACATTGTCGGTGCTTTTGGCCTCGTTCTCGGCCACAGGCGTTACCGAGTCAATCGAAGCTTCGAGCCTCATCACGGCAGGGACAAACAGCTTGTCCTCGACCTCGCAATGACGCCGCAGGTCATCTTCGCAGATGAATATGTCAAAAAGCACAGTATTCAGCAAGTCGGCAGAATCACCCGGGGTATAATACTTTATAATGATATTTTTCAGCTCCTGAAGTTTCTTGTCGATACCCACATGGGAGCGGGCAAACCGAGCGATTTCAAAATCAGCGCGACGCACTCCTTTCAACAAATCATCCACATAGGTAAAAATGTTGCGGTTCTCGTGTTGCATGTGACGGCGCACTTCCCCCATGTATTCGTCATAAAATTTAAGAATCAGGTAGGAAACCTCGTTTACGTCATTCTTGTTACTGCACACAATGGCCTCAAGCAACTTGCGGCGTATGGCGGGCAATTGAAAATCGAGAAAATAATTGTGGGCCTGTTTAAGATATGACACCAACGCCTCTACCGATACCTTGTCGGCAAAATAATCAGCCGCGTCAGAACCATATTTGGTAAAATTCGCGGCAGCAAGGAAAGTTTCAGTGTGAACCCCTGCCTTGCCACACACTTCGGCGACACTTTTCTCTCCGACCCCGAGCGGTATGCCGAAACGACACATCATCTGCAACAGTGCAGGTTCGTCACATATAAGGTCGCTCATCTTGCTTGTCTCTGTATAAAACACCGCCATTCTAATATGTATTAAACATGATTATTTCGTGTGCAAAATTACAAAATTAATCGTTTGGCCATCATCACTACTTTTGGGTATTTTTAAGTAAAACAGGGTAGACAAAGGTTAAAAATAACTAACCCGCGACGGGGGTGATTTGCCAAAATTTTGCGATTGTGGCATAAAATGCGACCATCTAACTTTGCACAAGAAAAAAATCAATCAAAAAAGCTATGTTAAAAACCCTTTTTACAACCGTGTTTATGGCCGGAATCGCGCTCGGCGCAGCCGCGACCTCGCCCGATTCAACATCCACGCAATCACGGTCATTCCGCAACCGTCTGAGCATAGGAGGTTATGGCGAAGCCGTAATGACACGTAATTTCTACAGTGACAAATATCTCCGTTACACTACCCCCGAAAAATACCGTGACGAGAATCACGGACGCTTTGACCTTCCCCACGTCGTTATTTTCCTCGGCTATGACTTCGGCAACGGCTGGACGATGGGTTCCGAGATTGAATTTGAACACGGCGGCACCGAGAGCGCGGTTGAAATCGAGGAGGAAGAAGGAGGCGAATATGAGAGCGAAATCGAGCGCGGCGGCGAGGTCGCGCTTGAACAGTTCTGGATTCAGAAGTCATTCATGCCGCAGTTGAACCTGCGCGTGGGCCACATGGTTGTCCCGGTCGGATACACCAATGCCCACCACCTTCCCACCGAGTTTTTCGGTGTCTACCGTCCGCAAGGCGAAAACACCATCATGCCCTGCACATGGCACGAGACCGGTATCAGCCTGTGGGGCCGCGCCGGAGCGTGGCGTTACGAGGCGATGTTCTTGCCGGGTCTCGACAGCGAGCGTTTCGGCAGCAGTTCGTGGATAAAATATGGCTCGGCATCGCCCTATGAGTTCAAGATAGCCAACAGCTATGCCGGGGCCGTCAGAATCGACAACTACTCGCTGCCGGGACTCCGCATCGGTGTCAGCGGATACATCGGCAACAGTTTCCGCAACAACCTCTCGCCCACCGACGGAGACAAGTATAAAGGTGTGACAGGAACTGTTGCAATCTTATCGGCCGATTTTACCTATAAGGGATATAATTTCCTTGCGCGCGGCCACTATGACTACGGACATCTCAGCGATGCCGCCAAAATCACAGCATTCAACATGGCTATGCGTCAGGATTCCCCTTCAAAGCATCAGACCGTCGCGTCGGCAGCCACAGCCGCCGGGGTGGAAGTGGGTTACAACGTCTTCGGCCTCTCCCAGTCCCTGACAGCACGCAATCAGAAGTTCTATATTTTCGGAATGTGGGACTACTACAATTCCATGTACAAGATGGAAAAAGGAAGCCGCGCATTGAAATGGACCTCGCGCAATACCATTTCGGCCGGTGTCAACTACTTCCCCATCCGCGACATCGTGATAAAAGGTGAATATTCCATCGGATTGCTCAAATCACCTTACAACAACGAGCCATCCGTTTCAATCGGCATCGCCTACTCGGGTTGGTTCCTTTGAGCAAATAAAAAATAACAGATTGAAATAACAACTAAACGATTTAACATGAAATTTTACAATCCATTCCTTCTTGCGGCATTTGTAGCGGCCGGCAGTATTTTCACCTCATGCAGTGATGACAACAATGACGGCCCGGTCGTTGACGAACTCTCGGTCAAAGAACAGTCTCTGAAAAATGCAGCCGAGTGCTATATTGACAACACTGTCCTCCCAACCTACGGGGCAATGGCCGACGCAGCAATCGAGCTTTATGACCTCTGCGAGACAATTCAACAGAAACATGCCGCCGGGACTCTGACCACCGCTGATATCACCGCTGCCGGAAACGCGTGGAAAAAGTCGCGTAAAAACTGGGAGCTGAGCGAGGCTTTCCTTTTCGGCCCCGCCACCAACCACAATATTGACCCGCACATCGACTCGTGGCCTCTCGACCGCGCCGCGATGGACGACCTGCTCCGCGACATCCGCGCCGGGAAAGCATGGAACATCGACAACAACGGAGGGTACGGCCTTCTTGGGTTCCACTCGATAGAATATGTACTTTTTGAGCTCAGCAGCGACGAAAACTCATCACTTCCCCATTCGACCGACTACACTCCTGAGGAGCTTGTCTATCTCGTCACGGTAGCTGAGGACCTGCGCAACCAGTGCGTGTGTCTCGAAGCATGCTGGGCCGGAACCGACAATATCTCGGCCGAGAAACAGGCCATCCTCGAAGATGCCGACCTCGACTATGGCGAAGACTACGGATGGGAAATGAAAAATGCCCGTCAGGCCGGCTCACGGTTCAAGACGTTCCAAGCTGTGGCCGAGGAAATCATCTCAGGTTGCAACACTATCGCCGACGAGGTAGGCAACACCAAGATAGGCCGCCCCCATCAGGGCTCAAGCGACGAGGACAAGAACTACATCGAGTCACCCTACAGCCTCAATTCTATCGAAGACTTCGCTGACAATATCATCTCTATCCGCAACTCTTACTGCGGCTCGATTGCCGGTGACGCATCCATCTCTGACTATGTGAAAAGCGTCAATCCCGACCTCGATGCCAAGATGATCAAGGCCATCGACGACGCTATCACCGCAATCCGCGCCATCCCCGAACCTTTCACCAAGACCGCGACCGGCAGTGAGGCTGAGAACGCCGTGAAAGTCGTAGGTACCGACCTTGTCAAGGTAATCGACGAAGTTCACGCCGAAATTGTAAGAAACCGATAACCATCCTCACCATGAAGAAAAAGATTTCTATATTCGTTGCCGGAACACTGCTCGCAGCGGCCACATCGGCCTGCAGTGACGACGACAACAGAATCACCGATACCCCCGACCCCGAGGAACTTCCCGAATGGTACTATGCGGGCGGACAGCTCGGGACATCTTACCTCGCTACCTCCGACGCGCTTGAGCAGCCTGCCCCCGCAGTAGAAAATGCCGGACTTTTCAGGTCGTTCAAGAACGGGGAGGCACTTTTTGAAAAACCGTTCATGACCAATGCCTCGGGGGTGCGTCACGGCCTCGGGCCAGTCTACATCCGCTCCTCGTGTATCCACTGCCATCCCGGCTACAGTCATGGAAAACGTGTCGAGGAGGGCAGTTTCAAGACGGGCGAAATCGGCAACGGATGCCTTCTCGTTGTCTACAATCCCGCGACCGAAGCCTACGTTTCTTGGCTTGCCGGTATGCCTCAGAGCCATGCGGTCGCCCCGTTCAAAGCACCCCTTGACGAGAGCAAAATCAAGGTTTCGTGGCTCACTCAGGTCGACGAATGGGGCAACAAGTTCCCCGACGGGGAGACCTACGAGCTGATTTATCCCGAAGTGACAATGCCGCGCGATGCCATCTATGTGGCAAACCAAGGCTACGAGCTTCCCGAGGATTACGCCGTGAAACTTGAAAGCACAATAGGCATCTACGGCTCGGGGCTGCTCGACGCAATCGACGATGCCGACCTCAAGGCCCAGTATCAGCAAGAGGAACGCGACGGATATATGCAGAACGGCCTTAACCCGGCTATTTTCCAAAACGGGGAATGGACAGGCTTGTATGCCAACTCGCTCCAAGGCGACGGGACCGGGTATCCGCGCCGTTTCACCTATGCGCTCTCACGCGGCCCGCTGATGGACGCAGCAGGTGCCAACGCTATATGGAACATCACAAATGTCACCCGCAGCGACCGCCGCTACCATTATCTCGACGGTGCCGGGACCTACGCCGAATATTCATCCAAAGACCCGGAAGTTCAGGCCGGATTTGACGAATATATCGCCCGTATAGACCCCGACAGAACCCATGACGAGTGGTGGAACGGCTCGATGGAAAACCGCATCAAAGCCTACCTGACCTCAAAGGAGCTTCCTGTCGAAATGACCGACGAGGAATATACCGACCTGATGGTATGGCACCGAGGACTGGCCGTACCGGCCGTGCGCGACATCGACAATCCCGAGGTTGCCCGTGGCAAGAAACTATTTGAGGAAATCGGATGTGCCTACTGCCACCGGCCTTCATGGAAAACCGGCGACGATGTCGTGCGCGACCCGGCCAATTTCTTCCGGGGCGACGAAATGCCGCGTTATCCCCACCAGACTATCTGGCCTTACACAGACATGGTACAGCACAAGCTCCACATGACCAACGACATCCGCACCGGATGGTGCCGCACCGCACCGCTATGGGCTCGCGGCCTGCATCAGAAAGTCACCGGAGCAGCCACAGCCGACCGACTCCACGACTGCCGCGCCCGCAATGCGATAGAGGCCATCATGTGGCACGGAGTATCTACTCAGAGCGACGCACGCCACACTGTCGAAAAGTTCCGCAATCTTCCCCGCGAAGACCGGGATGCCATCGTGACATTCCTTGACGCAATCTAAAAACAAGTCATAATACATAAAGCATAATGCATAATCCTCAATCGATTATGCATTATGCTTTATGAATTATACGCATTTCAACTACAATGCAAATTTCTCTGATTTTTTCCTACGGAATCCTATTTTTACTGACGCTGATGATGATGGCGGCTACCATCGTCGACAAGGTGTGGGGAAATGCCGCAGCTGTCGAGTGGATTTACACCTCCCCGTGGACGGTCGCGCTGTGGATTGCAACGGTGGCAGGCTCGGGATGCTACATCATCCGTCACCACCGCCGACTGAATCTACCGGCACTTCTCCTCCACGCCTCCTTTGCCGTCATCCTCTCCGGCGCCGGGATAACACACCTGTGGGGAGAACAGGGTCAGCTGACTCTCGCCGACGGGCAGCAGGCCGACTCGTTTACACTCAGCGACGGGGAAAAGAAAGAATCACTGCCATTCAGCATCACTCTCAACGGGTGCCGTATCGAGTGCTATCCCGGCACATCGACCCCGATGGACTATGCCAGCGACCTGACCGTCACCCGCGAAGGCAAAACCACTCAGTCGACCGTGTCAATGAACAATGTCCTCTCAATCGCGGGGTATCGTTTCTACCAGTCGGGGATGGGCGACGGCTATACCGTCCTGTCGGTGGCGCATGACCCGTGGGGGATAGGCGTCACATACGGGGGATATGCCTTGCTGCTTGTGTCGATGGTTGCGTTTTTCTTTTCGCGGCGCAGCGGATTCCGCCGGTTACTCAAAACGCTTGGATGCATCATGTTAATGCTGCCCTCCTCACTCAGCGTCTCGGCAGCCGAAAGCGATGCGCTGCCCTCGACGATGCAACGCGGACTCGCCCGCAGTTTCGGGCAGTTGCTTGTCATGCACAACGGCCGCGTGTGTCCCGTCAGCACTCTCGCGCGCGATTTCTGCATAAAGCTCTACGGCAGCGACACTTATCGTGGCCTCACCGCCGAACAGGTACTGACCGGGTGGATTTTTTATTACAACGACTGGAAACACGAGCCGATGATAGCGGTCAAAGGTGGGAAAATCAAAGATATTATCGGGACAGAGGGTAAATATGCCTCGCTTGACGATTTTTACTCGGCAGGGCGGTTTCTGCTCGACAATGCCGACATCAGCGACCGCAACATCCGCGAGGCGGTCGAGAAAACCGCGCTGATAAGCACCGTCTGCACAGGCTCGGCGATGAAAATCTACCCGATGCGCCTCGACGACGGCTCGGTCCGATGGCTTTCTTGGGTCGATGACCGTCCGGCCGACATTTCGCTCGACGACTGGCGTTTCATTATCGGCAGCATGGAGTTTGTCGCGCGTGAAATCGCCCACGGCCGCAATATTTCGGCCAACGAGGTGCTGGCCCGCATAGCCGCCCGTCAGGTTGAGATCCTCGGCCCCGGCTACGGCCCCGGCTCGCTCCGATACCGGGCCGAAATCATTTACAACAGGGTGTCGCATACCCTGCCGGCCGCCATCACCGCCATTGTGTGCGGCATCATCGCGTTTTTCTTCTTCTGCCGCGCCACGGCATCGGGGATTCTCCCGCACCGGGGCGTGACAACCGCCATTTCAACCGTCAGCATTTTACTTTTTCTCTATGTCTCATTAATAATAACCCTACGCGGCATCATCGGCAACCAGCTGCCGCTGGGCAACGGCCACGAGACCATGCTGGCTCTTGCATGGGCTGCGTTGCTGACCGGACTCATCCTCAGCCGACGCATCTACATCATGCGGCCCGCGTCGCTCATCATCGCCGGAATGGCAATGACGGTGGCGATGATGGGAGAGAAAAACCCGCAGGTAACCCACCTGATGCCGGTGCTCCAGTCCCCGCTGCTGAGCATCCATGTCATGGTAATCATGATTTCCTACTCGCTGCTCGCGTTCATGGCCCTTGACTCGGTAGCGGCAATGATTATCGGACTGAAAACAGCCGCATCCGAGCGTCTCGCCACCGTCAGCCGCGTGATGCTCTACCCTGCCGTATTCCTCCTTGCCGCCGGCATTTTCATCGGTGCTGTCTGGGCCAACCAGTCTTGGGGCCGCTACTGGGGATGGGACCCCAAGGAGACATGGGCGCTAATAACGATGCTCGTCTATGCCCTGCCCCTCCATGCCACGTCATTTCCGCGATTCAACCGGGCGGGTTTCGTCCACTCATATTTTCTCGCCGCCTTTCTTTCAGTGCTGATTACCTACTTCGGTGTCAATTTCTTCCTGTCGGGCCTCCACAGCTATGCGTAAAAATATTTTTAGAGGGCGTTTCATAACAACTGTTAAATCCGACGCGTGAAAACGGGTGTGACAAAAGCATTTATATAAAAC
>DLAR01000039.1 GCA_002494015.1 Porphyromonadaceae bacterium UBA7042 | reverse complement strand
ATTTGTTATTAAACAACCTCTAAAGAGGTTTGACTGAAATTGCATAACCGCCGCCGGGAGCTGCTTTCATCTTGAGCTTGGTCTTGTGGTTTACTTTTTTCCTGACGATGGTATATGCTTGCGGGTTGGTGAGATAATCAGCGTCATCGGCATCGGCATATATCGTTGCTTCATATTTCTTGTCTTTGTCAAGAAAATCAAATGAAAGAGTCGATTCATGACCGTTTTCACCGGCTGTGCAACCGATATACCAGTCTTCTTTACCTTTGGCTTTTCGGGCGGCTACTATATATCGTCCCGGCTCGGCTTCAAGATAATGGCTTTCATCCCAATCCACGGCAACATCTTTTATGAACTGGAAGGCATCGAGAAAGCGGTTGTAGACCTCAGGTACGTCGGCCGCCATCTGTAACGGGCTGTACATTGTGACATACAAGGCGAGTTGTCGAGCGAGTGTGCTGTTTACATGACCCTGACTGTTGGGATTAATCTTCTTCATGTCCATTTCAAAAATTCCCGGAGTATAGTCCATTGGGCCTCCTTGCAGACGCGTAAACGGAAGAACAGTGGTGTGAGACGGTTTATTTCCCGCAAACGATTCATATTCAGTGCCTCTTGCGCTTTCGTTGCCAATAAGGTTAGGGTAGGTGCGGCAAAGGCCGGTAGGGCGGACTGCTTCATGCGCATTAACCATGATATGGTGTTTTGCAGCTTCGGTTACCGCATATAGATAGTGATTGTTTAGCCATTGCCCGTAATGGTGTTCTCCTCGCGGAATCATATTGCCGACATATCCGCTCTTGACAGCATTGTAGCCATATTTGTCCATAAGGTTATAGGCTTGGTCCATGTGGCGCTCATAGTTGCGCACAGAGCCTGATGTCTCATGGTGCATCATGAGTCTTACGCCTTTGGAATGAGCGTATTCATTGAGCATTTCTATGTCAAAATCAGGATATGGGGTGACAAAGTCAAACACATAATCTTTTGAGTGGCCAAACCAGTCTTCCCATCCCACATTCCAGCCTTCTACGAGGACTTGGTCAAAACCATGCTCGGCAGCGAAGTCAATGTATTTCTTAACATTGTCGTTATTGGCAGGATGTTGTCCGTGTGGTTTTGTCTGGGTGTAGTCAAGGCTGTTAAGTTTGACGGATGGCAGATCGGATGTGTAGGACCATTGTTTGCCGCCTCCGATCATTTCCCACCATACGCCGATGTATTTAACCGGTTTAATCCACGATGTGTCATCGTAGGCACACGGGTCATTAAGATTTAAAATCAGGTTGGACGCAAGTATGTCGCGGGCGTCATCGCTCACCATCACAGTGCGCCACGGTGAATGGCATGGTACCTGAAGATGGCCTTTGTTGCCTTCGGCGTCGGGAGTAAGCCATGATGTGAAAACCATATTTTTATCATCAAGTTCAAGATGCATGCAAGAGTAATCGACAAGTGCCGCTTCATGCAGGTTGATGTATAACCCGTCGTCAGTTTTCATCTGGAGAGACGTCTGCACACCGGTTGGGGAAAACTGAGTCTGCGAGGCATTGCTGGAAATGGCCTCTTTCATCTTGCCGCGTATTTCAGAAAGACGACATTCGGTATAATCATATTCCTGAGTGTCGTAGTCACCGGCAATCCACCATGCCGTATGGTCGCCGTTCATTGCAAACTGGGTTTTTTCCTCTTTTATGATAAAGTAGGTCAAAACGCCTTCCTGCGGAAATTCATAACGGAAACCGACACCGTCATCATATACCCGGAATCGAATGTCCATTTTTCTATAATCACCGGGCTGGTCGAGACGAAGAAGCAGTTCGTTATAATTGTTTCTTATCGTACTGTTTTCGCCCCACACAGGACTCCAGTTTTCGTCAAAACTTGCGGTTTTGGTTTCAAGAAGTTTAAAACCGCTTGTCATGTCAGGGCCATCGGCAAGTTCCAGTCCGAGGGTTGACGGCTTGATTACAGTCTTGCCTTTATAATCGACACTGTATGTCGGGACACCGTCAATCACATCTGCATGAACTGTCACAATGCCGTTAGGGGAACTTAATTCCGCACCTGACGCGCTTGGGACAGAAACGAGGCTCATGCCTGCCATGATGGTCATCATGGCAGAATGTAAATTGTATTTCATTGTTGGTTAATTAGTTATTGGTTTGTTTTGATAGTCTTACGATTTTACAGCCATGAGGAGCAACCGTAGCTTTAATTGTTGAAGAAACACCTTCATCTGCATGAAGCCACAAGTCACGTTGTTTCCATTCCCCGCTTATTCCGAGGTCCTGTAAATTGATTGAGTAGGGGCGAGAATTGTCATCTCGGTTGAATAGTCCCACGACATAGTCTCCGTCAGACATCTGCCCATACCAGATTTCATTGTCGCGGTCTCCAAGTTTGCCGGAGAGTGGTTTGCCTACAAATCGGTCAGCATTGAGCTCAAGTATTTCGGTGTTTGTGTAGAATCTGACATCATCGCCGATTGTGTTATACTGGTCAGCTACGGTAACAGGTCCGCCTGCCATCAGTTGCAGCGAGACGACAGTCTCTTTCTCTGCATCAGTGTCAAATTTGTTCAGTCGGATAAAGTCTCCGTCCAGAATAACCTTCTCGCGTCCGGAAATATGTGACCAATAAGTAAAGCCGTCAAACATGTTCATGCAGTTAGGCCATGTGGTGTAAGACTTTCCCTTATCCTGTGCAGAGCAGTGCCACCATCCTCCGCCGGCCGTGTCGCTTACAATACGGATCATGTTGCCGTATTTGGACTCGACTTCCGCATCATTGTATAAGTGAGGCATAACAAGCGATGTAAAGATGCCGTATTTTTTAGCTGATTCCGCTATATAGGATAACGCGCGGGCGTATGACTCCCGGCCATACCCGTGGCCGACAATTCCGATGTTGCGGTCCTTGCCGTCCTCATACCATGAGAGAAAGTCCATGCGGATATAGTCGATGCCGAGTTCGGAATAGTGCTTGAAAAAGCCATCGATATATTCTTTCGCACCGGGGTTTTCGGCTACCACCCAGTTGAACCACATGTTTTCAGCCGAGGGGTTCATTATAGTGTGGGAATGGTCATAATAGAGCTGCCCAAAGGTATAGTCAGTTCCTTCTATCTTTGTTTCCTTCGGTCCGTGAATCCACAACGGATTATCATAGACTCCCACTTTAAGACCCTTGGCTTTGCATTTTGCCACAAGGTCTTTGAGCGACATGGATCCATAGTGGGTCATATAGCCTGACTTGTCATTGGCAGGCATGGGGATGAAACCGTCGGTGCACACCATGTCATATCCATAAGGTTTGAGGTCGGTTGCCACCCAGTCGATTATTTTGTCCCATTCGTCAGGGGTGATATCCATGTCAGAATTGGCCACACCGTTCTGCTCCAGTTCATAGCAGTATTCATACACGCTCCAGTAGAGTGGCGCCTTGTATGTGTGGATTCCCTCCACAGTGGGCAGTTCGGGCAGTTCATACTTCGGAGGATAGCGCATTTCTATTTCGTTGCTGCATGACGCAAACGCTATGCCGGCAGCCAAGGCAGCCAATATTGTCATTTTTTTCATCATATTTATTGGTATTAGTCGAGGTAATCAGCCTCAATAGTCCATTTTTTCAAATTGAATGTCAGTTTATATCGACCTTCTTTTTCAACTTTCCACTTATTGTCAGGGTCTGTGGTATATATCAGGTCTGAAGAAGCGACCCCGGATTCTCCAATCCTGCATCCGTCGACAGAGGGGCGAAGGAAGGGGCAGGAAAAAGTGCCGTCGGGCTGGAGACACGCTTTCATTTCTCCTATTTTCAAGTTTCCTTCCCATGTGAAAACATATCGGTCATTGCTGTCTACAGTCAAAGCCGTCAAATCATCCATGCTCCATCCGCCGGGGGTAGCGTCGCCAATCATATAGAGGGTAGTGGTTTCAAGCGGCTCGGTCTCGTCATCATTTCCTGCAATTGATTTGACCGAGATAGTCCAGTTTTCAAGGTCAAAAATTATTCTGTAGGTTCCGGCCTCTGTCACGCGCCATTGGTCATCAGGATTGGTGGTATACACAAAATCCGGAGAAGCCACGCCGCTTGAAGAAATCTCGCAATTTGCCGTGACGGGACGGATGAAAGGACATGAGAATGTGCCGTCGGGTTCAAGACAGGCTTTCATGCTGCCCTCGACAAGCTCGCCTTCCCAAGAGAAAATATACTTGTTGTCGTCAGATACCGTATATGCGGTTGCTTCGTCCATGCTCCAACCACCCGGTGTCGCATCACCAATCATATAGAGAGTTGCTGACTCGATAGGATTCTTGTCATTAGCGAGTTCCTCTTTAAAAATTGCTGTTATCGTATATTTTTCAAGGTCGAATGTCAGATGATAAATGCCGGCATCGGCCACACGCCACTTATGGTCAGGATTAGCTACAAATACAAAGTCGTCACTCTCGGCACCCGACTTATCAATCTTGCAGCCGTCAGACAGCGGGCGGATAAATTCCACACCCCAGTCGCCCGTGCTTATACATGCTTTGAATTCACCTGCCATCAGCGGTCCGTCAAATTCAAAGATATATGCCGATTTCTTTTCAAGAGCGACAGGAGCATCAATATTCCATCCTGCGGGGGTAGCATCGCCGACTATATAAAGCACATCGGTTTCAATCGGTTTAATCTCGGGAGCGTCCTGTCCTCGCAGCCATGTGCTGCTCATAGTCCAGTTGCGGAGGTCGAAAGTAAGATGATACACACCGGCGTCGGTCACCTTCCACTTCTCGTCGGGGTCACCCGCATGCATCTGGAATTCAGCACCTGAGATTTCAGCCTTGCCAATTTCGTCCCCATTGCTCATCGGACGGATAAAGGGGGCGTCCCAACTGCCTGATGTCAGACACAGTTTCATTTCGCCCGCATTAAGGGTGCCTTCCCATGTAAACACCAGCGGGTCTTCTTTACTTGCCTCTAATGCGGTGGGTGCGTCTATACTCCACCCGTTGGGAGTGGCATCGCCTACCATATATAGAGTGGATGTCTTGATTGGCAGATTGCCATCGATGATGATGAGGTCTTTCTCTCCATCACAACCGGTCACGGACGAGGCAATTGCCAAGCCGGTAAAGGCATATAATATATTCTTTAGTTTCATTTGTTTTCAGTGAGATTGTAAAAATTACTTGCTATAGCCCGGATTCTGCACCAAAGAAGGGTTGGAATTAAGAATCGGTCTCATAATCGGGAAAATTTCAGTGTTGCTGTCCGCATCCGGGTTTTTGTCCCACCATGTTCCGGTGCTGAATTTGCCGAAACGTATCAGATCGATACGGCGGCGACTCTCGGCGAAAAATTCGCGTCCCCATTCTGCAAGAATTTCTTTTTCATCAAGTTGAGCTTTCCCCTCAGGCGAATAAAGCACCTCGGCATGATTGTCTTCGGGATAGTTGCGTTTTCTGACGCTGTTGAGCAGCCGGGCGGCTTCCGCCTTTTTGCCGGAACGCAGCTTGCATTCGGCAAGCGAATAGATGACTTCGGGCAGTCTTATCTCGGTGTAATCACTTTCCATCTGATGCGCGTCTTCGTCACTATAGAAAGGATATTTGGCGAAATGCCATCCTGAATTATGGTCTCCGTTCATAAGGTTGCTTGTCTTGTTTGCGGGCCATTTGTCGGGAGCCATACTCTGGAAGTTGCCGACAGCGTCACGGATATACAGGTCATAGGGCTGTTCCGGCGCACGGACACGCGCTTTTTTGCCATTTTCATCGGTGTATTCAAGGTAGCCGAACAGGAACATGCCTTCACGACGGCTGTCTCCAAGATTGCGATAAAGTTTCATTCGCTCATCGCCGGGGTATTTCCTGAAATTCTGAACCGGCATGCCAAGCTCATAGGGATAGAGATTTCCGTCGAGATCATATGACGGTGAGGCGGCATATTTCGTGTTGTGGTCTCCGGCCTTTGCCTTTTTGTCTCCGAAATAATAGCGGGCACGCGCTGGGACAGTCCACCAATAGGTGTCTCCCTGATAATGCCAATAGGAATAACCCTGAGAGGCCGGAAATCCGAAGATAACTTCATCACACTGGTCATTGTCCCAGTCAAAGGCAGCATCCCAGCGGTCGGCGACGGCATAATTGCCATATATACCGTCAAGAATATCTTGGGCGACTTTCTCGCAATCCGTATAACGGTTTTCACCGATATAAACTTCGGCGTTAAGATACAGTCTCACCAGAAGAGCGGCGGCTCCCGCCTGAGTCCATTGTCCCTGAATATTGGCTCCGGCACCAAGTCCGGGTTTCTTTGCAAGTAAAGATGTGCAGTCTTTCAGTTCTGACTCGATAAATTCAAAGATGACTTTGGGCGCTACCTGAGTCTCGGTGTTGAGTGACACGTCGCTGTAGCTGACAGCGAGCGGGATATTGCGGAAAGCATCGAGCAGGCGTAGGTAGAACCATGCACGGAGAGCACGACACTGAGCATTGATGTTGTCAAACTCCGGCCGGGAGAAACCGAAACGGTCCGGGTCAAGCTGTGCAAGATCCTCAATGACATAGTTGCACTGCATGATGCCTTGGAAACAACCATTCCACTCGGTCTGCGCATCTCCGCCATCCTCGACATTCCACTGGTGGTAATGAAGTCGACGCCATTTGCCTCCATCATCCCACCATCCGTCACGGGTAGGGGTTATCAGTTGGTCGGCTGACAGTTCATTGAGGACATGGCGGCTGCCAATGCTCCAGAATGCGTGCTCAAAGGGTCGAAATGCCGCACGGATTACGTCATTTTTTGTATTGTAGTAGTTCTGTGTTCCGACCTGATCATAAAGTGTTTCATCCAAGTCGGTGCAGCTGGCTGATGCAATCATGCATAAAGCAGCAGTCGCTATATGTTTTATAAATTTCATTATTGTCAGTTTTTGCCGGTTATTAGAAATCAAGTTGCACCCCTACGATGAATTGTCTTGTAGAAGGATAATAAGTTCTCGATCCTTGTGCGCCCGGAGTCAGGCCGTTTACTTGATAGGTTGAGGGGTCAACGCCGCTGAATTTAGTCAGAGTAAAGACATTTTTCACTGTACCGTATACCCTGAACCGGTCAAGGAAACGGCATTTTTGGGTCGGCAGCGTGTAGCCGAGTGTGACCATGTCGAGCTTGAAATAGTCACCTCTTTCGAGGAAATAGTCGCTTACCACGGGATTTGCGTCGGGATTGATGTCAAAATTCTTACCATAGGCTTTTTTCAGGACATTCCCGGAGAAATTTCTCGTGCCGTAATAGAAGTCGTGGATATTGAAAATGTCATATCCGAATGCGCCACGGAAAAACAGTGCGAGGTCAATATTCTTATAACGGAAGTTATGACTGGTCGACATCGTAAATTTAGGCATACCGTTGCCAACAACCTGTCGGTCTTCGTCAGTGGCTTGGGATGCACGGATTATATCGCCATCTTTGTCATATACAAGCCAGTCTCCGCCTGTAGTTATGCCGGCATATTTCCACATATAGAAGTTGCCTAAGGATTTGCCTTTTTCAATGCGTTGGAGACTGTAGAACGGATAAGGGTCCCCGGTATCGCAGACATTATAGAAATCCTGACCGACATATTGCGAGTTACTGAAATCGACAAATCTGTTGCTCATTACCGTTCCGACAACATTAAAGTTGTAAGAAAAATCTGTAGCATTGACAGCATTAAAATTCAGGTCAAACTCAAAGCCGGTATTTTTCATGGTTCCGACATTGACAAATGTCTCGTCAAACAGATAGGGAGGCACCGACACCTTATAATTGCCGAGGAGGTCTTGCTGCCGGCGATTGAAATAGTTGAGAGAGCCATAGAAACGGTTTGCGAACAAGGAGAAGTCCAGACCCACATTCAAGTTTTTGCCCTTTTCCCATTTCAGGTCGGGATTCACGTTTTTGGAGGGTCCCCATACTTGGAAATACTTGCCGTTATAGAAATAGTATCCAAAACCCGACATGGTGTTAAGAGAGAGATAACTTCCAAAGTCCTGATTGCCGGTCACGCCATAGTCGGCACGGATTTTCAAGTCGTTAATCCAGTCAATGTCCTGCATGAAAGACTCTTGAGATATACGCCAGCCGGCTGATACGGCGGGAAAATCGCCCCATTTATTATTCTTGCCGAATTTGGACGAACCTTCGTGACGTAGTGAGGCTGTGAAAAGATATTTGCCTTCAAAGTCATAGCTTACTCGTCCGAAAAATGAAATAAGTTTGGAATCATTCCGATAGCTGCCCATAAGGACTTCTCCTTCTTCTTTTGCCAGTTCTCCGGATCCGAGGTTGTCAGATCCGAGTCCGTTATTTGGGAAATCTTTATTAGACGCATTGAAACCGGAGTATTGTGAATATTGATAAGAATATCCTATCATTGCCTTGATGTTATGTTTTTCGGCAATCTGAGTGTTGTAATTTGCCAGCCATTCAACTACATACTGCCGCTCCTTTGAATAAGCGCGGCTTGCTTCGCCGTCATAACCGCCGTTGATTGCAATTGTGCTCGTGGATGGACGAAACCATGAGTCATTGTTGCTGTACTGATGGTCTGCAAACATAATTTGGGTTGAGAGATGATGATTGCTGATACCGTCTTTCGCAAGCAACGGAAGAAGGTTCAGCTTGATTGTGCCGTCCCAATCGAGCAGTTTTGTGTCGGAATGATTTTTCTCAAGCTTCTGAAGTTCGACAGGGTTGCTGCCCACAACCTGACCTTGGAAATTATAGTATAGGTTAGGATTTTCCGGGTCCATTATCGGCGTTGTCGGATTGGCCTCAATGGCGTTGCAGAAGACGCCCCAATCAGCATTATCCCTGTAAATAATACGAGGAGCGACATTCAGACTGATGGTAAACAGACCGCCTTTGGTCGTGTGCATGACCGATGCCCGTGCTCCATATTCCTCGCGGGCGGAACGAAGGTCGATACCATTGGCATTGCGATAATCCGCACTTACACGATAATTGCTGCGTTCGTTTCCTCCGCTGACTGTCAGAGTATGCTGCATGGTAAAGCCCGTCCTTGTCACAGCGTCAAGCCAGTCAACATTTCCACCAAGGTCAACCCCGCGGTCGCCCCAGCCGAGACGTACATCACGATAATCCTGAGCACTCATCATATCAAGCTCTCTCTTGACTTTGTCCCATGCGAATGTGCCTGAATAAGATGTGTGAGTGTTGCCGTCCTTGCTGCCTTTCTTCGTTGTGACAAGTATAACGCCATTTGAGCCTCGCGTACCATATATTGCCGAAGCAGCTCCATCCTTCAGGATGTCAAACGAGGCGATGTCGTTGGGGTTGATATTGGTCAGGTTACCGCCGGGGACACCGTCGACAACAATCAGCGGGCCAAGACCGGCCGAGCGTGACGATACGCCGCGTATCTGTATACTTGCCTGATTGTTGGGGTCGCCGGCTCCGGTGTTGGTGATTGATACGCCGGGCACTTTCCCCTGAATCATCATTGATGGGTCAAGAGAGCTTACCGATAGAAAATCTTTTTCGCCCACATGAGAAATTGCAGATGTAAGTTCTTTCTTATCCATAGTTCCATAGCCGATTACAACTACTTCACTCAGAACTTCTGAATCTTCTTTCATCACGACATCAATTACATTCCGTCCGTTGACAGCTTCTTCATGCGTTTCATAACCGACGTAAGAAAACCTCAGTTTCGCCTTTGCATCGGCTTGAAGGCTGTATTTGCCGTCAAAGTCAGTGGCGGCCCCCATTGCTGTGCCGGGAACCGTTACACTAACCCCTATCAGGGGTTCGCCTGTGGAATCAGTCACTGTTCCGTTGATATCTATCTGCTGGGCTGACATAATCTGTGCGCCGGTTAGCATAAATACCATCAAAAACAGAGACTGAAGTTTACTGTTACTTTTTGCCATTTGTTTTGTGATAGTTAGATTTTGGGTTAGTTGTTAACTTTTGCAAAGTTATGTATTGAATTAAAGAGTGTCAATGATATAAACTGAAAATGTAGCGGCTTTAAATCTGAATGACTTTGATTATCAACGAGATAGTGGTTGACGGATGCCCTGATAAAGTAGTACCGATAAAGTGTTTTATATAAAGCAACCCCTATTTTCACAATAGAGCCGCGCTGATTTTATGGGTTGTATTGTCATGAAACGCCCTCTAATTCATGCCATGCCTTGACCGGCCTATTTTCAAGACTTCGGCTTCTAATTTATTTCGGTCTCCTAATGACTTATTTCTGACCTTTGTCCTGTAATTATATATCGTGGTCAATGAATATCTCAGGAATTTTGCAATACTGTCGCTGTCAGATATGCCAAGCCTTATGAGGGCGAATATCCGCAATTCAGTATTAAGTGAACCTTCTTTTTTGGGGATAATGGCTTCCTCCGGCAAGAGCAGCTTGTTGAAGTCTTCTACAAATGACGGGAAAAGGCTTAGGAATGTATTGTCAAATTGTTCATAGAACAATTTTAGCTCGTCATCAACCAGCGATGTTGATTTCAGCAGTTTTTTAAGGTCATCTATCCTGTTTGAGTTCAACAGTTTTCCTATCGACTTACGATAAGTATCAAGTTTGTCAATATAAACAAGGCATTGATCCATATATCTGCCTATATATACCTCTTTCAACTCCGATATTTCAGCAATTGCATTGTTGGCCTCGCTCAGATTGTCATTTGAAGTCTTTAGCTGCTCGGTCAATACATTGAGTTGATTATAAGCATCCTCGATTGCCTTGCGTGCTCTGGTGATTCGTTGCATCTGCTTGCGCATATAAAACAACAATGCAAGTAAGACAAATGACAATACGGTTATGATAAAGATTGTTCTTTTGAGAAAGTCCTTTTGTTTTTCAACTGTATTGACATAGATACCGTTTATTTTAGGGTATGAATCATTCAGTTCCACGATGCGCTGGCGGGCATTGCATTTTGTGGCATCGTCAACAGCTATTGTCATGAAATCATAGGCCCGGTTTAAATCACCTTCTTCATATAATAACAGTGCCAGTTGCCTGAGGGACATATATTCTCTTACCGAGGATTTCAAATCGGATATGGAAGATATGAGCAACTGCTCTTTTTGCTTGTCTCTGTCGCCTAATCTTGCATAAGAATCAGAAAGTGTCCAAGCGCAAATGGCCCTTTCATGCTCTGACAGATCATTATTGGTCATGAAAGCGTTTAAGACATCGACAGCAGCCCGGGGATTGCCATTGATATTGAAACAATCTGCCTTTGTGATGATATGTGCCAACGAATTAACCTCGTTAGTCGCTATTATGGAATCCCGATATATTTTGGTGAGATTGCTGTATCTTTCTTTTTCCGGCTCGAAGGCTGCAAAATCAGCCAGACGGCCATACACAGTGCGCTTTATGTGAAAATAGTACGGATGCAAGTATTGGGGTAATTCTTCAAACTTTATCGAATCAATCAGCTCAAGAGTCTCGTGATACATGCCGGTGGCACTGAGTATATCCGCACGGTGCAGCCTTGCTTGGGCTGTCAATATCGGATCAGCGATTCTGCGAGCTATTTTTTCTTGGCTCAGACTTATGTTATAAGCCGAGTCGGCATTGAACGAATGATATTCGTCATACAGATTGGAAAGTGCGTCAAAACGCTCTCTGTCAGTTGTTGCTTTATTTAAGGTTTCGGACAATTCTTTCAAACGAGCTTCTTTCTTCTCCAAATATATCGCCCTGTTGGCTATAACTTCGTCCAACTGGTTCATGAGAGAATCAGCCGTAGTTTTTTCAGATGCAGTCAATATATTGAAACTGAAAAAACAGAATAATATCAGGAACTTCAGATGAGATGTCATTTCAACGCAAATTTACGAATTATTTTCCAAAGTAAATGAGAATGCCATGGAATAATATCCGTATTATCTGATTTCGACATCAAAAGCGATCATAGGGGGATTCCTTTCTCCACTTTGACACGAAAGCGGCAAGCCGATGACCATGTTAGCCGCGTGATGCTTTGTGTCGGTTCTTATACGGCCATACACACTCTGTCATGTATCGTTCTGCGCCTGCCCTCGGCATGGCATTGCGCAAGCTTGAATTAAGCGTGGGATTAAGAGGTCGTTTTTTAACGACCTCTAATTCCCGAGGAAACGGGGGGCGAGAAGGAAGAACCCGATGGATATGCCCAAGTTCCAGTTGGCAGAGGGTGAAGATGTATAGTTCCCATAAGCACTTATAGAGGCGAACGGGAGCGATACCACTGCGGCAATCTCGCCGAAAAACTCCGGATTGCTCAGCCAGCGTCCGTAGACAGGTTCCTGTCCGGCACCCTGATACTCAATCTTGCGCAGAGGCATGAAAGCGTGGAAATTTCCTCGGAACTGCACTGTCGATGTCAGTTTCCACACCGGGATGATTCCGGCAGTTGCGAAACTGTTGGCCCGGAATGCGGGATTGAATGAATTATAGCTTGACGGGGTGGGGTGGAACGCCTGAGCGGCTACGATGGACGCATCATAGCTCGAAAGCAGTTTGCGGGTCGACAATAACAGGTTAAATTCGGTGCCGATTGCGAAATGCCGCCCTATGCCATAGTAGTTCAGTGCTGAAGCCTGTCCCTGAACCCACACGGGGTGGGTGTCGAAGTCCCGGGTGTCATTCTCGGGAGCAGACCGGTAGTCAAAGCGTCCGCCCACGCCTTGTATCTCGCCGATATAACGCGCTCCCCCTGTGGGGTTGAACTGGTTGTCGAGAGTGTTGTACTCCCATCGTGCCATCACTTGGACTAAATCGAATATTCCGTGGTCACGGCCCGCGTCTGTCGACATCTGTTTGGGGTAGAAGCGGTCAGTGAGGTGTCCGTAACCTACTCCGATTTCGGCTTTGGCCCTGCGGCCTGTCGCCATCTTGTAGAGCAGGCGTGTGAATACTTCTGACTTGGTGATGAAATTGGGGGCGTTTGCCTCGAAGAACAGTTTCTCTGCCTCATGGAATTTCTGCTGTGAAGCCTCGATTTCGAGAGCGACCGATGCCGGCGTTGCCGTAGGAAGCATGATTTCGGCAGAGCCAAGGGCCGCGAGATAGCTTTGTCCCACCCACAGTTTCACTTGGGTGTTGAGCGAATGATAGCTTAGGGTGTTATATCCTCCCGTGAGGAACAGCATGCTATTGGTCGAGGATGAGATATAGCCTCCGAGCCCTACTCGGAAGCGGTCTTTGACCACGGCTCGCAGATGCAGGGAGAATATGCTGTCTGCGGGGTCATAGTCGGCTTTGGGAATGAAGTTCAGCAGTTTTCCGGGGGTGATTGCGCGGTAATATGCCTCCTTGGCCCGTGCCAGACCGAATGTGTCGGTTCCGTTTTCTTGGCGGCTGTGAGGGAATAGCGAGCGGAGATATTCGTTCTGATTCCGTGAGCCGCCTGTGACGGTTACCGAATCAAAGACTACGTAGGGGGTCGCGCTTTTAAACGCCGCGCGGCGCACATCGCGTGTCAGCGCTGAAACACGCGAAGGGATGCGGGTTTTGATTGAATCAATCATTTCCATGCCGCGCTTGTAGCCGATGGCATATATTTCTTTATACTTCGGAAAGTCGAGCAATCCGAATTGTTCAAGATTGATGTGGATTTTTATGCCGCGGTCATCGGGGAACGGGAAATCATTGGGTTGCATTATCATGCTTTCGAGCTGGTCGAGCATGTTACGAGAGTCTGGTTTGCTGGGCGATGCTACGGTGACGCCGATTACCGCGTCGGGGGCAAACTCGGTCATCATCACGTCGACAGGGAAGTTGTCATATATACCTCCGTCATACATCGGTATTCCATTTAATTCAATCGGCTGGAACACTACCGGGAAACTCATCGACATCCTGACGGCATCGCCGAGCGAGCCGCCTGACATGACTACCTTATGCTTGGCATATACATCGGATGTCACGCATCTGAACGGGACGAAAAGGTTGTCGAAATTTTCGTCACACTGGGCTGTATAGGCCGAAAACAGCTCCATGAACGCAAAATTCATTGGCAGCGGGTTGATGAGGCTGGTCGGGAGCATTGGCGCGACTTTCGCCGAGTCGTTTTCTCCCAAGTTTAGAAGAAAAAGCGCGGGCGTGGGGTCGGGTTGCAAGAAAAAGTATTCAAGTTTCTCGTCTATCTGCCCTGTTGACCAGTCAGTAAAGCCTTTTGACCCGATAAGTTCCATCATCTCAGCCGGGGTATATCCCGCGGCATAGAGACCTCCGACTATTGCCCCCATAGATGTACCTGTTATATAGTCGATGGGGATGTCATTGTCTTCCAGTGCCTGAATGACTCCGATATGGGCGATGCCTTTCGCCCCGCCTCCGCTTAACACGAGGCCCACCGAAGGATTAGTCTCGGAAGCAAACGATGCGAGTGTTATAATCGATAGAATTGATGAAATCAGTCGTCTCATAAGCATTGATGAAAATTAGTCACAAATATAACAAACAACTCGTTCAGTTTGCTTAAAAAGATGTAAATTTGTGCAATAAAATTTATTGTTCATGACCGAATTTAACAGATTCCAGACTTTGAAACGTCGCTTTTTTGCAATGCGCAACGGAATTATCGCTGATGTCGTGCGCAAGAGCGGCGCGCCTTATCCGCTTGTATTCGGACTAAATTTGCCTCAGATTCGCGCGATTGCCGACGAGTTTCCTGTGGAAACCGAGTTGGCCGACCAGCTGTGGGCCGACAGTCGTTGTCGTGAGAGTCTGCTGATGGCTCCGATGGTTCACCCTCGTGATGCGATGAGTGCTGGGAAGGCCCGTCGCTGGCTTGAGGAATCTCCGTCGGCCGAAGTCACAGATGTGCTTTGTCACCGCCTTTTGCAGCATCTTCCCGAGGCGATGGATATTGCGGTGTCTATTGCTGGCAGTGACCGTGACCTGACCCGTTACGGGGCGTTGCGGCTTATGTTCAACCTGATAGGGGAGAAGTGGCGGGAAATCGAGCCATATCTTTTGGCTGAACAGCAACGGGGATGCGACGTGACTGACGGAATCTGTCGCCGCATGGCCGACGAAATAGAATTTTTAAAGGAGGGATGATGATTATTTCCCTGTCTTGACAAGGGCGTTCAACCGGGCGGCCACTGTTGCCGCTGCCGACATTGATGAAGAAAGCAGTCCGCGCATTCGGGCGTATCCGCTTATCTGGCGCGCGCGTTCCTCGGTGTTTCCCAAGAGGGGGACAAGTTGCGCGTCAACCTCGTCGGGGTTGCAGTGGTGGACGAGCATTTCGGGGATGATGTGTCCGCGCACGACTCCTTTGCGGTTCTGCTCTCTGCGGGCTTTTTCGCTTATAGGCCCGGCTATCAGGTTGGGAAGGGAGACGTAGGGTATCTTTAGGATGTGGGTAAACAGGTCGTGGGCCGGTTTCCATCCGATAGAGCGGTAACACACCACCTGCGGAGTCCCGGCAAGGGCGCATTCAAGCGATGCCGTCCCCGACGTTACAAGTGCGGCCCGCGAGTGGGCCATCAGTTCAAGAGTGGATGCATTGATGACCGGCAGGGAGGAATAGCGGCGATAGACCGACAGGTCGATGCCGGGCGCGCCCGCGATAACCGGACACAGTTTGGGATGCCGCTTGGCAACGGCATCCATCACGGGAAGGTTGCACTTGATTTCCCCGCGTCGGCTGCCGGGCACGATTGCTAACAGCGGCTTGTCGGCAGGGAGGTTGTGATGAGACAGGAACTCACTTTTTTCAGGTAGCGCGGCAAGTGCGGTGTTGACCTCCTCGACCGACGGATTGCCGACATATTCCACTTGCAGACGGTGACGGTCAAACCACTCCGGCTCAAACGGAAGAATGGAGAATATGCGCTTGACATCGCGTTTCAAAGCCTTGACGCGGTAAGATTTCCATGCCCATACTTTAGGTGCGATATAATAATAGACGGGTATGCCGAGTGCCCTTCCGTAGGCGGCTATCTCCATGTTGAACCCGGGATAATCAACAAGGAGCAGGGCATCGGGGCGTTCCCGTGAAATCGCCCCTTTTGCGGTCCCGAGATTGCGGTATATCTGCGGCAGGTGCCTGATTACCTCGGTGAACCCCATAAACGCCATGTTGCGATAGTGGATAAGCGGCTCGTGACCCGTTTCACGGGCCATGAGATCGCCCCCGAGGAATGTAATTTCCACTCCCGGGTCAATGCGTCGCAATTCGCGGATAACTTGTGAGGCATGGAGGTCGCCCGAGGCTTCTCCGGCCGAGATAAACAGTTTCATCTTAGAATTTTACGTTGTGGTCAAGGCATTTGTCGAGTTCTTCCTCGATTTTGTGGCGGTCGAGATGCTGCCCGATGATGACAAGTTTTATCATGCGGTCTCCGTAAGGCTCTTTCCAGTCGCGTCGAAGGTCGGGGTAAGATATGAGCATGTCTTCAAGCTCGTCGGCCGGCATTGTTGCATACCATTGGCCGGTTTCCTTGACCGTTTTCTGCTTGCCGGCTTGTTCAAAGAGGTAGGACATCGGGGTATTGTTGCTGAAGTAGCAGATGCCTTTTGCGCGGATTATGCTTTTGGGCCATCGGGCGGCAAATGCGTCGAAACGCTCGAAATTGAACGGGTCGCGACGGTAGTAGACCATTGTGCCGATGCCGTATTCCTCGGCCTCGCCATGCTCGTGGTCGTGGTGGTGGTGACAATGGCACACCCCGTGCTCGTGGTCGCAATGCTCATGCTCATGTTCCTGATGATGATGGTGGTGGCCTTTCTCGTCATCTTCGTGGTGGTGCTCGTCGGCCGGTTTCTCGATTTCATGAATCCATGCGGCCGAAGTAGCCACTGCGTTGAAATCAAACATCCCTGTGTTGATGATGCGCGACAGATCCACATCGGCATAATTTGTCTCGATTATTTCAGCGCGAGGCTGGATGGCGCGGATGATGCACTTGATGCGTTCAAGCTCGTCAGGCAACACTTCGTCAGACTTGTTGAGCAGGATTATGTTGCAGAACTCGATCTGCTGTATAATGAGGTTTTCGATGTCTTCGTCGTCGATGTTGTCGCGTGTCAGAGATTCACCGCTGCCAAACTCGTCGCGCAACCGCAGGGCATCAACTACCGTGACAATGCTGTCGAGCTGAGGCACGGGCAGATTGTCGCCGTGGTGACGGCGCGCCAGTTCGCTCCCGGGGGCGGCTTGGGCTATGATGGCGGGTATCGTGCATATTGTCCGGGCAATCGGTTCCGGCTCGCAGATGCCGCTGGCCTCGATGACGATGTAGTCAAACCGTTTCATGGCCACGAGGTCTTCGATTTGTTTTACAAGGTCCATTTTGAGCGTGCAGCAGATGCAGCCGTTCTGTAAAGGGACAAGGCTGTCGTCGGCTGAATTTACCACCCCTTCGCGGGCAATGAGGTCGGCATCTATGTTGACCTCGCCTATATCGTTGACAATGACTGCAAATTTTATTCCGCGCTCGTTGGCGAGAATGCGGTTCAGGAGAGTTGTCTTTCCACTGCCGAGATAACCGGTCAGGAGTAATACTGGTATCTTTTTCATAACATGTATGATTATTGTTTAAACAGGTATTGTTACTGCCACTTCCTCCAGCTCGGCATTGACGGGCGGCTGTAGCTTGGCAACGCGTATTTCGCCTCCGAGAATCTGCGGATAGGCGGCAAGAAGCGATTTTTTTATACTGTAGGCCACATGCTCGATGAGCTGCGACGGTTGGCGCATAATTTCTTTTACGACATCAATGATTTCGGCATAGCTTATAGTTCCTTCCAGCGCATCATATAAGAGTGCCTTTTCCATTGGACAGATTATCTTGATGCTGACTTCAAAAATATTTCCGACCGCGTGTTCCTGACTGAAAACCCCGTGACGGGCCTTGATTCTGAGGCGGTTTATCTCGATTGTTCCGATATTGGCGGCGTTATGCCGGGTTGTTAGCTCCATGTGTAGTTGGATGAACGGTGACGGCGGCCGAGAACGGCGTAATAAAGAGACTGTACAGGATGAAACATCATGAGCAGGGGGAAAACGAGAATGCCACCCCATCCGAATGGGAGACGGAGTACTCTCGATGTGCGCCGCCATGTCAGCGAGGTGGTAATCCACAGGATGAGAGTCAGGATTGTGGCTGTCGCAAGGGGGATGACTGACGGCCATCCTATGATTGACAAGGCTGTCGCGCACCCGACGGCAAGCCACCAAGCGAAAGAGGATGACGCGAACAGCCGTCGCGCCCCGGCAGGGAGGAACCGCGAGGTGAAGCCATACTTCAAGCGGTCACGCTTGAACAGGTTGTCGTGGTCATCGTCAATCACGGCTATCATCGAGTTGCGCGAGAGTTCTACAGCGGTATTGTCGCGTGTAGAGACTTCGTTGACAAAAATATCATCGTCACCATATTTGAGACTGAGCGATTTGGAAAATCCCTTGTTGCGGAAGAATACTGCCCGGCGGTAGGCGAGGTTGTTGCAGGTTCCGCGATAGGGGCGTCCGGCGATTGCCCAAGAAAGGTATTCGGTTGTGTTCCACATTGTGTCAACCGATTTCCACAATGACAGCGGAGAGCGGAAACTCTCATTGCCTTTGTCATCGTTCCTGATGACTGCCTGATAGCTGTAACCGATTGAAATTTCTTTCCCAAGGGCGATGGGGCGCACAAGCTGCCGCAGCCATTTGTCAGACAAGACCCGGCAGTTGCCGCAGGTCAGAACGACGGTTTCAAACCGTGCCGCTTTTATTCCGAGAGTCAGAGCGAGTTTGCGCCGCGAGAGATTGCGGGAGTTGTCAGGGACAAAGGTCATGTAGAGATTGCTGAACCGGGATTCCAGCCGGGCAACGACTTCACCAACTCCGGCCGGAGCGCCGTCGTTGACAATAATGACCTCCATGCGGGCCGGATAATCTTGTGTCAGAAGTTGTGGGAGAATTTTTTCGAGATTTTCTGCATCGTCATAGGCATAAACGATGATTGATGCTGACGGATATTCGATTTTGCCGTCATCCTCTTTTTCGGCGGTATTGCATAGGACGGCATGCCGCCTGACTGAAGCGATATATCGGTTCATCCCGGCAAGGATGTAGGCTATCGCCGCTATTATTACGGCTAAAAGAGTTATTATGGTAGGTGTAACCGTGATTTCAAACATGTTGCGGATTCTGTTTTTGCAGAATGCAAAATTACGATTTTTTTTGCTAATGAAAATGAAAAAGAATGGTTAATTTTGATGATTAATCGGCGATGCGTGCCTCTGTCGGGGAGGTCAGAGGGCCTGTTCAATCTGCGAGGCTATTTGTTTCATGCCGTTGACCGACGGGTGGCCGTTGATTTTGTCGATTCCGTCAAGCTCTATGAGTTCCACGTTGTAGCGTGTGCATGCAGCTTTTACGGCTGCGTCGATTTCTTCTTTCAGTCCGTCGTTGAGAATATAGATGATTCTTGCGTCAGGGTGATTCTGCGTTATTTTTTCGAGCAGCAATCCCAGTGCGGGACGGAATGAATATAAATCTTCGGTTGATTGGTTTTCCCATTTGTATTCTCCGATAGGTGCGTCGGCCCAACTGTCGTTGGTCGCACCGAATATCAATATGATGTCCGGGTTCCCGAGGTTGTCCATGCGGGTGATGAAGCTGCGGTCGCTGTAGTCTTCCCCGTGGTAGCCGGTGTTGCAGATTGTTGAGCCTGAGAAAGAATTGTTGCGCTCAAGGTTCCAGCCGGTGTTGCCGAGCAACAGCCGCCACCATGTCTGGTCCACATTGTCGACATCGGTAAGTCCTGTTGGCGGTACGGCGAAATACCAGATGGCATTGGTGTCAGGGACTACATGTCCTTCAAATGTCGAGTAGGAGTCTCCGAGTATAGACACCGATGGGTGGGCGGTTGTCAGGGCTGTTGCGCCCAGTAGGCCGGTGACGAGGGAGAGTGTGAAAAAGATAGCTTTTTTTATCATTGTAGATTTGTAGTATAGTAGATTAGTGATATGTATATATAACGGCTATTGTTCAGATTTATTCTGTAATTGTCTCTCTTAAATCGACAGGGTGATGCTGAATGGTAAATTAACCGTGGAGGATAGAGTGATAATGCTTGAAAAAAACGATTTTTGAGCAAGTTTTCAGGATAAATTTTGTTATTGCGAAAAATTGTCTAATTTTGTGATTGAAAAATTACAAAATTATGGAATTTTGGGTAATACTTATCTCGGTGCTGTTCTTCTCGGTCATCTTTAACCCGCTTAACCGTTATCTGGAACGGAAGAAAGTGAAACTGTGGCTGCAATATGCCATAGTTATTGTTCTCGGTACCCCTGTACTATGGGGAATTAGCGTTTTAGTGGAAAACTTATGGGGTCAGTAGAAAATCAGTGGG
>DLAR01000054.1 GCA_002494015.1 Porphyromonadaceae bacterium UBA7042 | reverse complement strand
GAGGGAGCATAGCTGTGGCTATGTGACGGGGGTGTAATGACGAGGTAACGAAAGAGGCTGCCATGAGGATAAAGTAACATCATTTAGATATTAATTTCAAAATTTAAACATGAGGATGTCACTGACAAAGCATTTGTTATGAAACACCCTCTTAAATTATTGTAGTTATTATGACTGTCAGAGAGGCTGTTGAGGCGAGGCGCTCAGTGCGCACTTATAAAAAGGAGGCGGTTGACAGCGTGGTCATGACCCGGTTGAGAGAGATGTGCAGAGAACCGCGTCAGTGTCTGCCGGGACAGCAGGCCCGCATAGTCGTGATTGAGCAGAGTCTTGAAGGACGCGTGGGAACCTACGGCATCATCAGCGGAGCACAATGCTGTCTCGCACTCATCTACCGTGACATAGACGGTCTGGCGGCTGTCAACGCCGGGATGATGATGGAAAATATCGTGTTGTGGCTCACACAGCAGGGACTGGGGACTTGCTGGCTCGGTGGAACGTTTTCCCGAGACGATGTCGCCTCAGCGGCATCGCCCGCGCCCGACGAGCGTATCGCCGCAATAGTCGTGCTCGGCATCGCGGCTGACCGGGAACGGTTAGTGGCGAGATTGATGCAGACATTATCCCGCAGCCGCAAGCGTCGGTCATTTGACAACCTGTTTGACATCGGTGACAACCGGCAGTGGTCATCCGCGCTGGAACTTATGCGCCTCGCACCCTCGGCTCTCAACGGACAGCCGTGGCGGGCAGTCGCCACAGGGAGCGCGGTTCACTTTTTCTGTACGACTCATGATGAATCGGGACTTCTCGACATGGGTATAGGACTCACCCATTTCGCGGCCGGTAATGACAAGCCGGGAAAATGGGAAACCGTTGATAACGCAGCCTCCATTCGCCCCGAGTGGCATTACGTTATTTCCTTCCTCGCTGACTGATATTTGCCGAGATGGAATAATTTTAGTAATTTTGCATAGTCCAAGGCTTCATTTCGAGGTCTTGGAGTCGGGAGGACTCGATTCCTCCGCGAGATAACCACACCACACGATGAAATTTGAAGACCTTGACCTCAGTTATGATGTGCTCGATGCCCTTGACGCAATGGCATTTGACGAGTGCACTCCCATTCAGGAACAGACTATCCCGGTAATCCTCGACGGACACGACCTCGTGGCCTGCGCCCAGACCGGAACCGGCAAAACCGCCGCCTACCTTCTCCCGGTAATCGACAGCATCGCCGACGGACACCTGCCCGACGACGCAATCAACTGCATCGTCATGGCTCCGACCCGCGAGCTTGTGCAGCAAATCGACCGGCAGATGGAAGGCTTTGCCTATTTCCTGCCTGTCAGCTCCCTCGCCATATACGGCGGCACCGACGGCGCGGAATTTTCGCGCCAACAGCGCGGACTGAAAATGGGGGCCGACGTGGTCATCGCCACACCGGGACGATTGCTCGACCACATTCAGATGGGGTATGTCGACCTGTCACGGGTGACATATTTCATCCTCGACGAGGCCGACCGCATGCTCGATATGGGTTTCTACGACGACATCATGCAGATTGTAAAGCGTCTCCCGGCTGACCGGCAGACACTCCTGTTCTCGGCCACCATGCCGGTCAAGACACGCCGCCTCGCCGAAGAAATCCTGACCGACCCGGTGGAAGTCAGCATAGCCATCTCGCGCCCGACCGAAAAAATCGACCAAAGCGCGTATGTGTGTCACGACTCACAGAAAACCGGCATTCTGAAACATATTTTCAAGACCCGCAGTTCAAAGCGCGTAATCATTTTCGCATCATCAAAACTTGCCGTAAAGGAACTGACACGCGAACTTCGCAGCCGCCGATACAAGGCTGCCGAAATGCACTCAGACCTTGAACAGCAACAGCGCAACGAGGTTATCCACGACTTCACATCGGGGAAAATCGACATCCTCGTCGCCACCGACATCCTTGCCCGAGGCATCGACATCGACGAAATATCGATGGTGATAAACTACAACGTGCCACGCGAGGCCGAGGACTACATCCACCGCATCGGCCGCACTGCCCGAGCCAATGCCGACGGCACAGCCATCACGCTCGTCAACCGGCAGGAACAGGAAAAATTTGGCCGCATTGAAAAATTCCTCGGCTACGAAATCAAGAAAAACGAAGTTCCCGCCGAGCTTGGTGAAACACCCGCCTATACTCCCGAGCGAAAGTCAGACCGCCGGGGAGGGAACCGCAATCAGGGCCGTCGGGGAGGAAACCCGCGAGGACGCAAAGACCGTCCCGCACCATCCCGAGACAAAAAGAAGCCGCAGGAAACAACCGATGCCGCCACGACCTCCCCACAGCCTAATCGGCAACAGCCTAAACGCCGCCGCAACAACCGTCGCAACAAAAACAACAACGGCAGCAAAAATCCATCGTCCCGGACTGAACAATAAACAACAACGGCCCCGCATGGGGCCGTTGCCTTATTAACAGCTTGTCAGAAACCGTTATCTCGGACAAACGGCGCGGATGACACGGCCGAGGTAACGGTTGCCCCACTGGGTCGACTTGACGCTCTTTACAAAATAGAGATTCCCTGCTGTCGAGTGATCAGATGACGGACGCACCGTCCCGGTCCAGTAGGCGCCATAAGAGCCTTGGTTAGATACCGACGTGCCGTCAAAATTGCCGGCAGCGGGAAGGAATATACTGTTGCCGTTGATGCGGCTCTTAACCTTGAAGCCGCTGACACCTTTTATACTCGTCCATTCCCAGTCACATTTATCGAGCAACTCCTTCATTTCATCCTGAGAAGGCAGGCGCCATGAGCCGCCCATTACAGCAGCCGCGGCATCCCGCGAACCGCCCGATATGTCATCTGTCACTTGGCGACATCCCGCCCATGTGCCGTCACCATCATAAGGGGAGTCGAAATAATTGTCCCACGAATAGGAACCTTTGCCCGAAGTCTCCCCCCACGCGAAATAGATACCGGTGTCACTCTCGACTTTTCCTCCGACATTACATGAGGCCCAGTTCACACTCAACCCGAGGTCGACGAAATCATCATCGGGTGTGGTGAACGACTTGGTATCGCCCCAAGTGTATTCACCGTTGACGGCGATAAAGGCGGCATAGTAATATTTATATTGCTGTCCGATAAAAC
>DLAR01000092.1:22566-75742 GCA_002494015.1 Porphyromonadaceae bacterium UBA7042 | reverse complement strand
TTTGTTTTTAAACAACCTCTAAATTTTATTGATTTGCGGGAATAATTGGTAACTTTGTCGGCCTAAAGAGATTCAATATGCATAGTAATATTTCGGAACTGAAAGATAAGGTGCTTGCCGGGGGTGAGCTGACCGAGGCTGAGGCTATGGGACTTGCCCTCATTGACGAGGCGGGTATCGATGAGCTTATCGAAGCGGCCGCCGAGGTGACGCGCCGTTTTTTCAACCGTGAGTTTGATTCCTGTTCTATTATAAACGCCCGCTCGGGACGATGTCCCGAAAACTGCAAATGGTGTGCCCAGTCGGCTCATTACAAGACATCGGCAAGCGTCTACCCGCTTGTCGACCGCTCGACCTGCATGAATGCCGCCGACATGAACCGCCGCCACGGCATCAGGCGTTTTTCGCTCGTGACGAGCGGCAGGGCCATGAGCGGAAAAGACCTCGACACGGCATGCAGCTACTTCGAGCAGCTGCGCGATGAGGGAGGGCTGCACCTCTGTGCCTCGATGGGACTGCTTGACCGCGAGTCGCTTGAAAAGCTCTACAAGGCGGGGTGCACCCGTTATCATTGCAATCTTGAAACCGCTCCGTCTCATTTTCCCGCCCTCTGCTCGACCCACTCGCTCGATGACAAGCTAAAGACTATCCGCATGGCCCGCGAGGTGGGGATGGAGGTGTGCAGCGGCGGTATCATCGGCATGGGCGAGACTCGGGGGCAGCGCATCGAGTTTGCACTTGCCCTGAGGGATATTGCCCCTGATTCCATCCCTGTCAACGTGCTTCAGCCCATCCCGGGCACGCCGCTTCAGGACTGCGAGCCGTTGTCACAGCGCGAAATACTGCTGACTGTCGCGATTTTCCGCATGATTCACCCCCGTGCCGTGTTGCGCTTTGCGGGGGGACGCGCGCAGATGTCGCGTGACACTCAGCGCCGCGCGATGGAGATTGCCGTCAACGGCGCCATCATGGGTGACATGCTGACCACCATAGGTTCACAAGTCGCCGAGGACAAGAAACTTATAGCCGAGTGTGGATATGACTTTTGACCGCGAACAATCCATGCGCTACCGGGGCCACATCTCGCTCTGCGAGATTGACATCCCCGGGCAGGAGGCGATAGGGCGAGGTCGCGTGCTCATCGTCGGGGCCGGCGGCCTCGGTTCCCCTGTCGCCCTCTATCTTGCCGCAGCGGGAGTGGGGACAATCGGTATCGTCGACCCTGACACCGTGTCGCTCAGTAACCTGCAGAGGCAGATTATGCACGGTACGCCCGACATCGGGCGGCTCAAAGCCGAGTCGGCCCGCGATGCGATGACCCGCATCAATCCCGGGGTGAACATCGAGCTGCACACCGAGTCTCTGACCGCTGAAAACGCCCGCCGACTCATCGGTGCCTATGATATAACAGTCGACTGTACCGACAACCTCGCCACGCGGCTGCTCATCAACGACGTGTGCGTGGCCGAGGGCAAGCCGCTCGTATTCGGCTCGGTATCGCGGTTTTCGGGCCAACTTTTCACCCATCTGCCCGGAAGGGCCGATTATCGCTCGATTTTTGACTGCACGCTGCCTTCTGACGACCTCCCATGCTCGGTCAACGGCGTGCTGAACACCGTAGTCGGGGTGATAGGGACCCTGCAGGCCACCGAGGTGCTGAAATACCTCGCCGGAGCGGGTGACCTGCTTGTAGACCGCATCATGACGTTTGACGCGATAACGATGAAATTCAACGAGTTCCGTATCGGAAAATAAAAAAACTGTGGGAGTCATTCCGATGACTCCCACAGTTTTATCTATGTTTATGTAAATCAGATGTTGGGCACATCCCAGCGGCGGGTGGATGTGCAGCTGACGGTAACCTTTTCAGTCCCGACGGTGATAACGAAGTCACCTTCTTCAAGCACCCATTTCCCGTCGGCACCCACGAATGCGAGGTCTGATGCCGGAAGGGTGAAGGTGACGGTGCGGGTTTCGCCCGGTTTCAGCTCTATCTTTTCAAATGCGCGCAGACGCTTGTTGTCAGGCACGATTGAGGCAACCAAGTCGCTGCTGTAAAGCAACACTGCCTCTTTGCCCGCGCGCGAGCCGGTATTGGTCACGTCGATGCTGAATGTCAGGTTTGCGTCAGGGGAGAATGTCGCGGACGAGGCGCGGAGGTTGGCATACGAGAATGTCGTGTAGCTGCGGCCGTAGCCGAATGGCCATTGCACGTTGACACGCGCGTCATAGTCATAGGCGCCTTCCATGCGTCCCACCTCCTCGCTGACCTTGTAGTCATAGGTCACGAGCGAGTTGATTTCGCGGGGATAGGTAAACGGAAGTTTTCCCGAGAAATTGGCATCACCTGCAAGGAGCGAGGCAAGCGCGTCGCCGCCATAGTTGCCGGGGATGATGATGTCGACCACGGCGGCGGCAAGCGGCTCGATGTCGGCAATCAGCCGCGGACGGCCTTCGTTGAGAATCAGCACGATGGGTTTCCATGTGCCGGCAAGGCGTTTCACATAGTCGCGCTGTGCCGGGTTGAGGTTGAGGTCAGTCAGGTTGCCGGGAGTCTCGCAATAGGAATTCTCGCCGATACATGCCACGATGACATCGGCCTTGGCGGCGGCGGCAAGAGCTTCCTCCATGCGGTCAGGTTCCACCTTGTCGTAATAGCCGGTGGAGTCATAGCTCAGGCCCGGGATAAATGTCACGTTGTCAGCCCCGAACCGTGCGGTCATCGCCTCTTGGATGGTATTGTAGGCAGCGGCATAGCTGTCGGTCTTGTCGCCCTGCCATGTGTAGCTCCAGCCGCCGTTGAGGCTGCGCATCGAGTCGGCGTTGGGGCCGGTCACGAGGATTTTCTTTCCGGCGGCAAGCGGCAGGATGTCATGGTCGTTTTTCAGCAGCACCATCGACTCGGTAGCGGCCTCGACCGACGCGTCGGCAAATTCCTTACAGCCGAACCGCGGATAGTCTTTCAGCCAAGTGTCGGGGCGGTCAAAGAGTCCGAGACGGTATTTCAGACGAATAACGCGCCGGGCGGCATCGTCGATGCGGCTCATCGGCACGCGTCCCTCGTTGACAAGTTCTTTCAACAGGTCGCAGTAATCGACGTTGTAAGGCTCCATTGCCATGTCGATACCGGCGTTGATGGCCAGTGCGATAGCTTCTTTCTTGTTGGCGGCCACCTTCTCGCGGGTGTAGAGGTTGTTGATGTCGGCCCAGTCGGTGACAATCATGCCGTCCCATCCCAGCTCGTCTTTGAGCCAAGTGCTCAGCAGCTCGGCGTTGGCGTGGACGGGGATGCCGTTGATTGACGACGAGTTGACCATGATGGTCAGCGCGCCCGCGCGGAGTGTGGCGAGGAAGGGCGCGAAATGTTTCTCGCGCAGGTCCGACGGCGAGATGTAGGCCGGGGTGCGGTCTTTGCCCGAGAATGGGCTGCCGTAACCCATGAAATGCTTGGCCGACACTGCGATATTGTCAGGCCCGATATGGTTGGGGTCGTCACCCTGAAAACCGCGCACGGCTGCAACGCCCATCACGGCGTTGACAAGCGGGTCTTCGCCGAAGTTTTCGTAGAATCGCGGCCAGCGCGGGTCGCGGGCAAGGTCGAGAGTGGGGTTGTAGGTCCACGGGCAGTCACTGGCTCGTGTCTCGTAGGCTGTTATTTCGGCCCCGTGTCTCACGAGGTCGGCGTTGAATGTCGCGGCCATGTTGAGCGGCTGGGGAAACAGTGTGCCGCCGTTGGTATAGGTCGTGCCGTGGTTCTGGTCGAGTCCGTAGATACAGGGGATGCCGATGTGTTTCATCGAATACTCCTGAATGCTGCCGATAATGCGGTTCCAGTCGGCCGGGTCGGGACAGTAGGCGGGTGTGTTCAGAATCGAGCCTACCTTATATATACCGAACACGGTATCCATCTTACCCTTTACGGTCTCAAATTTCCCTTCGGCATTGTATCGACCGATGACATCGATCTGCAACTCGGTCATCTGTCCGATTTTTTCTTCCAAGGTCATTCGTGACAGAGTCTTTTCCACTCGTGCCTCCAGTGCAGGGTCAGCAGGGATGACGGGGGTTTTGAACGGGACTTGCGACTGTGCGGCAGCAGTCATCGCACAGCATACGGCCCCGATGGTCAGTAACTTTTTCATGAAAATTAATCAGTTAGGTTATATATGGTGCAAATATAGCACATCCGCCCACCTTTTGCAAGCCTCCAAAGAAAGAAATTTTTTATATGTCCGTTCCCTATCGTTTATCTTTCATTTGTTCCGAGAGTTTCTGACGCAGGGAGCCGGCACCGTAGCCACTCCATTTGGCCACGATTATTCCGTCGGGGGAGATAAGGACGTAGTGGGGGACAGCGAAACCGCCGTAGCGCGCCGCAAGACCCGGCTGACCGTCGAGCAGCTGGTTCCACTGAATCACCTTGGACTCTTTTCCCGCGAGAAACTCTTTCCATTCGGCCTCGGGGTCACTCGATATGCTGACAAATGCCAGCCGGTCGGCATATTGCCCGGCTACCTCGTCGGCTTCGGGCATTGATGCGACACACGGACCGCACCCGCGGCTCCAGAAGTCGAGCAGAATGTATTTCCCGGCAAGTTCTCCCAGCGTGTGTGCGTTGCCCTGCAAGTCATAGAGCGTCCCGTCGGTCATCTTGTCACCCTCGTTGAGGATACTCTCCATCGTCAGGTAGTCATTGATTTTTTGACCCGTCTCGGTTTCAAGCTGCTCGGGAGTCAGGCGGCCGAAAATTGCCATGACCGTCTCCCGCAGCTCGCTGTCGGGGTGGCGGTAGACGTTTTCGGCAAAATAGGAAAATTCGTCAAGCCACACTTCGTCAATCGGCGCGCTCCCCATGTAGGCGAGTTTCTTGATTTCAACCGCTTTTTCCAAAGGGCCGTAAGCATCTCTGATCGAGTTGATTTTGTCCCAACCCTCTTTCAGGTATTCCTCGGCACCTTTCAGGTCTATGTAAAGGTGCTTTATGGCCTCGGTTTCTTCGACATAACATTGGAGCAATTCGGCAAACTCAGGGAGCGTCGCCTTGACCAAGGCCCCCCGGCTCGCTTGATTGGGAATCGTGCTGCTTATATCCCACAGCGGGTACAGTGTCCCATCGCCCGTAATCGTGATTTCGGCTCCCGGCTCGACCCATATCGGGGCGAGATAGGAGGGCAGTCCGCGTGAGGCTCCTGTAAGGCGGTACATCTGTTTCGGTTCCGAGATTGTGTCGCTGAAAAATATGCGTCCGTCTATGATTGTGTCGAGTGCGACCGTCTTTAGCATCCTGCCTTCCTCCCGACACAGTTCCACGACCGTGGAGTCGGGCACGTTGGTCACATGGCCGGTGATGGTAAACCGCTCCGGCTCCGCAGCCGTCGCCGTTGCTGCGACAATAATGGATAAGACAGATAAAGATATGGCTTTTAGGTTCATGGGTATAGTTTTTCCACGCAAAGATAGCGATTTTTCCCACATAACCAAAAAAACGATTTGTCCCGCCGACAAGACAAAAGATGGCTGTTTTTGTCCTGTCGACAAGACAAAAGTGAAATACTCGCTAAGATTTTGTATTTGTAAATGCTGGTGCCATACGATATTGCAGCCTTTTTATTAATTTTGTAAATTATTATGGAGATTGAACAAAGAAGGCAACACTATACGCTGTTCATCGACGAGTGCGGCGACCCGAATCTGGAAAAGTACGACAGGACATTTCCGATGTTTACCTTGTGTGGCATACTGGTGTCTTCGGATAAACTGAAATGGCTGGAGAATGAAATCAATGGCCTTAAAAGAGAACTTTGGCAGGACGAGAGCGTTATTTTCCATTCCAGAGAAATCAGGAATCACAGCAGGGCTTTCGTCAACCTGCTTGACCCGGCAGTCAAAGCGCGGTTTTATGAACGCATAAATGAGATACTCGGTACCGAGGGTGTTTATGTGATAGTGTGCTGCTGTATAATGAAGGAACCATTTGTCGAAAGATTCAATACCGGGGAAGATGTATATGGTCTATCTCTCAAATATCTGATAGAACGTGCCATTTTTCACATGGACGACTGCGAGAACGGTAATTGCAAGATGTCGATAGTGGTTGAGCGCAGAAATCCAAATCAGAATCAGATGCTATTAAGGTATTACAATGGCCTTCGTGTAGCAGGCACAAAATGGATAACACCTGAACGACTGACCGACAGGATTAAGAATTTCAAGTTCAAGTATAAGGCTGATAACATCATCGGATTACAGGTTGCAGACCTCATAGCGTATCCCATAAGCCGGTATGTGCTTAATCCTGAAAGACCGAATCCGGCATTTCAGGTAATAGCCAAGCACATTTATACTTACAAAGGGGTGAGACTGGGATTTAAGATAATACCGCATTAAAACTTTTTCTTCGAAAAATACGTTAGTTATTTGTGGGATAAAGATTTTATATTTAACTTTGTATCCACAAAGGGTAGTTTCCTCTTTAACGAAATACTTCGAGTGCGAAAGCAACGATTTTAGAAACCGACAGTAGTCGATTGGAAAGAGCGGCGATTAGCCGCTCTTTTTTCATCTCATAAAGATAACAAGCTCCTCAAGTGAGTCGCAAGACTGCATACTTGAGGAGCGTTTTTCATTTTGCGGGTTTGTCTCAGTACCCCGCATGGAGGGTGTATAACGTGAAAGATGGTGTAAAAAGTGAAAAGTGAAGGGGTCTGAAGAACTATTATCTTCACCCTTCACTTTTTACTTTATTTCACAATGACCTTCCTGACCGTCGTTCCGGCTTGGACGATGTAGAGGCCGGGGGCGGCGGCGATGGTCGCGCGGTCGCTGTCGGGGGTGAGGGTTGCGACAGTCTGTCCCGCGGGAGTGAAGACGCTGACAGCGAGGCCCGAGGCATTTTCAACCGTGATGAGGCCGTTGCCGCCGCGGATGCCTATTGCTGCCGCCGAGATGTTGCCGATTCCCGACATTCCTGCCGTAACGGCATCGCTCGGTCGCGATTCTCCCTTGTCATAGAGCGCGGTAACCATGTAGCTGTGCTCGGCCGACGGGTCGGCCTCGCTGTCGGCAAAGGTCGTGACCCCGGCATCGACTGTAGCGGCAAGCCGACCGTCGCGGTAGATGTTGTATCCGGTCAGGGTCAGGGCGTTGTCGTCGGGACGCGGGATGAATGTCACGTCATCGACAAAGAGGAGGAAACGGAAGTCAGAGGTGCAGCGGATAGCCATGCGCTTTGCCCCGTCGGGGAGTTTCGCGCTGAATGCTGTCCAGTCAGTCGACGCGGCGGTGTATTTCCCTGCCAAGATGAAATCGTCGGGATCCATGCTGCCTGTCGAGTAGAGAATCTCGAATGTCTCGGGATAGGTCGGATCATAGCAGCGGGCATAGAGCGAGACTGTCTGCGCCGCTCCGCAAAGTTCGGGCGAGATGGCCCAGTCGTCGTTCTTGACTCCGTTGCCGCTGGCGTAATCGTAGGAAAACATCGAGGCGAGGAATTTGGAGCCTGACCACGCGTTATTGTAGTAATCGTTGAAACCCTCGGTCATGTTGTCGAAGACGAAGAATGACTGTACCGAGCCTTGGGCGATTCCGGGGAATTCGGTTCCGTCGGCAAATCCTCCGATGCCTCCGCCGTCGCGGTCAACGAATGTCCATCCGGCCGCGCCGTCGGTTGCCCACGAGGTCGCGCCCTCAAATGTCTCGGTGACAGGGTCGGGGATATAGTCGGCGGGATTGGGTTCGGCCCAAGTGAGGGTGATACCGTCGTCGGTTGCCTCGGCCTCGACTGCGTCAACGGCGGGGAGTGTCGGGGCGACGGGGGTGACGGTGATTTCCTCTGATTCGTTGTCGGCAAGATACTCGTCGGCTGCGTAGGCGATTACGACCTTGACAGTCTGAGGCTTGTCATTGATGACGGGGATGACGCGGGTGAAGGTGAAAGAAGCCTTGTCATAGGAGGGAATGGTGACTCCCGGTTGCGAATCGGCTTTTTCGCCGTCGATGTAAAGGTCAACGGTATAGTCGCGGGCATCGGTCAGGCCGTTGTTCTCGATTTCGGCCGTGATTTTGAATTCCGAGCCGCCCTTGACACTCTCGGGAACCGAAATAGCGGTGACGCTCAGGTTGTTGTCATACATGTTGTCGACCCTTATCGCGTCGATGAGCGTGTAGGTCCACACATTGCCGTAGGATACGAAGTGGAGCTGCACGGTTTTTCCGGCATATTCGGTCAGCGGGACGAGAATCTTGACCCAACCGTCGGTCGACGAGTAGTCGGAAATCTTGATGGTGCGCACACTGTTAATCTCGCCGTTTACAGCGGCCAGTATCTCGATTTCGTTTTCATCGAGCTGGTCCCCGTCGGTGATGCTGTAGGTGTAGAATGTCAAGGCGGGGGTTTCGAGAGTCGACAGGTCGATTTTGCCGAGAATCAGCGAGCCGTAGTCGCCGACATATTTTCCTTCGGATCCGATGAAACCGTTGTCGCCGTCGGCCGACGGAATGCCCGAAGCGTCGTCAAAGAGATGCCAAGCCGCGCCGCCGTTTGCGTTGGAGCCAAGAATTGACCACGGAGCACCATAGGAGAACGATTCGCGATAGGGGGCGGCGTAAGGTTTGCCGACAGGCATCATGGAGGTGGGTATGCCGTTGGATAGGCCACCGAGGGTTTCGGCTACTACGATATATTGCACAAATTCCTGTGTGTCAGCATTGTCAATGGCCTTGAAAGTAAAGGATGTTCCCGTTATGTTGCCGTATATGGCATCCATTTCAGTCTGACTGACCTGAATGTATATGCGGTAGGTGATATACTGCGGGTCGAGTGCGTTGCCCTTCTCGTCGGTGGCGGGAGCGTCCCACGATATGGTCACTTCGCCGGGGTTTTCTGTCTCGACCATCTTGACGTTTGACGGGTCGGAGGGAGCGAGGACACCCACATAGACATCGTTGTCCACCTGAGGTCCTTCGCCCGAGGCGTTGACGGCCACCGCGCTGTAACGGTAGGTGTCACACAAGGGCACATCGTCGACAAATGTCAGCACCTCGCCCGGGGCGGGTGACTCGAATGTCTTGACAGGACTGCCGTCGCGCTTGACGATGAGGCGGTCGAGTGACGTGAGAGGTTTTCCGGCGATGTCGGTCGACGGAGCCTTTACCGACACGTCGGCCCGTAGCTCGCCGTTGGTGCGCGAAACAGGGTTGAGGTCTGTGGCCTCGGCGGGAACACCGGCGTTAAGCGCGGAGCCGAAGGCGAGGTTGTCGATGGACAGCGTGTACATGTTGGCATCGCTGCATCCGTGGATTCCGACATAGTGCAGTCCCGATTCCTCGGGCACGATATAGCCTCGGTAGTTGACATAGACGGTATGGGCCACCGATTGTTTTTCAATTACGGTATGGGTCATGTCGTCAACGGTGTTGCCCCGGCCCCATTTCACCTCGAATGTCTCGGGGAAAGAGGCGCTGCCGGTCAGCACGTCGATGGAGAGACAGTAGGCTTTTCCGGCTTCGAGCATCACCGGCGGGGTGATGAGCCAGTCGTCCATCGCGAGGCTGGAGTTATAGGACACTTGGAGGTTGCCGATATAGGGACCCCACTTGTTTTCGTCGCCGTTGGCGTTGATGACAGTGTAGAAGTCAAAGCTCTTGATGTCGTTGAAATCATCGGTATAGGGGGGCACGATGTGTCCGGCGATTATCTTGGCCGACTCTCCCGGCTGCGACACGATGCCTGAACACTGCGCCTCGACGGTGTAATGGTAGGCCGACAGCAGCTCGGGCAGTTCGATTGTGTCGGTTACCGATGTCCCGGTGGCCGCCTCGGCAATCACTGTGGCCCCGGGATAGCGGGTCACGCGGTAGGTGACTTTCTCGGGATTGATGTAACCGCCGTTGACAGCGGCTGTTACAGGCTCCCATGTCACTGTCACGACGTTGCCGTCAAGCGACGCGGTGACTTGGGGCGCGACAGGGGTGTCGTGGCCCACGAATACCGTCAGCAGTGTCTCGGGCGAGGGGCCGTTGTCGTTGGAAGCCGTTACCGAGAAACGGTACATCCCCTCCTCGCGCAACGATACGGGGACGCTGACGGTAGTCCCGGCGGCATCCGAGCCGTTTTTGACAGCCTCGTCGTTGGCCTTCAGTTCCCAGTCGAGGTTGCCCGAAATCGGCGAGCCGTTCATGTCGGTGACCGGGAGGGTGAACGAAACCGTTCCCTCCACGCCTCCGCCGGGAAAATCGGCGGCGAGTCCGGTGACGGCTGCGGGCGAGTCGGCAGTCGTGGCGCCTGCCGGGATGTAGAGACCGACGATTTCCTCGTCGTCGGGGAAGGTGTAGACGAGCTGAACCTGCCCTGTCTTTGTGTCGACTTCATAGAGGTAGCCGCACTCGTCGGCGGGACTCACTGTCCAGAACATGCGTCCCGACACCGGGTCGATACAGGCCGACGAGCGGTATTCGGGGGCAAGTCCTGTCTTTCCGATAAGGGTCATTTTGCCTGTCGCTCCGTCAATCTCATAAAGGTCGGCGGCAACTGTGGTCAGGGTGTAACCCACCTTTTCCTGCTGCTTGTCTATTACATATATCTTTCCCGAAGCATCGATGGCGATGGCCGCCATCTGTCGCGGCAGGGCCGAGATGCGTGTCGTCAGGCCGGTGTTATAGTCGATTGTGCCGAAATAGTAATCGGAATAGTCGGGCGAATCGGGATCGCAGAAGCATCCGTAGATTTTGCCGTCGACGGGATTGTAGGCCACGTCGGTAGCCTCGCCGCTCGCGTCGCCGTAGCGTTGCGAGACGCGCTCACCTGTTTTGGTGTCATATCCGTTGATATAAAGCTGATATTCGCCATAGTACTCGGTGTGGTAGGCGGCATAGTAGATGTCGTCGACAGCCGTGCCGCCGTCAATGGCATTCACTTCCTCGACAATTACTTCAAATTTCTGTCCGTCGGATGTCGGGATGCGGCACAGCGTGTGGTCTATTCTGTCGCGTGACCCGGAGTATTCGATGCAGCCGTAGATGGCGGGCATTTCTGCCGTCGACATTGTGCGTGCCTTGGTGAAAGCGGGCCGCGACATTGACACCGGCCCGTCGATGGCCGCATTTATGCCCACTCTGTCGGCACCGAGTCTCCGTGTGTGGTTTTTCTTCACTTTTCCCCGTTGCAGATTGCTGTTGGCGCGGGGTGTCAGAGGCGTGGTAAACTGTGTGTCATGCACATTTCTTCCTTTTCGGTGCGGTTGCTCGGCCTGTAGGCCGGTAAGCGATACGGCACACAGCATAACGACCGACAGTCGCTGGATAAGTTGTCTCATTGGCAAGGTTGTGTTAAAAGTTACTGATTGTGTTGGCTTGCGATGCAAAGATAACCAAATTTTATAAAATAAATAGAAAAATGACATAAAAATGCTGAAAAATGCGGAACAGCGACCGCGTGCCGCCGCAATGTCGCTGTAAAAAAGCGCCTGCGGGTCGAAATCGACCCGCAGGCGCGGTTATCAGGGTTAGTTATAGTCCTTTATCAGAGAGCTACCTTGTGGCCTGCTACGATGTAGATGCCTCGGGCCAGCTCGGTGATTACGTTGCGGCCCGGGTTGAGGGTGATGGTGCCCACGAGACGGCCGTCGACATAGTAGACTGCTGCGTCGACTGCCTTGTCAGAGTAGATGACAAGGTTGCCGCCGTCGGTTGTCACCGACACACCTTCGGTCGTCGCGTCGATATTGCTGATTCCGGTGGTTGTATCGTCACCGGCAACGGCGATTTCGATGCGGCCCTGTCCCTTGTCGCTTACGGCGTAGACTTCCCACGGATTCACTGAGGTCACTGCGGGTTCTTCGTTGCCATCGGCATCAAGCACGACTTCTTCAGACACGAGTTCAAACGCGTTGCCGTCGGCGTTGAGAACATAGGTTGTCTCGCCCGGAAGCTGTCGGCTGCTGAAAGTTGCAGCGAGCGAATAATCGGCACCGTTGACTGCCACGGTCTCGGGAGTGGGCTCGACAGTCACGTCGGCGGCTGTGAATGTGATTTCACGGGTCGCGTTGTTGTTGGTCTGCTTGATGAGGTAGGGGACGTTGGCGCTGATGCCCTTGGTGAGGGCGAGGCGGTTGTTCTCGACATCGAGCGACGCAACCATGTAGTCGGTTTCCTCGCTGTCCTGTTCAGGCGAAGTCTTGGCCACGAGCTCGGTGCTGCCCGAGGTCACTTTGTCGACGTTGAAGGGAATCACAAGTGAGTTCCATCCGTTGGCGGTTGAAGATACCTCGGCGACATAGCTGATGGTGTTGCCGTCAATCATCGAGAAGCGGTTGGCAGTCGCGAAGGGGTAGCCGGGGCGCAGCGAGATGTCGCCTGCCGACTCATAGATGCGGCCTTGGCGGGTGGTTGTCTGGCCTTCCTCGTTGACATCGGGGATTTCGCCGACGCGGGTGGTCAGATAGTTTCCGGCTGTGGTTGCGGGAACGGCCACGCCTTCGCCGAGGATGATGAGGCAGTTGGGGTTGACACCTTCAAATGCAGTCTCGTCAAATCCTGCCGCGCGGGGTGCGTTGTTGCGTCCCTTTATTGCCGCCGGAGCCGAGCCGCTTGCGGGATTGATGGTGATGGTGGTCAGGTTGTCGCAGCCGCTGAACGCGCTTGCGCCGATTGCGTCGATGCCGGTCAGCGTGATTGATTCGAGTGACGAGCATCCGCTGAACGCGCCCTCGCCGATGGCGGTCACGCTCTCGGGAACGGTAACAGTCTGCAAGCTCTCGCAGTCTTTGAAGGTGTTGGGCTCGATGGTCTCGACCTCGGGGAGGATAACCTCGGTCAGCGTGGTCTTTCCTTCAAATGCTCCGGCGGGAATCTCGCTCGACATGCCCGACAGGTCGAGTGACGAGAGTGATTCAAACCCTTCAACGACTGTGGCGAGGGTCTCGCTGTCAATATTGCCTTCAAGGGAGAGGTCGGTGACCTCGACAGCCTCGGCGGCGTTGATCGACACGATTTCTTCGGTGGTCAGTGTCGCGCCGTTTGACGGAACGGCATAGATGTCGACTGTAACGTTGTTGTCGGTGACATTGATGGTGTAGAATCCGTCTTCGTCGGGTTCGATTATCTCTGAGCCGATTTTCACGCGGGGCTGGATGTCCTTGTTGTCGGTTGAGAACCCGAGCGAGAATTTCACTGCCGAGTCTTCGTTGACATTTTCGAGGACGGGTGCCGAAGCGTTATAGTAGTTCAGCGTTTCAAAGAGAGTGGCCTCGTCGCCTTTCTCAGTCTCGTTGTTGCGGATTTCGGGGATGTTGACCTTAAACTGGTCAGACATGCAGTTGAAAGTCACGTCATAGAGATAGATGACATCGATGTCGTGGTTACCGGCCTTGTCAGCGTGCTTGTTGGGGTTCCAGTAGGTCAGTGAAACTGCACCGTTGCTGTTGACGGCATCTTCGGGCATGAGTTTGCCGTTGTCATATACCTTGACTTTCACACCCTCCTTGTAGGTATCGACACCTTCGGGACGGCCCTCGGCCTTGGAAAGCACACCTATATAAAGTTTGTCAGAGAGGGTCAGGCTTTCAAGCGAAATATTGTCTTTGAGGAATGATGCAGCGCGGTCAACGTTTAAGTTCTTGTCGGTGACAAAGCAGCGCGATGCGTCATAGCCGAGAGAATAGACAGGGTATTGGCCCACGATGTTGAAACCGCCTGCCTCCCAGCCGTTGGACCAGTTCTCGTTATACCATCCGTTATCGACACGAGGTGTCTTATAGGTCTCGAGATGTTCTGCGGGAACGACAACAGTGACTTTGGTATTGTCGGGCAGACCTGTCCTTAACGGGTGATATTGGCTATAATAAAGGTGACCGACGTTACCGTCATTTCCGGGCACACAGGGGAGGTAGATTGTTTCAAGCGATGTACAACCCAAAAATACGTCATCTTCGAGTCCGCTGCCGGTCTTTGTATACACTTCGCCGGTTGAAATACGAATCGCGTCTATATCACCCCAGTTGCGGAGGCTTTTGGGGAGCTCAATCTCTTTAAGTCGGCTACATCCTTTGAATGCATCGTGTCCAAATTGTTTAACGCTTTGCGGCAGAATGATTTCCTCAATGTAGCATCCTTTAAGCTGATTGTTGTAAAACGCATAGCTGGGGAAATAGTGGTCAAATCCGTGTTTCTCGTCTTTATCGCGGTCGCGCACGATAGTGGCCTCGGAGAGGTCGAGGAAACGGATATTGGCTGCAACCCAGTAATTTTCGCGGAACAGACCGAAATCATAATAGTCGAGCTTGCCCTTGATTGTCAGTTTCTTGATGTTGCGGTATTTCTCGGCTGTGGCATGGTTGATTTCGCCCCAGTTGTCAATACCCTCGAAACCCGAGAGATAGAGGTGTTCACCCTCGGCGAGGGTGATTGTGGCCTCGGTGAGTGATACGGGGGGATAGACGTTGATATCGAAGTTCATGTCCTGCTTGGCGATGAACGAGTAGCTGAACGTCTTTGCGCCCTTGACGATGGTGTCACCGTTGACAACCGCGTTGATCATGTGGGAGGCTTGCTTGGGGGTCACCTTGAGGGTGATGTCGCGACCGTATACGGCGGTTGCCACGGCACCCGACACGTTGGCTTTGTCGGCGAGTCCCTCGGTATAGGTCATGTTGTAGACGGGGGTCTGGTTATTGAGGGCGGGCAGGCGGTCAATAACGTCGTCGGTGCGTCCGCCGACGAGGGCCCATCTCTTTTTGTTGAACGATGTTGCGAGGCGGATTAGGTTGCCTTCGCGCACATTGGATTCCTTTACACAGCATTTCACGTTCATCTTCAGGCCGTCGCCCTTGGCTCCTCCCCATGTGCTGACGGGAGAGATGAACTCTTTGATTTTGCCGTCGGCATCGGTCAGGACGGCCGCCCAGAACATTGATGTAGCGTCGGCGGGTACGTTTAAGGCATTGGCGCGGATTGTAAATTCGATACCCGGGAAGATGTTGACTGCATCGGTTAACAGGCCAACGGTGCCACCTGTGTTGGTGAGCTGCCAGGGAGAGTCATAGGAGGCAGGCTCCATCGGCTTTATCAGGTCGAAGTGGATGATGGTGTTGCTGTTGATAGTCACGCTGTAGACACCCTGCGCGTCGGGGGTGAGGAGGGTGGAGTTGGCATACACAGCCATGCGGTTGTCGTTTTCAGCGATATGCTCGGCTGTGAAAATGACATTTGTCCCCTTGGGGTAGCGTCCGACGGTCGTTTCAGTCTCAAATTTCACATCGGCATTCTCCATCACGGCAAACGCGAAATCGTTCTGAGCGGGGATGGGGTCGATGATGATGTTTTTGATATCTTTCCAGTATTCCTTGGCGCTGTAGTTGTTGACGGCGTTCTGATTGGGAACGTGGAGGGTCATGAGGTCGGTTCTTGCACCCGAGAACACACACCAGTTGATGAACTCGGCTTTTTCGCGGCCCACCCACACGTCGCGCAGACGGTTGGAGCCGAGGAACACGTTGTACTCATAGGTGCTGACTCCGGCAGGGATTGTGATCGAGGTTATGCCACACTGGCGGAAGGCGCCGTTGTTGATGCGGTTGATGTTGCGGGGGAGCAGAATCTCGCTGAGGCTCCATTTGCCTTTGAAAGCGTTGCGGGGTATGGCGTTGGCCTGGTTGGAGCCGTTGGCAGCGATGTAGACCGACGAGATGTCGAGACGCTTCAGGTTCATCTTTTCTCTCATATAGTCGAAGTCGCGCGCATCGATAGAGCCAAACAGGGTCAGGTCAGTAATAATGCCTGTCTCATCCTCGGGGATAATCGACGAGAGAGTTCCGGCCTCCTCGACCCACACGCTGCGCTTGGCCTTGACTTCCGATGCCTTCTGGACGAGGATTGAGATTGTCTGGTCCTCGCGCACGTTGTCAATCGAGTAGTTGAACGTATTGGCGGCGGGGGTGAGCAGCAGGCCGTTGGCCTTGACGGTAATGACATCTTCGGCGGCATTGTCGGGGGTGACGCTGAAGGCGTAGTTCCAGCCTCGGATTACCGAGTTGTCGCCCTTGAAAGTCGCTCCCGAAAGCGACGCGGGGAAGTTGATGGCAAATGTCTCGACGGTTGTGCGCAGGGCGGGAATCTCGTTGACGGTCAACAATTCGCCCGGCACGGGGAGCCAGTTGGTGTCGTCGGTTGTGGTAGCGAGGCGCACCATGTCGCCCTCGGCCACGGTCACTACCGATGGCAGCTCGCAGTTGCGGAAGTCGATGTAGCCGTTCCACAGCGGGGTTATGCCGTCGAGGCTCAGGCCCTGCGGGGAGCTGAGGAGCGTCTTGAACGCGCCGGCGGCGTCAAAGAGCGCCACAGCGATTTTGCCGCTGAAGCGGTCGTGGCTCACGTTGCGCACGGTACCTGCGCGCAGGGTGAACTTCTTGCCCGGGGCAAGCGAGGTCATGTCGCTGCCTATGCCCGGCTGGCCGCCGTCAGCGGTAAGGTGGATAGGTGACCAAGCGGCGTTGTTGCCGTCGCCTTTCTTTATATTATAAATAATGGTGGTCAGGTTGTTGAAGTGGTGTGACTGGCTGACGGTGGGGTTGAGCGCGGTGCTCGCATACCATCCGCCGTTGTAGTTGCCGTCGGCACCGCCCCATCCCCAGTTGATGTGGAGCATCCCGGTGGCGGGGTCGTAGCCGTCAACCACGAAGGCGTGACCGACGGTCACGTCCTGTCCACAATAGAGGACAGGACGGTTGTTCTTAATTTCCTCAATGACGATGGCGTCAAAGGCGCTCTGGGTCGACACTTCGGAACGTTTCTTGTAGGAAACTCCGGGGTCGTAGCCGAAGTAGTTGGTCAGCGCGGCGGGCACCTTCACTTCGTAGGCGCTCGATCCCGACATGCCAAACTGTGTGCCGATACTGCTGGCGGCATGATACATGAGAGTCGCCACCGCCTCGGCCTCCTCGGGGGTGTAGCCTGAGCGGTAGTTGTCGGTGCGCATGTTGTCCCAGTCATAGGCAACATCGTAGCTCACACCGTTATAGCTGCCGGTCCCCCTCTCGGGATACTGGTGATATTTCATAATGATAGCCATCGCTGTGCCGACACATCCCACGAGCGGACGACCCGGAATGGCTGCGTTGAAAGGACTTTCCTGACTCCACGAGGCGGTGAGGAGCAGGATTCTTTCGCCTGCGCGGCCTGCGCGGCGGGCCACCATGTTGCGGCGTTGCGCGGCGGTGAAGGGGCGCTTGAGCGACGGGGCTGCCTTGATTTCGTTTTCGAGTCCCGAGAGCATCCATTTCATTGCCGGGGGGAGTGCGGCGGCGTTGTAGCTGCCGTCGGTCGAATAACCCAGTACTGGCGCGGTGGTGTCGTCGGCCGAAATGATGATGTAACCTTTCCCGTCACGGGCGTTAAATACATAGTAATGAGGCTTGGAAGCCGTCCCGGCTGTGTAAGCCAAGTCTAAAGCATCAATTGAGGCTAAACCGCTATTGTCTGCGCTGAAAAAGTCGGCAGCCAATTGCTTTGCGTCTTCCACCGATACCGGCGCGGCAAAAGCCGGGGCGGAAGCGCATGTAAGCAGCGATAAAATTAGCCCTTTTGAGAACTGTTTAAGCATGTCTGTAACGTTAATTTTAGCTGTTTATGTATTTAAAAAATGTAAAATTTACTCTACAAATTAACTTTTTGATTGTGGCCAATCCCCGGTGAAGACGATTCCCGGGCAAGGCTGTGTCATTGTGTATTGAATGGGTGCAAAATTGGCGCAAAATTACTGCTTTTTTTGGAAATGCACAATTTTGTCCAAAATTTTTGAAAATAATTTTAAACGCGGTTGTAACACGTCTGAAATTGCTTTGTAAAGCTGCTTGATAAAAAGCGGCATGCCCCTCGCACAGTCATCGTGCAAGGGGCATACAGCAGTGGTGGTGTCGCGACATTCAGTCGTCGACATCAATCCAGTCGGTGTCGTCAAATATCATGTCGTCGTCAAAGTCTTCTTCGAAATCCTCGGCCTCGTCATCGCTTACTGTCGGAACATTTTCAAAGATAAACTCGTCTTCCTCCCTGACACGGTGATGGCCGTCGAGCGGGCGGTGGGTTATCGGGTCGGTGTCGATGCGGTTGCGCTCGTCGGTAATCTGTGCCCACAGCAGGTCTTTCAATTTGGTTATCCCCATGCCGGTGACGGTCGATATGAACACGGCGGGTATGTCTTCGGGGAGCGATGGGCGCATTTCGGCGATGAGTTCGTCGTCGAGCATGTCGCTCTTGGAGACGGCAAGGACGCGCGGCTTGTCGGCAAGCTGGGGGTTGAACTGCTCAAGCTCGCGCACGAGAACTTGGTATTGCTCGTTGATGTCGTCGGCATCGGCGGGCACCATGAACAGCAGGACGGCGTTGCGCTCGATGTGGCGCAGAAATCTCAGTCCGAGTCCGCGTCCCTCGCTGGCACCCTCGATGATTCCGGGGATGTCGGCCATTACAAACGACTGGTCGCCGCGGTAGTGGACGATTCCGAGCTGTGGTTCCATCGTGGTGAAAGGGTAGTCGGCAATCTTGGGCCTCGCCGCCGAGATTGCTGACAGGAGGGTGGATTTTCCCGCGTTGGGGAATCCCACAAGACCCACGTCGGCAAGCAGTTTCAGCTCAAGGATGATTGACTTCTCGATGGCAGGTTCGCCGGGTTGGGCATAACGGGGGGTGCGGTTGGTGGCACTCTTGAAGTGCCAGTTGCCAAGGCCGCCTCGGCCGCCGCGCAGGAGCTTGATTTCCTCGCCGTCACCGGTTACTTCGGTCAGGTATTCCCCTGTCTCGGCATCAAATACCACCGTTCCGCAGGGAACCTCCACGATGACATCCTCGCCGTCTTTGCCGAATGAGCGCCCTCCCGAGCCGCTCTGTCCGTTGCCGGCAAAGATGTGGCGGCGGTATTTGAGCGGGAGCAGGGTCCACATGTGGCTGTTTCCGCGCAGGATTATGTGGCCTCCGCGACCACCGTCACCACCGTCGGGCCCTCCTTTGGGTACATATTTCGCACGGTAAAAATGGCGCGAGCCTGCGCCTCCTTTGCCTGACCGGCACAGGATTTTCACATAGTCTATAAAATTGGAATCAGCCATATCGGGTGTTCTTTGTTTGTCAGTTTAGGGGTTTAGAGAAATGTTTCGGGTGGACGGTCCGGCAGCTATTGTCTGAACCTTAACCCCAAAACGCCCTCTTAAACTTAAATCCTTAGAATATCAACTTTCTTTCAGTCTCATTAGTTCACAGGCATGGCGGTAATCGGCCGGGGAGCCGATGTCGATCCATGTGCCGTCGATGGGAAAATATACCACGCGCCGGCCGTCGGCAATAGCCTTTTCGACAAGGTCGGTGGCATCGGTGCGTCCTTGAGCCGGAATGGTGTCGAGCAACTCGTTGGAAATGATATAGATGCCCGCGTTGGCATAGTGGGCGTAGGTGGGTTTCTCCTCCAAGGCTGTCACCCGCGCCCCGTCGGTCGACAGAATCGCGTAGGGGACCGACACGTTGTAGGGGATGGCGGCTATGGTGATGTCGGCCTTTTCGGCAACGTGGCGCAGATACATTTCTTCAAACGATACTGTGGTCAGCAGGTCGCTGTTCATCACCACCGTGTCGCCGCCTGCGGGGTGGGGGATTAGCGATGCCGACCCGATTGTGCCCATTGCCGATGGCTCGGCCACGCACCTGACATCCACCCCGGCCACGGGATGGCTGAAATGCTCGACAAGCTGCGGGGCCAAGTAGTTGACCGTCACCGATATGTCGGTTATCCCCACGGCGGCGAGAGCCTCGATGTTGTAATCAATGATGGCCTTGTCGCCCACTTTGAGCAGCGGCTTGGGGGTGTCGAGCGTCAGCGGGCGCAGCCGTTCCCCTTTTCCCCCGGCCATCAGTATGGCGGTCAGGGGGAGCACAGTGCGGGTCACGCGGGTGTCAAGGATGCGCACGATGCGCCCGTCGGCATCGAGGACGGGGATGAGGCGTATGCCCTTTTCACGCATCTCTCTCAATGCCCCGACATCTATCCCCGAGGCATCGAGCCGCTTGAAATCGCGGTGCATCGCGCGTGTCACCGGCTCGTCGAGCGCCACGCCCGCCAGCAGTGCGCGCCGTGAGTCACCGTCGGTCAGCGTGCCGGTCATGCGTCCGTCGTCGGTGGTGACAAGCAGCGTCATCACCTCGCCCGACAAGGCGTTGAGCCTCTCCAGCGCCTCTACCAGTGTCGCGTGTTCATTGATTATATGTCGGTTCATTTTTCTCTAAACGTAAATTGATGATTTTATCCCGCCGTGGCTGTCACTGATTTATCCTCGCGTTAATCTTGTCGACAATGCTCTGTGGGGAGATGCCGTTGAGGCAGTGGTAGTCGCCTCGGAAACAAGGCTTGTCGCCGAAGACCGAGCATGGGCGGCAGGTCATGGTGAGCTGAACGGTGTCGGTGTCCTGCTGTTTCCATCCCTTGAAACCGCAGTAGGGGTGGGTGGCGCCCCACACGCTGATTACCGGCACCCCGACGATGGAGGCGAGGTGCATGTTGGCCGAGTCCATCGAGACCATCACGTCGAGATGGCTCAGCAGCGACAGCTCTACGGGAAATCCGTGGTGCTTATCGGCAAGTGATATGACCCCGGGATAGCGGGCCGCCCATCCGGCAAATATCTCGCGCTCGTGGTCGCCGCCTCCGAAAAGGAAGATTTTCACGTCGCCCTTGGCGGCCAGCGCGGCCACGACTTTCTCCATCAGCCCGGGGGGATAGATTTTCCCCTTGTGCTTGGCAAAGGGGGCGATTCCCACCCATTTGTCTGTGCCGGTTTTGGGCGCGGTGATTGAGGCAAAGTCGGCGGGATTGCCTTTCCCGTCGCCAAACAGCGAGCGGAACCGTTCCTCGACGGCGAGGCCGAGGCGGTGGAACACCTCGCGATAGCGGGCGCGCTGCGAGATGAGGGGGAGCATTATCTTGTTGTGCCGGCGAGTGAGGGCGCGCTTGCGCGAGCGTTCCTTGTTGATGCGCGACACGGGGATGCGGTTGAGCCATGCCATCGCGTCGAGGGCCATCGTGCGGAGCACGTCGTGAAGGTCGGCCACGGCATCGAAGTCATATTCCCGCCGCAGTTCGCGATACAGCCTGTGTAGTCCCGTCAACCCTTTGTAAACGGGCGACGACAGGTCGATGCCGCGCACCGTCAGGTTGTCGGGCGGGTTGAGGAACATCGTGGCCATGGAGGGACGCGTCACCATGACAAATTTCACCTCGGGGTTGCTGCGGGCCACGCTGTAGACCACCGGGATTGTCATGGCCACGTCGCCGATTGCCGAGAAACGGGTGATCAGCACCCTCGCGGGCCGGAAACGGGTCTCGATGTCAGGATTTCTTGTTGCCATAAAGAACCGGGTTGGTAGCCGGGTCGTTGTACATCTTCATCTGGCGGTAAACCTTCATGTATTTGCGCCCGGCGGCGATGTCGTCGAGCAGTTGGTCGATGGCGGCTGTGAGGTCTTTCTCCTGTTCAAGCAGCACGTCGAGCTTGGCCTGACAGCGCGCGATGTGCTCGGGCGAGGCATCGGTGCGCTCGGCCTCACGGGCCATGTGGTATATTTTCAGCGCGAGAATCGACAGGCGGTCAAGCGCCCACGCGGGACTCTCGGTGTTGATGGTCGCGTCGGGCGCGGGAGTGACGCTTGAAAATTTCTCGCGGAAATAGGTGTCGATTTCCTCCACCATGTCGGTGCGGTCCTGATTGGAGCGGTCGATGCGCCGCTTGAGGGCAAGGGCGGCCACGGGGTCGATGTCGGGGTCGCGGATGATGTCCTCAAGGTGCCACTGCACCGCGTCAATCCAGTTTTTGGCGTAGAGGGTGGCCTCGATTGTGCCTTCGGGATATGGGTTGGCGACAACTGCGTCAACATCGTCGGTCTTGTGATACAGCGCGGTCGTGTCGCTGAAAATTTTGAAACTGTTCTTGGCAAAGTCCATATCAGGTGTCATTTTTAGAGATGAGAACACAAATGTAGACAAAAAAAGTCAAATAGCAAAACTGCTGTCACGAAAAAGCCTAACCGCGAGAGGTTTTGCCCAAAGGAATGGCCGCACGGGTGCCGATTGGAGATAAAGTCGAGAAAAAATTGGTCGTTTTGGGAACAAAACAGGTAGAATGGCCTGTTTTTACATTTTTTTATCGTCAAAAATTCTATTATTCCTTTAATTGGCCGTAACTTTGCACTCTTAAAAAAAAGAGTGAAATAGTCCCGGTGTGCGAGTCGGAACAGCTCTAATCGTTTCAGCCATAAGATCCCCGCCGAGGGGTGTCATATCATCGATTATCAATAAGGTAAAATAAGATAAAGAAAAGACAAAGAAAAATGAGAATCAACGCGTTAACAACATCGGCTGCAGTCGTGGCATGTGTAGCCGCCGTGATGACTTCGTGCTCGTCGCAACAGGCTCAGCAGCAGGCTCCGGCCCCCGAAATCGCCACTATGACAGTCAGTCAGGGTTCGACCCGCATCGACAACACCTATCCCGCAACCATCAAGGGTAAAACCGATATCGATATCCGTCCTCAGGTCACCGGTTTCATCACCAAGGTGCATGTCGACGAGGGACAGCAGGTTCACAAGGGTCAGGTTCTTTTCACCCTTGACCAAGTGCAGTATCAGGCTGCCGTAGATCAGGCCCGCGCCGCTGTCAACGTCGCCCAGACAGCCGTGTCGACAGCGCAGCTGACCGCCGACAATAAGAAAAAACTTCTTGACAAGAACATCATCAGCGAGTATGAGTGGCAGATGGCCGACAACTCGCTCCAGCAGGCCAAGGCTCAGCTCGCTCAGGCCAACGCCGCGCTTGTGACTGCGCAGAAAAACCTCGCCTACACCACCGTCACCGCCCCGAGCGACGGCGTGATAGGTTCGATCCCCAACCGCGAGGGCTCGCTCGCGTCGCCCTCGTCGGCAGTGCCGTTGACCACCGTCAGCGACAATTCTCAGGTTTATGCCTATTTCTCCCTGACCGAGCGCGACGTGCTCAACCTCGTCGGTAACGGCGAGCGCACACTCAACGCCGCCATCGCCGCCATGCCCGAGGTGGAACTGCGCATGGCCGACGGCTCGCTCTACGGACAGAAAGGCAAGGTCGCTACCGTGTCGGGCGTGATCGGCGCAGGCACCGGCGCATCCAACGTGCGCGCCCTTTTCGCCAACCCCAGCGGCGTGCTCCGCAGCGGCTCGACAGGCTCTATCGTCATCCCCACCGTCACTGACAGCGTCATGACGATTCCCCAGAAGGCTACCTACGAGCTTCAGGACCGCCGCTATGTATATGTGGTGAACGATTCCAACAAGGTTGTCTCGACCTATGTAACTGTGACCGACATGAACGACGGTCTGAATTTCGTTGTCAACTCAGGTCTCAAACCCGGCGACCGAATCGCTGTCGAGGGTGTCGGAACGACTGTCAAGGACGGCATCGTAATTCGTCCCAAGGAAGCCGGCGCAGCTGCCCCCGCAGCTCAGCAGAATTAAGGTCTTTAATGACCCTCATGACTTTCGAGACTTTTAAAGACTTTATTTTTCAGTTCAATTACATCACGATCATTATAAAATGAAACTTGATACATTTATTAACCGCCCGGTGCTGTCGACCGTAATCTCGATTTTCATCGTGTTGCTGGGCTTTATCGGCCTCGTCTCTCTGCCGGTCCAGCAGTTCCCCGACATCGCACCGCCCACCATCTCGGTCACGACGACTTATACCGGAGCCAACGCTCAAGCAGTGCTGAACTCGGTAATCGCACCTCTTGAGGAGCAGATAAACGGCGCGCAGGACATGCAGTACATGACCTCGACCGCCACCAACACCGGCAGCGCGACCATCAACGTGTACTTCAAGCAGGGATATGACCCCGACATGGCTGCCGTCGATGTGCAGAACCGTGTGGCCAAGGCTCAGGGTATGCTCCCCGCCGAGGTTACAAAGGTAGGTGTCATCACCCAGAAACGTCAGACCTCCATGCTTCTCTGCGCCGTGCTTTATTCGCCCGACGACCGTTACGACGAGGAGTTCATCGAGAACTACATGAAAATCAACATCGTGCCTCAGATTCAGCGTATCTCCGGTGTGGGCGACGCGATGGTGATGGGCGCCGACTACTCGATGCGTATATGGCTCAAACCCGATGTCATGGCCCAGTACAACCTGATGCCGTCTGACATCGCTGCCGCGCTTTCCGAGCAGAATATCGAGGCCGCCCCGGGTGCTTTCGGCGAGCAGGGTGACCAGACTTTCCAGTACATCATGAAGTACAAGGGCCGCCTTGTGACCCCCGAGGAATTTGAAAATATCGTCGTCAGAGCTTCTTCCAACGGTGATGTCCTCTATCTCAAGGATGTGGCCGAGATTGAACTGGGACGTGTGACTTATGGCTTCCATAACAAACTTAATGGCCACACCGCAACCTCGGCCATTATTTTCCAGACCCCGGGTTCTAACGCGACCGAGATTATCAACAATATCCTTGCATTCCTTGCCGACGCGGAAAACGAACTTCCCGACGGACTTGCAATCGCTGTTCCCCTTAACAACAACGAGTTCCTCGATGCCTCAATCCACGAGGTAATCAAGACACTTATCGAGGCGTTTATCCTCGTGTTTATTGTGGTTTACCTGTTCCTTCAGGATTTCCGCTCGACACTCATCCCCTCTATCGCCATCCCTGTGGCGTTGATCGGTACGTTCTTTGTCATGAACCTTATCGGGTTCTCGGTCAACCTCATCACCCTCTCGGCACTCGTGCTGGCGATTGCGATTGTGGTCGACGACGCGATTGTGGTCGTCGAGGCAGTGCATGCCAAGCTCGACGCCGGTTATCACAGCGCCCGCCGTGCCTCCATCGATGCCATGAACGAGATTGCCGGCGCGCTCATCTCGATTACGCTCGTGATGATGCTCGTGTTTATTCCCGTGTCGTTCATGCCCGGAACGAGCGGTGTGTTCTACCGTCAGTTTGGTCTGACAATGGCAATCGCCATTTTCTTCTCGGCCGTGAACGCGCTTACCCTGTCACCGGCTCTCTGCGCGGTGTTCCTTAAACCCCACGGCGACAAGACAACCCTCAAGGAGCGCATGGCGACCGCCTATAGAGAGGCCGGTGCCACGCTCAAGGCACGCTACAAGAAGGCTGTAGGGTTCCACATTCCGCCTGTTGTAACCCTGTTGCTGCTTATCGCCACCATTACCTTCATGGTGCTCGGATGGTTCTCGTTTGAGAACGTGCTTCTCAGCTCGGTGGCTGTCGTCGTGGCACTTCTCGCCCTCATCGGCATTTTCCGTCCTGAATTTCACGAGGCGTTTGAGAAAGTCTACAACGCGCTGCTCGGCAGCTACAAAGGATTTACCAAGTTCTTTATCAAGGCCAAGGCTCTCTCTCTTGTCTTTGTGGCGGGTGCAATCGCTATTCTCGTGTGGCTGATGTCGATAACCCCGACCGCTATGGTGCCCAACGAAGACACCGGTACAATCTTTGCCGTTGTCGACATGCCCCCGGCAACATCACAGGAGCGCACAGGCGCGACCCTTCAGAAACTTGACTCGATTATCGGTCAGATTCCCGCCGTGCAGGCCCGCACCATGATTGACGGCTATAGCTTTGTGGCCGGTCAGGGCGCCACCTACGGTACATTCATTATCAAGCTGAAAAACTGGTCGGAACGATCCAAGGAGGAGAGTGCCGACAATGTAATCAAGCAACTCTACGGCCTCTCGGCCATGAATATCAAGGACGGCCGCGTGATGTTCTTCTCGCCCCCGATGATTTCAGGTTACGGTGTCACCAACGGCTTCAATATCGAGATGCAGGACAAGACCGGCGGCGACATCAACAAGTTCTACAGCATTGTCATGGGTTTCCTCGGCGCGCTCAACCAGCAGCCTGAAATCCAGATGGCCTATACCACCTTTAACCCCACGTTCCCTCAGTATCTCGTCGACATCGATGCGGCCAAGGCCAAGCAGGCCGGAATATCGCCGCAGACTATCCTCTCTACGCTTCAGGGATATTACGGCGGTATGTATGTGTCCAACTTCAACCGTTTCGGCAAGCTCTACCGCGTGATGATGCAGGCGACCCCCGAGTCGCGCGTGTCGCCCGAGACGCTGAACTCAATCAAGATCCGCAACGGAAACGAGATGGCGTCGCTGGCCAACTATGTGACACTGAAACGCGTCTACGGTCCCGACCTTCTTAACCGTTTCAACATGTTCCAGTCGATTTCGGTTACCGGCCAGCCCGCCCCCGGTTACTCGTCGGGTGACGCTATCGCCGCCATCAACCGCGTGGCCGCCGAGACGCTTCCTCAGGGTTACGGATTCGAGTTCTCGGGCATGTCGCGTGAGGAACAGGGGTCGTCGGCCAATGCCACCGCCATCATTTTCGGCCTGTGTCTGCTCTTTGTCTACCTCCTTCTGTCGGCACAGTATGAGAGTTACGTCCTTCCGTGGGCCGTTATCCTCTCGATTCCGTTTGGTCTGATGGGCTCGTTTATCTTCGCCTCGATTTTCGGCATCAGCAACAACGTATATCTGCAGATTGCGCTCATCATGCTTATCGGTCTTCTCGCCAAGAACGCCATCCTCATCGTCGAGTTTGCCGTTGACCGCCGCCGCACCGGCATGTCGATTGTCAACGCCGCCATCGACGGCGCGGCTGCCCGTCTGCGACCCATCCTGATGACTTCGCTCGCGCTCATCATCGGTCTGTTGCCCATGATGCTCGCCCACGGCGTAGGCGCCAACGGTAACAAGTCGCTCGGCGCAGGCTCGGTAGGCGGTATGTTGATCGGTATGATTCTTCAGGTTCTCGTCGTTCCCGCCCTCTTTGTGATTTTCCAGACAATTCAGGAAAAGATCAAGCCTTTGAAGTGGGTTGACACTGACAACGAAGGCATCGAGAGCGAAATCGAGCAGTATTCCCGTTAAAATACCGTTTAAGTTTAAGGTTTAACATAATGAAATCAACTAAAATATCACTTCTTCTTGCAGCCTCACTGAGCGTCACCGCGCTCAGCGGCTGCGGGATTTACAAGAAATACAACGCCGAGGATGTGGACTCGCAGCTCGTCAAGGAGTATGCACAGGCGCTCAAAGAGCGTCCCGACTCGATGGCTTTCGGCAATCTGCAATGGCAGCAAGTGTTTACCGACCCCGCGCTTGCCGACCTTATCAACACCGCGCTTGTCAACAACAAGGACCTGAACAACGCCCGTCTCAACGTGAAGATGGCGCAGGCCCAGCTCAAAGGCGCGAAACTCAGCTATCTCCCCTCGGTGGCCCTTGCCCCCAACGGCGCGGGTGCCTCTTATGCCGGAAACGACTTCAGCTGGACCTATCAGTTGCCCATGTCGGTGAGCTGGGAGGTAGACCTCTTTGGCAAGCTGCTCAACTCCAAGCGCGGAGCCAAGGCCGCGCTGCTCCAGAGCGAGGCTTACGAGCAGGCCGTGCGTTCACAGATTATCGGCGGCGTAGCATCGTGCTACTATACCATTGCCGCGCTCGAAAGCCAGCTCGCCCTGTCGCGCGAGACCGCCAAGGTCTGGAGCGAAAGTGTAGAGGTGATGAAAAACCTCAAGCTTGCCGGACGCGTCAACGAGGCCGCCGTGGTTCAGAGCACTGCTCAGTACTACAGCATCCTCGCGTCGATAACTGACCTTGAAGTGTCGCTCCACAGCGCGCAGAACTCGATGTCGCTGCTGCTCAACACCATGCCGCAGCACTGGGCCGTCGCCCCGACCTCGACACTGACCGCGCCCGAGATGTTCCGCGCTGCCATCCCCATGCAGGAGCTTGCCGCCCGTCCCGACGTGCGCGCCGCCGAGCAGAATCTCGCCGTGGCGTTCTATTCGACCGCATCGGCCCGCGCCGCGTTCTATCCCTCGCTCAACATCACCGCCAACGGCGGGTTCACCAACCTGCTCGGCTCGTTTGTGTCCAATCCGGGCGACTGGTTCATCCAGCTTGCCGGACAGCTCACCGCACCGCTGTTCTCGCGCGGCGCCAACATTGCCCGTCTCGAAGCAGCCAAAGCAACACAGCAGCAGGCGCTCAACAACTTTGAATACTCGCTCATGAGCGCGGCCGCCGAGGTGTCAGAAGCCATGACCGTATATGAAAAAGCGGTTGAAAAGCAGAATCTTCTCGTAAAACAGGTAGAAAATCTCGAAAAATCTGTGGAATATACCCAAGAATTGCTAACTTTGGGAACTTCGACCTATCTTGAAGTCCTTACTGCCCAGCAGAACCTTCTTGCCGCGCAGACTTCACGGATCAATAGTTCGCTGACTGCCTCACGCGCCGTCATCAACCTCTACCAGTCGCTCGGCGGCGGACGTTAAGGCTGTTTAAGGTTTAAGGTTTAGGTCTAAGGTTTAGATAATAGTTGTGTCTATCCTTTAGCCTAAACCTTAAACTCAGACCTAAACCCCCTCGACCTAAGTAGAACCAAACAAAACACAATTGAATTATGATTAGTCCATTAGCCCACATCGACCCCGAGGCCAAGATTGGCCGCGATGTCACCATCTATCCCTTTGCCTGTATCGACAAGGATGTCGAGATTGGCGACGGCTGTGTCATTATGTCGTTTGCCTCGGTGTGCCGTGGCACTAAGATAGGCAACAAATGCCGCATATATCAGGGCGCCATCGTCGGTGCCGACCCGCAGGATTTCCGCTGGCACGGCGAGCCGAGCCGTTGCGAAATCGGCGACAATACCGTCATCCGCGAGAACGTCATCGTCAACCGTGGTTTCATGACCGAGAGAGGCACGTTTATCGGCCCTGACTCGTTTGTAATGGCCAATTCTCATGTGGGTCATGACTCTCGCATAGTCGGTCAGTGTGTCATCGGCAACAATGTCTCTATCGCCGGCGATGTCGAAATCGGGAAATGCTCCATTCTCTCGTCGGCTGTGGTTGTCCACGAGGGATGCCGCGTGGGTGACTGGGTGCTGGTAAAGGGTGGCTGCCGCATAGGCGGAAACGTGCCTCCTTTCTGCATCATGGCCCACAACCCGACAGCCTATTTCGGTGTCAACGCAGTCGTTATGCGCAAGCATGGCTATACCGACGAGCAGATTGACGATGTGGCCAAGTGTTACCGTCATGTATATCAGACCGGCACATCGGTATTTAACGCCCTGCGCCGCATCGAGGCCGACGTTGAGCCGTCGGAATACCGCGACAACATCGTCAGCTTCATCCGTGGTGTCGACCTGAAGATTGTCGCCATCCCCAAGGATCTGGAATAACCGGCCGGCATGGCGCAGTAAATCGCGCCGCCGGGACAAACATATCCTAAAAGCAATATCCCCCGCAGCTGTTTCGCTGCGGGGGATATTGCTTTTATCGGAAGATGATTTTTTAGAAGTCGTAGACAACGGTAGTGACCGCCTGCGCGTCGAGAGTGACGGGTTCGCCGGGTGCCACGGTCATGTTTTTGAGATTCTTGGAGGCCGAGGTGGTGTAGGTGGTGACAGCGGTGGGTTCGCCGGGCCAGCCTTCGCGGGTCTCGGTCAGGACGACAGGCTTGCGCGAGAGGTTGGTGTAGACAGCCACGATGCGCTTGGAGTCGGGAGATATGTAGGCCGACGCGAAGAAACTGCGCGAGTCATACATGTCGAGGTCGATGCGGCGGTAACCGGGGCGGATAAAGCGGCTGTAATTGCCGAGGACCCACAGGGTGGATGTCGGGTAATAGGTGCCGGTGCCGGCCCAGATGTCGCCCCACTCGCCACCTGCGGGAGTCAGCGACAGGAGGAGGAAACGGTTCATGTGGCCATAGTGGGGAACGTCCATCGCGGTCCAGTAGCTCCAAGAGGTCACGTTGCCCTCGGTGAGGTCGTTGTGGATGACCTTGGACATGTAGAGGGCGATGTCAAGCTCGGTGCAGTTGTCAAAACCGGCAAACTCGTTGGTCGAATAGCCGTCGCCGAGCATCGACCACTCGGTCTGCCACACCTCGACACCGCGGGCTGCTGCCGCCGATGCCATAGTGCTGCGGACGCTGCGCATCCCTTCCCATGTGCCGTCGGTCCAGTAGCTGTGGGCGCCCACGATGTTTTTGACATGGGGAAGGTCGCCGATATAGGACTGCGAGCCGGGGGTGAAGTAGGCCGAAAGGATGTTGGAGCGGTTGGGGTCGCCCGAAGTCTTGTAGAGATATTCGTAGCTTGCCGCCTCGCCGGGGAGGATGTCGACGTTGAGGCTGCGGGCGGTGAGGGCGGCATCAAGCTCGCGCACCATCTTGGCCTGTTCAAAGTTGGTCCAGCCTGAACCCTCCTGATCGCGGCCTTCCCAGTTGTACTGAGGCTCGTTGTAGGGGGAGATGTGGGTCACGTTGTAGCCTTCGCCTACGAAGTGGGCGGCGACATCGGCCAGATAACCGGCGAAGTCACCATAGTGCTCGCTCTTGAGGTTGGAGTAACCGCCGCGGTCAGAACGTCCCTGACCGTTGTAGGTATACTGCACGAGCGGCGAGTTGGAGAACAGCACGAATTTCTCGACACCCATCTGCTTGGCCTGCTCCATGAAGTAGCGCTGGCCCTCGCATTTGTTCCAATCATATTTCCCGTCGGAACCGAGGTAGCTTTCTGCACGGCGGTTGACGGTGTTGATGCCCGACTTGTCGCCCTGTTCATAGCTGCCCGCGCCGAGATTGACGCGCCACATGGACAGGCCGATGCCGAGGGGTTGTCCGTCGGCGTCAAGCTGCTGCGAGAACATCTCGGTAGCCATTTTCTGACGGTTTCCGGTCCACACGCTGCCGATCCAGTTGCCCATCCAGCAGTCAGATGCGGCAAAACCCTGAATCGTCTGATAGGTGCGCGATGCGTCGATTGTAACGTTTTTGTCGACAGCGACAGCCGGCGAGCCGTTGGAGCCTGACGAAGGCTTGGGGTCATCGTCGCTGCAGGCGGCCACGGTGACCGACATCGCCATAGCGGCTGTCATCAATATAATGTTTCGTTTCATTGTGATTGTAATAATGTATATTGTAGTGGGGAGTGTGATTGTTAAAAAAAACAAGGGTTGCGGCAATCATCCCCTCCGGGACGAAAAATTACTGATACCGGGGCCGCAGCCCTTGTTTTTTGAGGGGTTAATTCCAACCGGGATTCTGCAGAATGAGACCGTTGGAGATAGTGATTTCGTAGAGCGGGATGGGGAATACCATGTCACGGTCCTCGCGGAAACTGATGCCCTTGTCAGAGGACTCGTTCTGCTGTGCCCACTCGATGGGGTCGGCGGTGGCGGGGTCGGTGTTCCATTTTACAAACGAGCCGTCGGGACCCATGAGGTTGCAGATGACTTTCTTGCCGTTTTCGTCGGTCCAGCGGCGGATGTCGTCGAGACGCTGCGACTCAAGCGCGAGCTCGAGGCGGCGTTCCAGACGGATGGCCTTGCGGAGGTCCCAGCCGGTCAGGTTGAGGTCGCCGAGCTTGGCACGGTTGCGCACCTTGTTGAGATAGATGCAAGCCTCGCCGTCCTGACCCAGCTCGTTGCAAGCCTCGGCATAGAGCAGATAGATGTCGGCAAGACGGAGGATGCGGTGGTTGAGCGGGATGCGGCATTTCTCAAATTTCTCGGGACGCTTGTCAAACGGGATGTAGATTTTGCGCGAGATGCGGGCACTCTTGTTGGAGCGCGGCGGGATGCAGTAGCTGCCGTTGCCGTTGGCGTTGCCCTGCTTGGCAATCAGACCGGCAAAATTGTCCTCGCCGGCGATTTCGGTCGCGCCGTTCTTGATGATGGTCCAGCGGAGACGCTCGGTGTCGCCTGCCTCGATGAACGCGTTTTCAAGATTGGCTGTCGGGAGTCCCCATGCCCATCCGTCCTGATCGTTCACGTCGCGGGGTCCCGAGATAATCGAGAGGCAGCCGCCGAGGGAGTAGCGGTCGCTGTACATGTACTGCACTTCGAAGAGCGACTCGGCATTGTTGTTGTGGTCAACGTTCCACACATCGCCGAAGTTGTCCATCAGCTTATATTCGTTTTCCTGAATGAGGAGGCCGAGGGTGTCCTTGGCGGCGGCCCATTTTTCGCGGAACACGAGAGTCTTTCCGTGGAGGCCGAGTGCCGCGCCGCGTGTTGCGCGTCCGAGGTCGGCGGCAGCCTGTTCCTTCTTGGCGGGGAGGATGTCGATGGCCTCGCGGAGGTCTTTCCAGATGAATTCATATACCTCGTCAACGCTTGCACGGGTGATGCCGCTGACCTCGTGGGGCATGAGGAAGCCTGTCATCAGAGGCACACCGCCGAAGTTCTTGACGAGTTCAAAGTAGTAATAGGCGCGGAGGAACTTTGCCTCGGCGATGAGGCGCGCTTTCTTCTGCTCGTCATATATATTGGCCTGCGGGATGCGGTCGATGGCGACGTTGCAGCGCAGGATACCCTTGTAGCGATACTGCCAGAAATTGGCGATGGTTCCGTTTTCCTGACCTGTTCCCTGATAATGGGCGAGCTGGACGTAGCCGTCCTGAGACTGGGTGCAGTTACCCATCCAGTAGTCGTCGCTGCACATGTCGGCGAGAATCCAGAAGTTGTCGATCTGCCACCAGTCATCGTAGGTAATCGAGGCATAGCAGCCGGTGATGAAGTTTTCGGCTTCCTCCTCGTTGGAGAAATAGGTGTCGAGGTTCTCCTGACCGCGGACATCCTCGGTGAGGAAGTCTTCACAGGAGGTGGTCAGCAGGGCCGTTATGAGCGCGAGTGACAGTAAATATATCTTTTTCATGAGTGACATTAGAAGTTAAAGTTAAGACCGAAAAGGAATGTGCGGGGGTTGGGGTAGGCAATCCAGTCGACACCTGTCTCAAGCACGCTTCCGTTCATTGCGGGACGCTCGGGGTCCATGCCCGAATACTTGGTGACGGTGAAGGGGTTCTGGGCCGAGAAAGAAAGACGCAGCGTGGTGCCGCCGAGCAGTTTCTTGGGGATGGTATAGCCGAGCTGGAGCAGCTTGCAGCGGAAATAGCTGCCGTCCTCTACATAGAATGTGGAGACGCGGGCATAGTTCTGATTGCTGTCGTTGGCGGTCAGGCGGGGGATGTCGTTGGAGGTGCCTTCGCCGTGCCAAGCCTTGTTGATGGTTCCCGCATAGACATTTTCGCCGCCACCGCCGGCATAGCGTGACTTGGTGGTGTTGAAGATGTCGTTGCCGAATGTCCCGTAGAAGTTGGCCGTGAAGTCCCAGTCGCGCCAGTAGGCCGCGAGGTTCACGCCCATCATCAGGTCGGGGAACGGGTTGCCGATATAGCGCTTGTCCTCGTCATTGATTGTGCCGTCGTGGTTCATGTCGAGGAAACGCACGTCGCCGGGCTGTGCATTGGGCTGGATGAGGTTTCCGTGCTCGTCACTGTGGGCATAGACCTCGGTCCAGTTCTGGAAAATACCGTCGGCGGTGTAGCCGTAGAATCGTCCGAGCAGGCCGCCGTCCTCGGTGCGGTTGATCTGGTCGCCGTTGAAACCGCTGGCATAGACGGGGCCGTCGCCCGAGAGCTTGACTGCCTTGTTGCGCACGCCCGAGAGGTTAACGCCGATGTCGTAGCGCACTTCTCCTACGCGGTCATGCCAGTTGAGGCCCACTTCCCAGCCGGTGGCCTCCATCTCGCCGATGTTCATGGTCACCTGACTCTGCCATGCGGGATAACCGAGGGCAAAGATATTGTTCTTGGCATAGAGCATGTCGTGGGACTTCTTCTGATAGAAATCGAGGGTAACGTCGAGGCGCGAGTTGAAGAAACTTGCGTCGATACCGATGTTGTAGTCCTCGACGGTCTCCCATTTGAGCTTGTTGTTGCCGACCGACGATACAGTGGTGCCGGGAACGCGGATGCCGCCGAAAACATAGTCGGCCTGACCCATGAGGGTAAGGTAGGCCGAGTTGGAGATGGCCTGATTTCCCACCTTGCCCCAGCCGAGACGGAGCTTGAGGTTGTCGACCACGGTCTGGTCTTTCATGAAAGCCTCGTTGGAGATGCGCCATGCGCCCGAAACCGAGGGGAATGTGGCATATTTGTTGCCTTTGGGGAACTTAGACGAGCCGTCGACACGCACGGTGGCGGTGATGTAGTAGCGGTTGTCAAAGTTGTACATCAGTCGGCCGAGGTAGGAGACGAGCGAGTTGTGGCCCGAGTTGCCGCTTGCGTTGTCGGCGGTAGTGCCCGCGTTCACCTCGTGCAGAGCCTCGTTGTCACTGGGGATTCCCTCGCGGTAGCCCTTCACCCAGTAGTCGTTGAAACGCTCGGCGGTGAAACCTGCCATGACGTTGAGGTTGTGGACGCGGTTGAAGGTCTTCATGTAGTTGATGGTGTTGGTCCAGTTCCAGTCGCTCCATTCGTTCATCTGGCGTGAGACGCTGCTGGTGGTGGCCTGTTCGAGTGCGTCGAGCGAGAACTTGGGAGAGTAGCTGTCGGCGCGCTGGAAGGATGCGTTGAAGCCAAACTGGGTCTTGAGTGTCAGGCCCTCGATGGGCATAATCTGAATGTAGGGGTTGAGAAGGATTCCCCACTTGCGGGTCTTGTCGGCGGGACGGGCGAGTGATGCCGCGGGGTTCCATACTTGGTTGTTGTAGGAACGCTGGTAGCGGTTATATACATTGTCGGTCCATTCCTCCTCGGGGCGGAACACGGGGGTCGTGGGGTCCATGCCCATAGCCGAGCCAAACTGGTTGGGGGTGTTTTCCCAAGACTCGGTGCGGGGCGCCATCTGCAAGCCGGCTTTCACATACTTGTTGAAATTGTACTCGGTGTTGAGGTTGATGGTGACTTTGTCCCAGTAACCCACGTCATACTGCGAGTTGTCGCGGAAGTAACCCATCGAGAGTGCATAGTTGTATTTCTCGTTGCCGCCGTTGATAGATAACTGGTAGTTCTGCACGAGGGCGGTCTTGTTGATGACCTCGTCCCACCAGTCGGTGCCTTCGGCATCGGTGTAGCCTGTCTTGGGACTGTTCCACGGAGCCACGCGGCCGTCGTTGGCATAGCTGGCGCGGAACACCTGTTCATATTCGGCCGCGCCTGCCATGTCGGGTTTCTTCAGGGTCTGGAAACCGACGTTGGCGGTAAAGCTGACATGTGTCGCGCCTGCCGAGCCTTTCTTGGTGGTGATGAGGATGACACCGTTAGAGCCACGGGTACCGTAGATTGCCGATGCCGACGCGTCTTTCAACACCTCCATCGACTCGATGTCGCCGGGGTTGAGGAAGTTGATGTCGGTGCCGACAGGCATACCGTCGACAACATAGAGAGGGGTGCTGCCGTTGACGGTGGTGACACCGCGGATGATTACGCGGGGCTGTGTGCCGGGGCCGCCGCCCGAGGCAATCTGCACGCCGTTGACCTTGCCTTGGAGCGCGTCCATCGCGTTACCCGTGGTCTGCTCGACGATTTTCTCGCCCTTGATGGTCGAAATCGAGCTTGTCAGGTCGCTGCGCTTTACGGTGCCGTAGCCGACGACCACTACCTCGTCGAGAAGCTCGCTCTGTTCTTTCATGACAACGTTGATTTCGGAGCGTCCGCTGACTTTCTCCTCTACAGTCTGGAACCCGATGGCCGAGAAGACGAGGGTCGCGTCGGCGGGGACGTTTTTCAGTGAGTAGTTGCCGTCAAGGTCGGTAGCGGCGCCGTTGGACGTGCCCTTTACCATGACCGAGGCTCCAATCATCGGCTCATCGTCGCCTGCCGAGGTGACAACGCCGCGAACGCTTGTCTGCGCCATGACGGTCATTGCCGTGATCATGGCCAGTATCAGCGTGAATATCTGTTTTTTCATGGGAAAAATCTGTTTCTTTATAAGTGATTTAAAACATTAGTTGGCTTTGACCATTCTTGCCTGTCCCAGATGGGTGTCAAAGTAGATGTTGTAGCTGCCTGTCGACGGAATCTTGGCGTGGGCCCAGTCGAGGCTTCCGGGGCGGTCGTAGGGCCAGACGTAGGCCGGGTTGGCGAATTTGCCGGTGTAATACCACACGCTGTCGTCGCTGCGGTCACCGTTGACTTTCCACGACGAGTAGTCCCACCATTCGCTCCAGTGCTGGTTGTGGAAATAGAAGTTGAAATCGTCGTCGGCCTCAAACACCATCGGTTCGACAGTGTAGAGGATGTTGGGGTTGTCCTTGTCCTGTTCAAGGAAGATAGAGATGTCGTTGGGCCTGCTTGTGAGAAGACCGATGTGGTAAATCATGAAGTCGGCGGGATTGCCGTTTTCCCAAGTGTCCTGCTCGACGGCGTTATATGTGTGGGGCATCGGGTTGGTCGACTCGGCAATGGTATAGGTCGAGATTGTGTAGCTCGAAGCCTTGATGTCGAGGTTGAACTTGTAATATACACCTGCCTGATCGAGGACGAAAGGCTGGGACAGTTCGGGGTCGTCGGCGAGTTTTGTGTTGTCGTCGGGGTCGAGGCCGAAACAGATGGGGGAGAAGTCGGTATCCTGCGGGAGGAAGAAGACCTTGGTTCCGGCCTTGGCGTTGTAGTAACGGGCCTCATACCGGAACGGGCCTGTGCGCCATATCGTCATCGGTACCCCGAAGGCATCGCTGTTGAGGGCGGCGGCATCCTCCACGTCGGCGAGCCACATCTTGGAGAAGTCGGGCATCTCGTCTATATTATATGTGGTGGAGAATGACGCTTCGTTGTCGCTGATGTCCTTGACGGTGACATTGACAGCGTAGGAGGCTTTCTGAGAGGGTACGGTGAACACGTTGTTATATTCATGAGACTTACGGCCGCCGTTAAACTCGGTCACTTCCTCGCTGACACCCAGTGCGGGAATCTCGACGCGGATAGAGCCGAGGGCTTTGTCATCCTGAACGCCGAATTTCACGCGCAACGAGGTCTCGTTCTTGATAAGCACGGTTACTTTGTCGCTCGGCTTGGTTGTGAAAACGGGGGCGTTGAAATCGTTGTCGAGCGACACGACGAGGTCTTTGGACACTTTGCGGCCGCCCACGTCGGTAACTGATACCTTGATGGTGAAACGGTCGGCAATCTCGTTTTTGTCAGTAGTGAATTTGTAGTCCAGCTCGTAGGTTTCGAGCGGTTTTTCATAGAGGGTGATGATGTCGATGGTCTTGACCAGTTCCAGTGCGGGGCAGTCAAGGTCAATGGCGGCGATACCGTCTTTGTCGGTGATGGTGCCCTTGATGTGGAAAGTTTTTCCGGGCTCGGTGCGAATCAGGTCAGTGGCGAGTTCCAGCACGGGGTCTCCGCCGTCGACGTTAGGCCAGCTTGTCTCGTTGTCATCGTCACATGCCGTGAACGCCAACATTGCGGGTAGCAGGCCAAGACTAATAAAAAATCTTCTTGGTTTCATTGGTCTTTTAAGGTTTTTAAAGATTCATGGTAAAATTTTTACTGAGTGCAAAGTTATATCCCGCGCCCTCATTAACCGCTCCTAAAATCGACCAAAAATAAATTAAAATTAGTCAAAAGACGGATGAGAATAGGTAGTGGGCTGATAAACAGCGGTATAAATGAGGTATGTGGCGTGTTAAAAACCGTCGAAGACGGTATGTGATTATAACCCCACATCGAGCGAGACAGAAGGAGGGTCCTCGCAGAGGACTGCCTTTCTGTCGAGCGATGGTGTGGGGTGATGAATGAACCTTATGTGATTGGGCCTCGGAGAGGTCCTGTATCTCCCCGGTACAAGACCTCTCCGAGGCCTAATTGATAAGTCGATGACTTTACCCCACACCATCGCTAGCCAAGTTACGCAATCATCTTCGAGGCCGCGTAACCTGTCTTGCTCGATGTAGGGTTACAATCATATACCGCCTTCGGCGGCTTTTCGCTGTGGCTTAGCAAGTTGTGATTTGATGTTTTTGAGATTAACCCTCATAGAATCGCAGTCCCGCTTTCATGACGAGGCGGCGAAATTCTGTGTCTAAGTCAGTTGTTGAGTGGTGATTCTGTTGATTTTCAATGTACTTATACACGGCATCTTTATGGCTGTGGGATAGAGAAAAGGCACCGTATTCTTTTGCCCAGCCTTTAAACAGCGGAAACAATCCCGACGATTTCATCCACACGGATGACTTGGATTTTATATCCCGCATCAGGCTTGACAGGGCAATCTCGGGACTGAGGCTCAACAGGATGTGGATGTGATCCTGCACCCCGTCGATTATGAGCGCTTTACTTTTGTCCCTTTGAATTTCGGAGGCCAGCACACGGTATAAGTGATGGCGGTTGTCATTGTTGATGACCGGCATACGCTGATAGGGAGCGAAAACTATATGATAGAGAGATGAAACGTAGCTCATGGTATATGTATATATAATAGGTGGTATGCAAATGTAGCTATTTAATTTGATAAACGGCGACTTGCAGGTTGGAATCGGTCAAAAGAGGTCGATTTTTAGTCATATTTTTGCGCGACAGGCTGGTTTTCAGTGTTTTGTGGCGGGAGGGGAATGTGGAGGGGTTTCTTTTCGGCTGTTTTTGTTGTATATTTGCATCACCATGAGATCAAATGCAATTATCACGACTTTATTTTTTATCGCGATGGCGGTGACCGGCCGCGCCGGGGCCGCGTTGCCCCGGGTGGTTGACCGTCTCGGCCTCGCGTCGGGAATCTCCAACGGTTATGTGCTCGACATCCTCCACGATGACAAGGGTTATACTTGGATTGCGACCGAGGACGGCCTGAACCGCTATGACGGATATGAGTTCCGCATATTCACGACCTCCGACGGCCTGTCGGGCGACAAGCTCAATTCAATCTGCATGGATGCCGGGCACGGCTGCCTGTGGATAGCGACGCAATATGACGGACTCAACAGTCTTGACCTCGCCACCTCAGATATAAAGACCTACCGTCACGACCCCGGAGACTCGACATCGATTGCCGATGACTATATCACGTCAGTCAGCCTTGCGTCGGGCCGCAACGGTCTGTGGGTCACCACCTACTGGGACGGCCTTGACTATCTTGACTTGGATAGCGGCAAATTCACCCATCACAATGAAACAACAGTCGAGGGCTGGCCGTCAAACAAGACATGGTGTGTGGCGGAATCACCCTATACGGGGGAACTGTATATCGGACTTGATGTAGCCGGGATGATGATTTATGACCCCAAGACGGGGAAAATAAAGCACTATGTCCACAATCCGGCCGACCCGTCGTCAATACCGGCCAACCATGTCAGGAGCATTCTGATTGACCGTGGCGGCAACGTGTGGGTGGGGACTTTGAGGGGATTGGCTTTGTTCAATCCGTCGGCCGAGAGTTTCACCACGGTCGTGCCGTCGTGTCAGATATATGACCTCATGGCCGACTCTGACGGGCGTGTGTGGGCGGCCTGCGAAAACAGCGGCATCGCCATCGTCGACCCATCGTCGGCAATGCTCGCCATCGGCGCGGGATCTATTGTCCCGGTCGAGTCAATAACCGCAGGGAAAAGCTCTGTGTCTCTTTCATGCAAGACGGTTCACGCGCTGTCGCGTGACTCGTTCGGCAACATATTTGCGGGAACCTACGGCGACGGTGTCGATATAATGACTTTCCGCCCGCGGTCGTTCACTACATGGAGCGACAGCGAGGCGACATCGCCGGCGCTGACCGATAAAAGCGTGATGACCCTCCTCTATAATCCCGGCGGCAAAGAACCGTCGCTGTGGATAGGAACTGACGGCGGCGGTATCGACGTTATGGGCCGCGACGGCTCGGTGCGCAACGTCAATGCCTCCAATTCCATTCTCCGCGACAATGCCGTCACGGCCTCCTATCTTGACCCGGCTGACGGCAGCATGTGGTTCGGCACCTACGGCGGCCAGCTTCTGCGCGTGTCGCCTGACGGGATGAAGATAACCGACGTGCCTGTGACGGGGAATATCGCGCCGTCAGACATAAGGGCAGTCGTGACCGACAGCCGCGGCAACCTCTATGCCGGTCATGCGGCCGGTATCTCGGTGAGGTATCCCGGCGGAGAGTGGCGGCACTTCACCCCGTCGACAGTGTCGATGCCGATGCCCGAGATGGTCAGGACGCTCCACATCGACAGCCGCGGCCGTCTCTATGCGGGAAGCCACGGCGCTGGGATTCAGGTGTATGACTCGGTGATGAACCATCTGACAAGCTATGCGGCGTGGGAGGATGCGCCGCGCAAGCTGCCGTTTAACTTCGTCAACCACATCGTGGCCGGTAAGGGCGATGACTTGTGGGCGGCGACTGACCGAGGACTGGTCAAAATCATAACCGGCTGCGACAGCGTGAAAGTCTATGGCCGCGCCGAGGGATTGCCCGACTGCAACGTGAGGGCTCTCGCGCTCGACTCTGACAACTGCCTGTGGCTCTCGACATCGAGCGGGGTGGTCCGTTTTGACCCCGAAAAGGAGACGTTCCGCGCCTACGGTCCGGGCGACGGCACCGCCGACGGTGATTTCGCAATCGGGTCGGCTGCGCTCGGGATGTCGTTAGGCGACTCGGTAAATGATGGTGAAACCGTGTTTTTCGGCTCTCATTACGGCCTGACGTTTTTCAATCCGGGCAGCTTGGCCGACAATCCCAAGATTCCCGGTATAAAGTTTACCGACATCATGGTCTACGGCAGCGACAGTGACACGTCACGCCATCTTAACCCCGACGGTAAAATCAGGCTCGGTTACTGGGACAACACGCTCAGGGTGTCATTCAGCGTCATTGACCCAGTGCTGGCACGCGGCGTGGATTATTACTATATGCTTGAAGGGCTGGGTGACTCGTGGTTTGACAACGGTAGCGCCAATTATGTCGTGCTGCGCAACTTGCGCCCGGGCAAATACCGGCTGAGGGTCGTGGCCCGTTACGGAGGAACCGCTATGGCCGACGCGCCCGAGGCTTCGATAGTGATTGCGGTAGACCCGCCGCTGTGGGCGACATGGTGGGCCAAAGGGATTTACGGCGTGATGGCACTGTCGTTAGTCTACTTTGTCATCGCCGGTTACAAGCGCCACCTGAAATTGCAGAACACCCTTCTTCTTGAACAGCAGAACCACCGCCGCGAGCAGGAAGTCAACGACGAGCGCATGAGGTTTTTTACCAATATCACCCACGAGCTGCGCACCCCGCTGTCGCTCATAATAGGCCCATTGCGCGACATGGAGGAAAATTCCCAGCTCCCGCAGCGCGAGATTACCCGCGTCACGATGATGCGCAAGAGTGCCGACCGGCTGCTGTCGATGGTCAACTCTATTCTGGAGTTCCGCAAGACCGAGACGCAGAACAAGCAGGTTGCCGTGCGTCGCGGCAACCTTGCCGACCTCGTGCGCGAGATGGGCGACCGTTACCGCGAGCTGAACACCAACCGCAGTGTCGAGTATGAGACTGTCATAGAGGATGCCGATTTCAACATGCTCTATGACCCCTCGGCAATGTCGACGATTCTTGACAACCTGCTCTCCAATGCCGCCAAATATACCGCCGCCGGGCGCATCACCCTGTCGCTCAGCCATGAGACGGGCAGTGACGGCATCGTCTACACGGTAATCAAGGTGGCAGATACCGGCTCTGGCATCAGGCAGCGGTCGATACCCCGCATTTTTGAACGCTACTATCATGACCCGCAGAACACCCACATGACATCGACCGGTATCGGTCTCGCGCTTGTCAAAAACCTCGTGGACCTCCACGAGGGGACAGTCACGGTCGAGAGTCGCGAGGGGGAAGGCTCGGTGTTTACCGTCAGGCTGCGGGTCGACAACACCTATCCCCGCGCCATCCATGACACGGCCGTTGCCGAGACTGTCGAGGAAATCTATACCCCCGAGATTCTTGATGACAGGGAATCCCCCAAGTCCAAGCCGGTCATCCTCGTCGTGGAGGACAACAAGGAGATATGCGCCTATATCGCCGACAGTCTTGCCGACAGCTACATTGTACATGTCGCCCATGACGGCGCGGCGGGTCTCGAAAAGGCCGCGACCCTTGTGCCCGACATCATAGTCAGCGACATAATGATGCTGCGCATGGACGGCATGGAGATGGTCCGAAAGCTGAAGGGCGATGTCAACACCTCCCATATCCCCGTCATTCTGCTGACTGCCAAGGGGTCGATTGAGGACCGCACCGATGCCTACTCGATAGGTGCCGAGTCGTTCATAACCAAGCCTTTCACCTCGCGCCTGCTCCGCTCGCGCATAAGCAACATTCTTGAAGCGCGCCGCCTGCTGACCGACCGCATCAACGAGGCCCCGCGTCCCGACGAGAAGGCCCGGGTACTTGCCGAGAGTGTCAGTCAGATTGACCGCGAGTTTCTTGAAAAGCTCGAATCGCTCATCGATGCCGACCCGGGGACCGACACGCTCGACGTGACCTATCTCGCCTCCAAGATGAACATGTCCCATTCCTCGCTCTACCGCAAGGTCAAGGCTCTGACAGGCATGAGCGTCAACGGTTTCATCCGTTACAAGCGCATCCACCGCGCCGAGGAACTGCTGCTGACCGGCCGTCACACGATATCGGAAATCGCCATGATGGTGGGAATCAACTCGCTGTCTAATTTCCGCACGATCTTCAAAGAAGAATTCGGCATGACCCCCAGCGAATACCTCGCCTCCAAGAGAAAACAAAATTCATAGAGGATATTCAATCCCCCTGACCTTACCTGTTTTCTTCTTGCTTGATGCGACTTTTTTCCAAAGTTCGTCCGGATTTTGTGATGATTTATGCAAAAGTTCGTCCGGATTTTGTGATTGAAACAATGTGATATGGAAAGAAAGGCTATAAACCAACTGGTTAGATGGAAGACATCGGCTCGGCGTAAACCTTTGATACTTGAAGGCGCGCGACAGGTCGGCAAGACTTGGCTTGTAAAAGATTTTGCAAAAAAATATTATAAGAATATCGCTTATGTGAATTTTGAGGAGCAGATATATCTTCGGAATCTTTTTGAGACAGATTTTGACGTGGCGCGGATTTTTTCATCAATCAGCGCGGCCACACATGTAAATTGCGAGCCCGGGGAAACTTTGATTTTTCTTGATGAGATTCAGGAGGCCGTAAACGGCATAACCGCTTTGAAATATTTTAATGAAAATGCACCCGAGCAGCATGTCATAGCCGCCGATTCACTACTCGGACTGGAGTTGCATCGTCAGACATCGTTTCCTGTCGGGAAAGTGCAGTTTATGACCTTGCACCCCATGAGTTTTACAGAATTTTTGGAGGCCGTCGGCGAGCATGGGTTGGCTCAATTCATTGAAACAAAATCGTGGGAGGAAATGAAACAATTTTCACCCCGGTTGCGGGAATTGTTAAAACAATACTACTATGTAGGTGGAATGCCCGAAGCTGTGCTTGTGTTTCAGGAATCAGGCGACTGGCAGGAAGTAAGAAACATACAGCGAGAGATACTTGAAGGCTATGACCGGGATTTTTCCAAACATGCACCGGCTGAGATTGTTCCGCGCATACGTCAGCTATGGAATTCAGTTCCGGCGCAATTGAGTAAAGAAAACCGAAAATTTTTGTATGGCCTTGTCAGGGAAGGGGCAAGGGCGCGTGAGTATGAAATAGCCTTGCAATGGCTGGCCGATGGAGGATTGATACACAAAGTGTCTTGTGTCACAGCTCCGCGCATACCCCTTCGCAGTTACGAGGAAAAGACATCCTTCAAGATTTTTGTCCTTGATATGGGATTGCTTGGAGCCATGTGTGATCTTGACTCGGCTACAATAGTCATGGGAAATAATATTTTTACCGAATTTAAGGGCGCATTGACTGAGCAATATGTTCTTCAGCAATTGTTATTGTCCCATGAACCATATTATTGGGCAAAATCCGATTCTAAACAGGAGATAGACTTTTTACTTCAAATCGGAGGGCAGGTAGTCCCGATTGAAGTAAAAGCCGAAGAAAACCTGCGTGCAAAAAGCCTGCGACAGTTTGTCACCGACAATCATTCGGAGGCTGCATATAGGTTGTCAATGTCTGACTACCGTGTGGAATCGTGGATGACAAATGTCCCTCTTTACGCAGCCGAGGCAATCGGTCGGTAGCACCTATCGTTTCTCCCGGGAGAGGGAGTAGGGGCGTGATGACGGGGCGGTGCCTCGGGTGAGGTTGGGGCGCGGTGACATGGTGAAGTCGAGAGTCGCGCCGCTGTTGAGGCTGCCGAGGGTGACAAATGTCGCGTCGGTAGGCTTGCCGTCGATGGTCAGGCGGTCGATATAGCGGTTTTCGTCGCTGTTGGCGGGGGCGTTGATGGTGACCGTCTTGCCGTTTTCGAGATGGATGCGGACATGACGGAACAGCGGTGTGCCGAGGACATATTCCCCCGTGCCGGGTGCGACGGGATAGAATCCGAGCGCTGAGAAGACATACCACGCCGATGTCTGTCCGTTGTCCTCGTCGCCGCAATAGCCGTCGGGTGCGGCATTGTAGAACCGGTCCATCACCTCCCTGACGCGTTGCTGCGCCTTCCACGGCTCGCCCGAATAGTTATAGAGGTATATCATGTGCTGGATGGGCTGGTTGCCGTGGGCATAATTGCCCATGTTCATTATCTGCATTTCGCGTATTTCGTGGATGACGATGCCGTAGTAGCTTGCATCGAATACCGGGGGGACGGTGAAAACCGAGTCCATCATTTGGTTGAATCCGCTGTCGCCACCCATCAGGTCTATGAGTCCCTGCGGGTCATGGAAAACCGACCATGTGTAGTGCCAAGAGTTACCTTCGGTAAACGCGTCGCCCCATTTCAGCGGGTTGAACGGTGACTGGAATGTGCCGTCTTCGTTGCGGCCGCGCATCAGGCGGTGTTCCGGATCATAGAGGTTGCGGTAGTTCATGGCGGCCTTGCGGTAGGGGGCAAGCTCTTTTTTGCTTTTTCCCAGTGCCTGACCGAGGCGGTAGATGCACCAGTCGTCATAGGCATATTCAAGTGTGCGGGCGGCACTTTCGTTGATGCCAACGTTGTAAGGCACATACCCGAGGCGGTCATAATATTCATGTCCCAGTCGGCCGGTCGACTTGATTTCGGGGTGTACCTTATGGGCACCCGAAGTCACAGCTTTCCACAGTGTCTCGATGTCATATCCGCGCAACCCCGACAGGTAGGCGTCGGCGACAATTGACGCGCTGTTGTTGCCCACCATGCAGTCGCGGTGGCCCGGACTGGCCCACTCGGGGAGGAACCCGCTTTCGAGATAGGCGTTGACAAGTCCCTCCTGCATCTTGACGTTTTCCGATGGGTAGACAAGGTTGAGGAGTGGAAACAGGCACCGGAACGTGTCCCAGAACCCGCTGTCGGTAAACATGTAGCCGGGACGCACTTCCCCGTTATAAGGACTGTAGTGCACGGTTTCCCCGGCAGCGTTGACCTCGTAGAGAGAGCGCGGAAACAAAACCGAGCGGTAGAGGCAGGAGTAGAAGGTGCGCATCCGGTCTACCGATGTCGGGTCGGTTGTGTCGGGGGTGATTTCGATGCGCCCGAGGATTTCGTTCCAGCGGTCGCGGGCATCGGCTTTCACCCGGTCAAAATCACCGTCACCCAGTTCGCGCAGATTCAGCAACGCCTGCTCGGGACTGATGAACGACGAGGCGACACGGGCGTTGACCACTTGCCCCTTTCGAGTCTTGAACCCCACGATTGCTCCCGCGTGTTCCCCCTCGGCCGCGGTCGAGCTTTCGGAAAGAGTTTTTCCGTCGGCCACGGTGGCGGTATAGGTCAGCGGAGTGTCAAACTCGATTACGAAGTAGTTTCTGAAATTGTCGGGAACACCGCCCGAATTTTTAGTCGTGTAGCCGGTGACGCGGTTGTTGGCCGTGTCGACCGTTATGGCCGAGCCGCCGTCCATAGGGTCGATGACCACGGTTGACAGAGTGCTCTCGGGAAACGTGAACCGGAATGCGGCGGCACGCATCGTCGGGGTCATTTCGGTCACCACGTCATGGTCGGCAAGATAGACGCGGTAATAATAAGGTGTGGCGGTTTCGGCCTTGTGGCTGAACCAGCTCGCGCGGTCATCTTCGCCGAAACGCGGCGCGTCGGTCACGGGCATGAGGGCAAACTGGCCGTAATCGTTGATCCACGGACTCGGCTGGTGGGTCTGCTTGAACCCTCTGATTTTTGGCGCGTCGTAGGTATATCCCCATCCGTCGCCCATTTTCCCTGTCTGCGGGGTCCAGAAATTCATGCCCCACGGCAGAGCCATAGCCGGATAAGTGTTTCCTGTCGAAAGTTCAAAACTCGAATGCGTGCCGACAAGCGTGCTCACATAGTCGACCGGTTCGACGGATGCAGCCTGAGCTGCGCACGCGCATCCCAGAAGTATCGTGACAAAATTCTTAATCATAGAAGTGATTTTGTCACAAAGTTAGCCACAAAACCTCTCGAAACCTATCCCTCTTGTGTCAATTAATGCAACAAACCGCTCAAATTCCGGTTATTTCAGCGTCGCGGTTTGTCGCGATTTGCGGGGGTTGAGGAGACGGAGGATTTCGCCCGCCCAGAGGACGAGCGATGTCGAGCCGATGATGATGAGCCAGTCGGTCACCGATAGTGGGACGACGTTGAAGAAACGGCCGCCGATGGTGACGATGATTACTTGCCCGACGAGGATGAACAGGGCGATGGTGAGGAATTCTCCGCAGTTCTTGAAATGGAGTGCCGAGCGGTGGGTGGCGAAAGCCTTGGCATTGAACATGTTCCAGAACTGGAGGAAGATGAAGGTGGTGAAGAACAGGCTTAGCTCATAGGGGCTGAGGCCCTTGTTCTCGGGAATCCATTCGGCATGTCCGATTGTGGTCAGCGACGTGATGTCAGTGTGTTCGAGGCAGTAGAGGAACCCGATCAGGAAGACGAAGAATACCGCGCCGGTACCGATGATGAACCGCCACATGGGGCGGTTGATGATAAATTCAGAGCGTGAACGTGGTTTCTCGTCCATGACCGAGCGCGACGGCGGGAGCGACGAGAGGGCCATTGCGGCAAATGTGTCCATGATGAGGTTGACCCACAGCATCTGAGTGACGGTCAGCGGCGACTGCATCCCCATGAAGGAGCCGGCGAGGACGATGAGGCATGCCACGACATTGACTGTCATCTGGAACAGGATGAACCGCTGAAGGTTGCGGTAGAGCGAGCGGCCCCACATGACGGCGCGGCCTATCGAGGTAAACGAGTTGTCGATGATGGTGATGTCGCTTGCCTCCTTGGCCACGGAGGTTCCGTCGCCCATCGACAACCCGACATGAGCGGCTTTCAGCGCGGGAGCGTCGTTGGTTCCGTCGCCCGTGACCGCTACCACCTGACCTCGCTGCTGGAGTGCCTCGACAAGGCGTTTCTTGTCCATCGGTCGCGCTCGGGCGATGATTTTGATGTCGTCGACGCGGTCAAGGAGCTCTTTGTCGTCGAGCGCGGCAAATTCGGTGCCGGTGATGATGTTGCGGTCACCGTCGGCCTTGTCGTCCCACAGACCTATCTCGCGGCCTATCTCGCGGGCGGTCCCGGGTGTGTCGCCGGTGACGATTTTGATTCCGATGCCGGCGTGGATGCACTCGGCCACCGCGTCGGGCACGTCGGGGCGCACGGGGTCAGAGATGGCCGCGATGCCGAGGAAGGTAAGATTGGTCGCGGTCACCCGTCCGTCGCTGATAGTCGCATCGCCGGGAGCGAGTTCCTGATAGGCAAATCCGAGGGTGCGCATCGCCATGTTCTGATATTCGAGCAACCGGGCGTCGACCTCTTTCTTGGTGACCCCTTCGGGAATATTGCGGCACATGGAGAAGATGATTTCAGGCGCGCCCTTGACATAAAGGATTCGCTTGCCGGTAGAGCTGTTTACGACCGTCGCCATGTATTTGCGCTCGGTCGAGAACGGCAGTTCCTCGATTGTCTCGGCGCGGTCTTTCAACGCGCGGTAGTCGATTCCCTGACTGTCGAGCCACAACAGGAGCGCGCCCTCGGTCGGGTTGCCGAGAACCTTGACGGCTGCGGGGTCGCTCTTGTCGAGCTGTGCGGTAGAGTTGGCTGCGATGCCCTCGGCGATGACGGTGCTGAGCGCGTCGGGGCCGAGCTGTTTTCCTTCGAGTCCGTAGAAGTCGGTGCGGAACACCTGCATCCGGTTTTGGGTCAGAGTGCCGGTCTTGTCGGTACAGATAACCGTTGTCGCTCCCATAGTCTCGCAGGCATGGAGCTTGCGCACGAGGTTGTTGGTTTTCAACATGCGCCTCATAGAGTAGGCGAGGCTGAGCGTCACGGCCATCGGCAGTCCCTCGGGGATGGAACACACAACGAGGGTGACGGCAATCATTATTGTCTGCAGGAAATAGGCTATGAATGAGAACAGCTCGGGTTGGTCGACATTGAAAAAGTACATCGCGCACCGTCCGGCCACAACTGCTATACCTATTATATAGCTGATGCGCGTAATCATTTTTCCGAGGCGGTCAAGCTGTTCGTTGAGCGGAGTCCTTACGCTGTCATCGATAGTCGCTGCGGTGAACACCTTGCCGTTTTCGGTCGCATCGCCTACGGCGGTTACTTCCATCACCCCGTGGCCTTCCATGACCTTGGTGCCGCGCATGACCATGTCGCTGGGGAAAGTGGCGTCTTTGTCAAAGTGGGCCGGGTCGGTGGTCTTGGCACACATCGGCTCGCCTGTCAGTGTCGACTCGTCGACATTGAGCGTGACTGCCTCAAGCAGCCGCCCGTCGGCCGGGATTTCCTGTCCTGCATTTAGAATTACGATGTCGCCTACGACCACGTCCTTGCGCGGGATTTCGGTGATGTTTCCGTCGCGCACCACCTGAACCGCCTCGTCGTCATTGACCTTGTTGAGGATGTCAAATTCCCGCGCGGCCTTGGTCTCGAAGATAAACCCGAGACCCGTGGCGAGAAGGATGGCTAGGAATATTCCCGCAGGCTCGAAGAACACGCCGACTCCCTCGCCGAGTCCGTAGTACTCATAAAAAGATATGCCGACCGACAGCACTCCCGCTACAAGCAGAATGATAATCAGCGGGTCGCGGAATGTCTTGAGATACTTGATCCACAAGGATTCTCGGGCAGGCGGGGTCAGGATGTTCACTCCGTTTCTGCGGCGGCTTTCGGCAGCTTCGGCGCTGGTCAAGCCGGTATAATGTTCTTGTTGCATTACTTGGCAGTATAATTTTGTAAAAACGATACAAAATTACAACAAATATTCGATGTGGAGAGTTGGCGCGGTGACGAATTGTGAAATTTAGCTGAAAGTATTGCAGTGCAGGGTAAAAATGGCAAAATATTAGTCTGTTTTTCAGAAAAAACATTGAGACTCGTTTTTTTGTCGTATATTTGCACCCCGAGAAATACATCTTATCTGTCATTTTGTCTGGGAATTCACACAGTTTTAAACCCAGCGTAATTTCGAGCGTTATTTTTTTATGCGTTTACACTCAGGTCTACATTTTATAATCTTGCTTTCAGCTTTGGTTTCCGGGCACGGTGCGACGGCCTCGGCAGTCCAACGAGACTCGATGTCGGTTTCCGACGGATTTCATTACAGTGTCGAGAGCGGAGTTTCCCTTTCGGCCGGGCAGCACACCCCTGTGTGGCTTGTGTCCAACCGTCACGGCCTCGGGTCAATACGCCGCAACAACGGCTATCTGATGGGTGGATTCACTTACCGCAGCGACATCGGCAGTGTGGTCGATTATGAGATTGGCGCACAGCTCGTCGGCGCCTACCGTTTTGAGGCCGAGACTTTTGTCAGGCAGATGTACTTCGACATGCGCTGGAAACAGCTCGGAATAGTTGTCGGGTCTAAAATCTATCAGCCCGAGCTCGTCAATCCCGAATTGTCGAGCGGCGAACTTACTTATTCGGGCAACGCCCTGCCGATTCCGCAGGTGCGCGCCGGCCTGCTCGACTATTTCACCGTTCCCGGCACCCGTGACTGGTTTGCTGTTAAATGCCACATCGCCTACGGAATCTTTACCGACGGACGCTGGCAGCGCACCTTTACCCAAGGGCGTGGGCCTTATGCGACAAAGGTTCTGTATCATGACAAGTCATTGTTTGTGCGCGTTGGCAACGGTCGTTTCCCGCTGACGTTTGAAGGCGGTCTTGAAATGCCGGCCCGTTTTAGCGGGACTCTTTACGAGCCGGGCAGGCGGCCGGTAAAAATCCCGCATCGTTTCAAGGACTTCTGGAACATCCTGTTTCCCTACAAGGGCGACTTCGAGACTCTCCCGGTCGACCACAACAACATCCTCGGCGACATGCTCGGCTCGTGGAACACGTCACTAAAGTGGCAGCTCCCGACGATGAGCATCCGCGCCTATTACGAGCACCAGTTCACCGACCACTCGCAACTGTTCTTTGAATACCGTTGGCGCGACGGCATGTGGGGACTTGAAATCGAACTGCCCCGCAACCCCTTTGTCTCCACCATCGTCGGCGAATATATTTACAGCAAGGACCAGACCGGACCCGTGTATCATGACACTGACAACATTATCCCCGACCAGATAAGTGGTGCCGACAACTATTACAACCATTCCACCTACAGTGGCTGGCAGCATTGGGGCCAGGCTATCGGCAACCCTCTTTTCGGCTCGCCTGTCTATAACAAAAACGGCAGCCTCAATTTCCGCAGCAACCGCATCATCGCCCTCCACGGCGGATTCTGCGGCGACCCCGACGACCGATGGCACTACCGCGTGCTCGGCTCCTATGTGCGCCACTGGGGCACATATGGCGACCCTCTCGACGAGGTGCTCGACGTGTGGACAGGGATGATTGAGGTCACCTACCGCCCACGCCGTTACAAGGCATGGAAGTTCTCAGGCGCCATTGCCGCCGACAAGAGCACCTACATCGGCAACAGTATCGGGGGCATGATTACAGTAACGTTCAGTAAATGACTAAGATGAAAAATATCAAATACTTTCTGATGCTGCTTGTGGCCATGCTGTCGATGACGGCATGTAACAAAATGTCCCACAACGGCGACCTTGACGGACGCTGGCAGATAACCCGCATGGTCTACCACTCTACCGGCGAAGAAATCGACGGACCCATCCGCGTTTACTGGGACTTCAGCCTTGACTTGATGGATATTGTCGATATGCGCCCCGGCAAGAGTTTTTTCACCTACTCGCGCTTTGACCACCACGACGGCCGTCTCAAGGTAGCCACAATCGGAGCTTCGGTCCAAGGTCTGCGTCCGCGCGGCCTCTGCGACACAATAGTCGATTTCCGCGTCGAGACTCTCAATCGCTCCACCATGATTCTCGACAGCGACTCCACCCTTCTCGAATTCCGCAAGTTCTGAATCTCCACCATGTAATCTACCGGTGGAATTTTTTGGAAATTAGCCGAAAAGGGAGTAATTTTGCGTTTTAGAAGAAAATAACTGAAAAACCATTGTAATTATGGAGCTTTTTGACAAAGTGAGCGGTGACATAAAGGCCGCGATGCTTGCCCGCGACAAGGTGCGTCTTGAGACACTGCGCGGTATAAAGAAAGAGTTTATCGAAGCCAAGACCGCTAAAGGGGGCGACGGTTCTCTCAGCGACGAGGCCGCCCTCAAAATCTTGGCCAAGATGGCCAAACAGCGTCGCGAGACCGCTCAGATCTATGACGAGCAGAACCGCATCGACCTGCGCGACAACGAGCTTGCCGAGGCTGCCGTCATCGAGGAATACCTCCCCAAGCAGCTCACCGACGAGGAACTCACTGCCGAGTTGAAAAAAATCATCGCCCAAGTCGGGGCAACTTCTCCGGCCCACATCGGCAAGGTGATGGGCGTGGCGTCAAAGGCCCTCTCGGGCCGTGCCGACGGTCGTGCTATTTCGGCCAAAGCAAAGGAACTCTTAAACAATGCTTAATGCATAATTCACAATTTTAAAATGCTGACACTCCAACAGATAAAAGAAAATCCCGAACGCGTGGTCGAGCGGCTCGCCGTCAAGGGATTTGACGGGAAAGAACTCATCGCGCGACTGCTTGAGCTTGATGCCGAGCGTCGCCAGCTGCAATATAAGGCCGACAATCTCGCGGCCGACCTGAAAAAGCATGCCGACTCTATCGGTCGCCTCATGAAAGAAGGTAAACGTGACGAGGCCGAGGCCGCCAAGGCTACCGTGGCCGCTCTCAAAGGCGAGCAAAAGACTCTCGCCGACGGTGTGGCCGATGCCGAAAAGGAATCGACCGACATCCTGCTGACCATTCCCAACCTCCCCTGCGACGCTGTGCCCCAAGGCAAGACCGCTGCCGACAACGTGGTTGAGAAGACAGGCGGCCCCATGCCCGAACTCCCCGAGGACGCGCTGCCCCACTGGGACCTCGCCCGCAAGTACAACCTTATCGACTTTGACCTCGGCGTGAAAATCACCGGTGCCGGATTCCCCGTCTACATCGGCAAAGGCGCCCGCCTGCAGCGCGCGCTGATTCAGTTCTTCCTCGACGAGGCCGGAAAAGCCGGATACCTCGAAATCCAGCCCCCCTACGTTGTCAACGAGGCATCGGGTTACGGTACCGGCCAGCTCCCCGACAAGGAAGGACAGATGTATTTCGTCAACGAGGACAAACTCTATCTGATTCCTACTGCCGAAGTCCCCGTGACCAACATCTACCGCGACGTGATTATACCCGGCGAAAGCCTTCCCAAGAAAAATTGTGCCTACTCGGCATGTTTCCGTCGCGAGGCCGGCAGCTACGGAAAAGATGTGCGCGGCCTCAACCGCCTGCACCAGTTTGACAAGGTGGAAATCGTGCGCATCGAGAAACCCGAAAACTCTTATGCCGCCCTTGAAGAAATGAAAGACCATGTTCAGGGACTGCTTGAAAAACTTGGTCTGCCGTGGCACATCCTGCGTCTATGCGGCGGCGACATGAGTTTTACCTCGGCAATAACCTTTGACTTCGAGGTGTTCTCGGCCGCGCAGCAACGCTGGCTGGAGGTTTCGTCGGTTTCCAACTTCGAGACCTATCAGGCCAACCGTCTCAAGTGCCGTTACCGTGGCGAGGACAAGAAAACCCACCTGTGCCACACTCTCAACGGCTCGGCTCTCGCGCTGCCCCGCATCATGGCCGCATTGCTCGAAAACAACCAGACCCCCGAGGGTATAATCGTCCCCGAGTGCCTGCGCCGATACACAGGATTTGACATCATCGACTAAGAGGTCTGAATATAACGGTTTAAGGTTTGGATTTAAGGTT
>DLAR01000092.1:0-22255 GCA_002494015.1 Porphyromonadaceae bacterium UBA7042 | reverse complement strand
CCTTAAATCCAAACCTTAAACCATCTGACAGCGTTCTATCCGTAGAATTTATTTAACACAGAAAATTATGGAATCAACACGTCAAGCCAAAATATCACGTCTGCTCCAGAAAGAACTCAGTGAAATTTTCCGTCAGCAGACCGCCAAGACCCACGGCACCATCGTGTCGGTAAGCATCGTGCGCGTGTCGCCCGATCTCGGCGTGGCCAAAGTCTACCTGTCGATTTTCCCCGGCGAGAAGTCTCAGGAAGTTCTTGAAAGCATCAAGAAAAGTGCCAAGACTATCCGTTACGAACTTGCACAGAAAGTACGTTTCCAGCTCCGCAAGACACCCGAGCTGACATTCTTTATCGACGACTCCCTCGACTACGCTGCCAATATCGACCGCCTTCTGGCCGAGGATTGATTTTGGCGTGAAAAGTGAGATAAACTGATGATACTCCGCATCGCAGCGCGATACCTTCTTGCAAAGAAAAGTCATGCCGCCGTCAATGTCATTTCCATGATATCGATGGCCGGTATTGCCGTGGCTGCGCTTGCGATGATATGTGTCCTGTCGGTTTTCAACGGATTCAGCGAGCTTGCCTCCTCCCGCCTGTCGGTGGTCGACCCCGATGTGAAGATTACTGCTGTCAGCGGCAAGGTCATCGCCGATGCCGACTCCCTTGCCGCAGCCGTGAGAAAGCTGCCATGTGTGGCCACCGCCATGCCGGTCGTGGAGGAACGAGCTCTTGCAGTCTATGGCGACCGGCAGGTTCCCGTCGTGATGCGCGGACTTCCGGCAGGATATGACTCCGTTGCCGCTTGGCGCGACCTCGTTATCGACGGCGAGATGCGCCGCCCCGACGCGCTTGCGGCCTACACGACGCTCAGCGTGGGTGTCGCCGTGAGGCTCGGCGCCCGACCCGGCTACGGCGACTATTTCATTGTCAACGTCCCGCGCCGCCTTGGCCGCATCAACCCCGCCCTGCCTGTCGGCGCGTTTCGCAGCGACTCGCTCATTGTCAGCGGGGTATATCAGAGCGAGCAGGCCGAGGTCGATACCGACATCGCACTGATGCCGCTTGAAAACGTGCGCCGGTTGCTCGACTATACCACCGAGGCCACCTCGGTCGACATTGCCCTGCATCCCGGCAGCAACCCGTCGCGTGCTGTCGCCGAAATTTCGGCAGCCATAGGCCCCGCTTACCGTGTCGCCGACCGCATGGCACAGGAAGAAACCTCATTCCGCATGATTGAGATTGAGAAATGGATAACCTTCCTCATGCTGCTGTTTATCCTCGTCATGGCCTCGTTCAACATCCTCTCGACCATGTCGATGCTCATTATTGAAAAACAGGAAAGCATCACCATCCTGCGCTCGCTCGGAGCCACGACCACGATGGTGCGCCGCATCTTCCTGACCGAAGGATTCCTCATTTCAGCCGTCGGCGGCATTGTCGGACTCCTGCTCGGCATCGCCTTGTGCCTGCTCCAGCAAGCCACCGGTTTCATCACCCTCGGAGGCGACCCCTCCCGGATGTCGATTGACCACTACCCGGTAGTCCTCCATTTCCCCGACATCCTCGTCGTCCTCGCCGTCATCACCATAATCGGCTTCCTCTCCGGCCTCATCTCCTCCCGCTTCGTCCCCAAGTCCAATACATAATGTTCAATATATGAATAGCCGTGGGTAGCATCCTTGCAACCCACGGCGTATAAAGATAATCTCGTCAGGTTAGAACAAGCTCCACGAGACGGTGAGGCCTGCCATGACGATGGCGACCATTGACATCAGTTTGATGAGGATGTTGAGGCTGGGGCCCGATGTGTCCTTGAATGGGTCGCCGACGGTGTCGCCGGTAACGGTGGCCTTGTGGACTTCGCTGCCTTTGCCGCCGAAGTTGCCTTCCTCGACATATTTCTTGGCATTGTCCCAAGCTCCGCCTGCGTTGGCCATGAAGATGGCGAGGACAAATCCTGCCGAGAGTCCGCCTACGAGGAGGCCGATGACTCCGGGAACGCCGAAGATGAGGCCGGTCAGGATGGGGGCGATGATGGCAAGGAGCGACGGGAACACCATTTCACGCTGTGCGCCGAGGGTGGAAATCTGTACGCAGCGGGCGTAGTCGGGTTCGGCGTTGCCGGTCAGGATACCCTTGATTTCGCGGAACTGGCGGCGCACTTCCTCGACCATGTGGGCGGCGGCGCGGCCTACGGCGTTCATTGTCAGGCCGCAGAACAGGAAGGCCATCATCGAGCCGATAAACATGCCCGAAAGGACTTTGGGGTTCATCAGGTTGACATCATAATAGGTCATGAAGTCGGTAAATGTCGCCTCGTGAATCGGCTTTGTGATGTCGCCGAGGTTGATGGCTGTCTGTCCGAGGCGGTCGAGACCGATGCGGATTTCCTCGATATAGGATGCCAGCAGGGCGAGGCCGGTGAGGGCGGCCGAGCCGATGGCAAATCCCTTGCCGGTAGCGGCGGTGGTGTTGCCGAGGGAGTCGAGCGCGTCGGTGCGACGGCGCACTTCCTTGCCGAGGCCGCTCATTTCGGCGTTCCCGCCGGCATTGTCGGCGATGGGGCCGTAGGCGTCGGTCGCGAGTGTGATGCCGAGTGTCGAGAGCATACCGACGGCGGCGATACCGATGCCGTAGAGGCCCATTGAGACGTTGGCAAAGTCAAAGCCTGACGCGAGCCAGTAGGAAAGAATTATGCCGACGACAACGGCGAGAACGGGGACGGCGGTCGAGACCATGCCGAGGCCCACGCCCGAGATAATCACTGTCGCGGGGCCGGTTTTTCCACTCTCGGCGAGTTTCTTGGTGGGGGCATAGGACTGTGATGTGTAATACTCGGTCGAGCGGCCGATGACGATACCTACAAGGAGGCCGATTACGACAGCGAGAGAGATATTGACCCAGTTGTTGAGCTGTAATGCCCACAGAATCAGGAATGTGGCGGCGACGATGAGGACTGATGAGAGATTTGTGCCGAGCGACAAGGAGCCGAGGAGGTCTTTCATCGTTGCGTTTTCCTTGGTTTTCACGGCAAAAATGCCGATGATGGAGAGGATGATTCCGACAGCGGCGATGAGCATCGGCGCTACTACCGCCTTGAACTGCATGACGGTGTCACCGCTTGTCATGTAGGCTGCGGCGCCGAGTGCGGCGGTGGCGAGGATGGAGCCGCAATAGGACTCGTAAAGGTCAGCGCCCATGCCGGCGACGTCGCCCACGTTGTCGCCCACGTTGTCAGCGATAGTGGCGGGGTTGCGCGGGTCATCTTCGGGAATTCCTGCCTCGACTTTGCCCACGAGGTCGGCGCCCACGTCGGCGGCCTTGGTATAGATACCGCCGCCCACACGGGCAAAAAGTGCCTGCGTGCTCGCGCCCATGCCGAAGGTGAGCATCGTTGTCGTAATCATGCAGAGCTTGGCGGTCGGGGTGGCTGCGTCAACCGGCACACACCAGTCGAGAATCAGATACCAGAAGGAGATGTCGAGCAATCCGAGGCCCACGACTACGAGGCCCATCACCGCGCCGCTGCGGAAAGCCACGCGCAGGCCCGAGTTGAGCGAATTGCGGGCAGCGTTGGCGGTGCGCGCCGAGGCATAGGTGGCTGTCTTCATCCCGAGGAATCCCGAGAGGCCCGAGAAGAAGCCGCCTGTGAGGAACGCGACGGGAACCCACGGGTTCTGAAGCTGGAAACCGTAGGCCATAATAGAGAACAGCACTACGAGGCCGAGGAATACGAGTCCCACGATTTTGTACTGCTGCTTTAGATAGGACATCGCGCCCTGACGGACATAGGAGGCGATTTTCTGCATGAGCGGGGTGCCTTCGCTTTCCCGCATCATCTGCCGGTAGAAGTACCATGCCAGCAAGAGCGCCAGTAGCGACGATGCGGGCACAATCCAGAAAAGTAAATGTTCCATGATGATTATTTTTAAGGTTAGAATGTTGTCAGACAGTGAAGTGGCGATAGTGACGCCGTTTGACCGGCGGTGAATTTTTGGATTGCAGGGGCGCGAGACATCGCGCCCCTGCAATCAGGATGTGGATTTTCCTAAAATTCGATTTTGCGTCCCTGCATCGGGTCGCGGTATCCGCCGTAGGGAAAGGTCTGAGTCGAGGACAGTGGCGAGGGTTGCATGTAGCGGGGGTCGGCAGGGCGAGTCGATGCTTGGGCGCGCAGTTCCTCAGCGATGCGTTTTTCGCGCTTGTAGGTCGGGGTGCGTTCAAGCGTGTCACACACCATGTCGTCATCGAGCTGGTTGGAGCCGAGCACAATGTAGCTCGCGCGCTCTTTGCGGAAAGCGAGGTCGTCGCCATATTCCTGCTTGATTCTCTGTGCCGAGATTTCGGGTTTCTCAGCCTCGGCCTGATGACGCTGGGGCTGGGGTTGCGACGTTGTCGCGGCGGTTGTGCCGCCGGGTGTTCCGAAAACCGGAGGCTGGGGTTTGCGCACGGCTTTGCGGGACCTGATAATGTCATCTTCCTCCTCGCTGATTGTCACGTCAAATCCGGCCGCGAGGATGGTCATCTTCACCATGTCGCCGAGGGTATCGTCGAAACTTACACCCCAGATTACATCCACTTCGGGGTTGAGGGTCGAGATGAAATCGGTAATCTCGTTGGTCTCGCTGATGAGGAACTTGTCCTCGGCCTCGCGCGAGAAATAGAGGTTGAACAGCAGTCGCTTGGACCCGAGGATGTCGCGGTTTTTGAGCAGCGGCGAGTTGAGCGCGTCCTGTATCGCCTTGGTAACGCGCTGTTCCCCTTCGCCGTACCCTGACGAGATGATGGCCGCGCCACCGGCGCGCAGAGTCGTGTCCACGTCGTTGAAGTCGAGGTTCATATAACCGTCGATGGTGATAATTTCCGAGATTGAGCGGGCGGCTATCGAGAGGGTATCGTCGGCTTTACCGAAGGCGTTGACAAAGTCAAGGTCGCCGTATATCTCGGTCAGCCGCTCGTTGTTGATGACCAGCAGCGCGTCGACATATTTGGCCATCTCGTCGGCGCCGGCGATGGCTTTCTTGATTTTCTTCTGGCCCTCAAAGAGGAACGGGATTGTCACGATTCCGATTGTCAGCAGTCCGCGTTCCTTGGCGATACGGGCCACAACGGGAGCGGCTCCCGTGCCTGTGCCTCCGCCCATGCCGGCGGTGATGAACACCATCTTGGTGTCGTCGTCAAAGAGTGCGGCGATTTCTTCGGCACTGTCCTCGGCAAATGCCGATGCTTTTTCAGGCTTGTTGCCCGCGCCCAGTCCGTCGCCAATTTCAAGAGTGTTGGGAACTGCCGAGTTGCGGAGTGCCTGACGGTCAGTGTTGATGTTGACAAACGACACGCTTTTGATGCCTTCGCGATACATGTGGTTGACAGCATTGTTGCCGCCGCCGCCTACGCCGATTGCTTTTATAATCACTTCTTTCTGATCGTCGTTCTTGAAGGCCGACGAGTCGTCAATGGGAGAGTTATTATGGTTGTTGTAGTCCATATTAGTCAGTATATGATATATTGGCGATGAAATTCAAAATATTGTCACTCGTCCTCGTTAGGTTCTGTGAACAGGTCGGCGACGCGGTCGCGGAATCCGGCGAGCATACGCTGTCCCCATCCTTGTTTTTTCGGTTCCGGAACGGTGTGGGGTCTGTCTTCTGCCGCGGCTGGTTTTCTCTCCTCGGCACGCGGTTGCGGCTTTTCTTCAATCGGCTTTACCGGCTCGTAGGGGAAGTCGGGTGCCTTGTGCTGGGCAGTCTGGGCGGCGGGCTGGCTGACCGGCTCGGGTTTAGGCTCGTCGATGACTACGGCGGGTGTGTCGATTACCACGACGGGTGTCGGGGTGACTGTCGGCGCGGGGCGGGTCATGCATTCCACCGCGCTGTCGCGTGTTGCGTTGAGCAGGGCGATGACATCGACCGAGTCGGCGGGCGCGATGTGGCTGTCGGCGATGCGGATGCGTGACGACGGCATCCCGACGCGCACTTTCATCCTGCTCATGTTTTCCAACCGGCGCGTGAAACCGTTGAGTTTCGCGCCTTGTCCCACGATGATTATGCCGCCCGGAAGATTTTCAGCCGCGAAACCGGCGATGCTCATCTGCTCCATTATGTTGGCGATGATTTCCCCGGCGCGGGCCGATATATAGTTGTTGATTTCGGTAAAGTCGTGACCGTAGGCTGTGTAGGGGGCGTTGTCGGCTCCCGGCATGGCGTTGCCGCCGTTGGTTTTCAGCACCTCGGCCTGTTCTTCGAGATGGTTGAGCGAGGTGATGTCGATGGTTATGTTGCGTGACCCCATAGGGAGGGTTACGAGATACTGCAATGCGCCGTTCTTGTAGATGGAGACAGTGGTTGTCTCGGCTCCGAAGTCGACGAGCATGCAGCCGAGGCGTTTTTCGTCGTTGAGCAGCACGAGGTCTCCCTCGATGAGCTGGCGCACGAAAATGTCGCGTATCCTCAGGTGAAGGCGTTCCTCGATGACGAGTTTGAGGTTGTTGAGAAGCTGAGAGCGGCAGCTGACGAGGTTGAGCGACGCGATGATGTTGCTGCCGTAGTTTCCGACCGGCTGCTTGGCGGGCGCGCCGTTGACGCGGAAGTCGCGGGGTGTCACGTCGATGACCGCGCGCTCGTGGAGCGGCTGTGACAGGGCCTCGGTAAAAATTTCGTCGATGAGGCTTGAGGTAATCTCCTGCTCGTTGGGCAGCCGGCGTTCGATGTCGATAACGGAAGATGAAACGGAGCGCCCCCCCACGGCGACATATACCCCTTCGATTTTTCGCGGGGCCATGCGGCTTTCGAGCCGGTCGACAATGAGGCGTATGGTGCGCGAGGTCTCGGCCACATTCCGGATGCAGCCGTAACGCACGCTGTCAACGAGCTTTTCTTCCTCGACTGCCTTTACCGTCAAGGAACCGCCCGGTTCGAGGACGCCGACGGCACCTTTGATTTTGGAACTCCCGATTTCGAGAGCTACGATATATTTTTCTTCTTCCATTGTGGTGGGGGATGGGGAGTTGGTTAGTTGTTAGTTTGTTATTCTCTTGGTCGCGGCGGGAATCGGCTTTTCGTTGTGGGCTTCGCGTCCCGGGATTGTCTGTCCCGGAGCCACGTTGTCGCCGGCGAGCATGGTGCCGGTGTCCACCGCTTCCTCGTCGTCATAGACTGTCATGGCCGCAGGGGCGACATTTTTCTTGCGCCGGGTGGCCACGACCTGTCCGTTCCATTTTACTGACACTGTGTCATACATTTCCCAGCCTTTCACGGGGAGCACTTCGTTGTAGAAACGGCGCAGACGCGAGAACTTGTCATCAAGACGGGCCGTGGAGCCGATGTTGACCACATGCTCGCGAATGGTGGGGACGAGGATTATGTCTCGTGGCGAGTCGACCTTTATCATGGTGATAAAAGACCGCCACACCGAGTCATTGTTGATATAGTTGATCAGCGGGAGAAGCGACAGGGGGGTAAACAGGCTGTCGGCCTGATTGAAATGCCCGGCGATGACAGGCACGTCGCTGTGATAGCGGGCGGTTGCCTCCACTCGCTTTCCCGCGCGGTTGACATAGTAGGAGCTGCTGCCGTCAAAGACTCGTGCGACAGGTATAATCGGGGTCGCCGAGATGTGTATGGAGCCGTCGGTGTAGGTGACGACGCTGACATCCTCGATTTTGTCGACCTCCATCAGCCGCTTGCGCAGTGTCTGAGGGTTGATTTCGTCGAGCGGCATCCCTGCGGCATGGGCGGGGAGCGAGTCAAGCTCGCGGGCCAGCTCGGCCGCTGTGACAAACGGGGTCTCGGTCTCGCCGCCGACCGTTATCTCAATCCCCCTGCAGCGCTCTGTGCCCGAGTCGCGCACAGCCATAGCCGTCGCCACCGCGAGGTAGGCGATGAGCAATAGTGTGCTGATAATGCGCAGGGTCTTGGTCATTGATAACGTCTGGTTTATCGGAGGGGGTTATATTGTTGTTTATCCGACTGTCTCGTGCCGGTGGCGGGCCATTTCAACTACCTCGGGGAGGAAATTGCACATATCGCCCGCGCCCATGGTCAACAGGATGTCAAAGTTACGATTTTTTAGCGTTTCTGTCAAATTTTCTTTGGAAATCATTACCTTATCGTCGCATTTAACATTGTTAAAGATGATTTCGCTGCTGACTCCTTCAATCGGTTCCTCGCGGGCGGGGTAAAGGTCGGTGAGGATTACGGCGTCGGCGGCCGACAGTGCGTCGGCAAACTCCGGGGCGAAGTCGCGGGTGCGGGTGTAGAGGTGGGGCTGGAACGCCACGGTCAGGTGACGGCCCGGATAGAGGGCGCGCACCGAGGCGATGGCGTTGCGGATTTCCTCGGGGTGGTGGGCATAGTCGTCGATGATGACGCGGCCCTTGGCTCCCGGCTCCTTGTACCATGTCTCGAAACGGCGCTTGATGCCGCGGTAGGTCGACATTGCGTCGCGCACCGTCTCGGGTTCAAAAGCCGCGGTGACGGCCACGGCGGCCACGGCGGCCACGGCGTTTTCGATATTGACCTCGACGGGAACGCCGAGGTTGACGTTGCGGATGGTGCCGCGCGGGGTCACGATGTCAAATGTCACCGTGCCGTTGTCACGGCGGATGTAGGAGGCATGGAAGTCACCCTTGTCGCGGGAATAGGTATAGACGGTGACACCCTCGGCGGGACGCGGTTTCAGTTTCAGTCCTTCGTGAAGGATGAGGTAGCCGCCGGGTTGCACCAGCTCGGTGAAATGGGCGAAACTTTCAAGATAGGCTTCCTCGGTGCCGTAGATGTCGAGGTGGTCAGGGTCGGTGGCCGTGATGACCGCCACGAAGGGGCGAAGGTAGTGGAACGAGCGGTCAAACTCGTCGGCCTCGATTACCGAGTAGGGCGACGAGGGGCTGAGCAGGAAGTTGCTGCCATAGTTCTTCATGACACCGCCGACGAATGCGTTGCAGCCTATCGCGCCCGAGTTGAGCAGGTGGGCCGCCATTGACGACGTGGTTGTCTTGCCGTGTGTCCCGGCAAAACAGATGCTGCGGGAGTTGCGTGTGACAAGTCCCAGCACCTCGGCGCGTTTCACAATCTGAAAGCTGTTGTCGCGGAACCACTCCATGATGGGGAGCGACGCGGGTACGGCGGGGGTGTAGACGACGAGAGTGTCGGCCGGGTCGCGGAACTCGGCGGGAATCGTGTCGGGAGTGTCGTTGAAAGTCATCGTGACCCCTTCGGCCTCAAGGGCCTCGGTCAGTTCCGAGGGGGCGCGGTCATAACCGGCCACGCGCAGTCCGCGGGCGAGGAAGTAGCGTTCGAGAGCTGCCATGCCGATGCCGCCGGCACCGACAAAGTATATGATTTTTAGCGATTCGAGATTCATAACAATAGTTTTAACGGTTAGACACGATGTTGTAGACGATGTCGACAATCCTGTCATCGGCACCACGCAGTGCCATTGCAGCGATGTTGTCGCGCAGGCGGCTGCGGCGGTCTCGGTCGGCAAGGAGCGAGGCAAGCTCGCCGGGGAGGCTGCTGACCGCGTCGGCATCGAGAATCATCACGGCGGCCTCGCGGTCGGCGAGAGCCTGAGCGTTTTTGCGCTGATGGTCTTCGGCGACGTTGGGCGACGGGATGAGAATCGCGGCCTTGCCGAGGTTCTGGAGCTCGGAGATGGTTCCGGCGCCTGCGCGTGACACGACGATGTCGGCGGCGCGGTAGGCAAGGTCCATGCGTGATACAAACGGCATGATTTTCACATCGTCGCGACCCGGGGCGCAGTCCTTGTAGTCGTCGATGTAGTACTTGCCTGTCTGCCACATCAGCTGGGCGTTTTCGGGGAGGGAGCCGCGGTCGACGATGGCCTTGACAGCGCGGTTGACGGTTCCTGCGCCGAGGCTTCCGCCCACGACGAGGACCAGCGGGCGCGACGGGTCAAAGTCCAGTTCTTTTTTTGCATCTTCCTGAGTGATGGCGAGCGCGTCAAGGTCGGCCCTCACGGGATTGCCGGTCTTGGTGATGACTTCGGCGGGGAAGAAACGCTCCATGTTGTCGTAGGCCACGCAGATTGCCGCCGCTTTCTTGGCGAGCAGTTTGTTGGTCACGCCGGGATAGGAGTTCTGTTCCTGAAGGAGGGTGGGGATTCCGCGCCGTTGCGCCTCCTTGAGCATGGGGCCGCTCGCATAGCCTCCCACTCCGATTGCGATGTCGGGGTTGAACCCGGCCATTATGCCGCGGGCCTTGCGCAGTGATTTAAACAGTTTCCACACCACCTTGAAGTTGCGCCACAGCCGCTTGCGGTCAAATCCCGCCACGGGGAGTCCTTCAATCCTGTATCCGGCAGCGGGGACGCGCTCCATCTCCATGCGGTTTTCGGCCCCGACAAAGAGAATCTCGGTCTCGGGGTTGCGGCGGCGCAAAGCGTTGGCAATCGAGAGGGCCGGGAAAATGTGGCCGCCGGTCCCTCCGCCACTGATGAGGACTTTTAACGGATGTGATGACATTGTTGACATTTTTTATCTTATACAATTATACCCGGTGGAAAGTTTAACAGTGTTGATAACTTAAGAGGCCTTTATGAAACGCCCTCTTAAACAACCTTTTAGAGTTTCATGGGGTTTTCGTCGCGGAACTGCTCGGGCAAAGCCTCGATTTCCTCTTTGATTTCCTGTTTTTTGTTGCCCTGACGTGTCGCGGTGCGCGAGACGCTGAGCATGATGCCGAAGGCTATCGCCGTGACCACGATTGACGTGCCTCCCTTGGATATGAGCGGCAGCGGCTGCCCCGAGACAGGGAACACGCCGGTGACGATGGCCATGTGGAACAGTGCCTGAAAGGCTATGAGGACCGACATCCCCATGACCAGCAGCGCGGGATAGGTGCGGTTGCACCGGGAGGCGATACCGGCGGCGCGGCCGAGCAGCCACAGGTAGAGGACGAGGACCACGAGTCCGCCGACGAAGCCCATTTCCTCGATGATGATGGCAAATATGTAGTCGGAAAAGGCCAGTGGCAGTCGTGATGCCTCGCGGGAGTTGCCGGGGAAGACTCCTACGATGCCGCCGTTGGCCTGTGCCATGAACGAGTACATCTCCTGACGGTTCTTGGCATCTATTTCCATCTCATATTTCGGTTTTGACTTGTCGAAAAAACGGTCAAACCGGGCGACCCATGTGTCAAAACGGCTCGGGCCTACTTTTGACCCGCCCTCGACAATTTCGGTCTGAGGCCCGGCGGCGATTTCGTCGTCGGGTTTGTCATCCTTGGCGAGGAAAAGGACAAAGATGCCGCCACACACGATGTAGACGAGGGTCACAAGCGCGAGATGGCGGAATTTCACGCCGCCGATTATCATCATCGAGTAGCTGATGGCGACAAGCAGGAGCGTGTTGGTAAGTCCTTGCTTTACAAGCAGCAACGAGAAAAGAAGGATGACTATTGCCGATATTTTGACCCCCGTGGAGGTTATGCCTATGTCCTTGGGGTTCTGATTCCATGTCATGACAAGCGCGACAAGCAGCACCGACGATATTTTGACCATCTCGGCGGGATAGATGCCTATGCCTAAGATTGTCAGCGAGCGGCGCGCGCCGTTGACGATGTCGCCGAAAAACATCACATATACCATCATGACGACGCTGACGAGGGCGAAGCCGAATGTCAGCGGTATGAAGTCGCGGTAATGGCGGCGCGAGAGTATCCACACGATAAACGCGCCTCCGAGCAGCATGACGAGATGGCGCACGACCGGGCCGACCACTCCGATTGACGAGCTTGAGACCTCGCGCGACGAGGCACTGTAAAGCTCGATGACCGAGATGATGCAGAGGGCGATGAATATGCCCCAGATGTGCTTGTCACTGTTGGCGACCGCAGCGGGCGCCTGATCGACTTCAGCGACGGGGGGAGTGAGGGTGGTGTCCATTTTTTATGTGAAAAGTGAAGGGTGAAAGGGGTGAAGGGTGAAAGGGGTGAAGGGTGAAGGGGGTGAAAGGTTAATCTTTCACTTGTCCGCGCCTTTCAGGGCGTGGACTGCTTCCTTGAACTTGCGGCCACGGTCCTCGTAGCTTGTAAATAGGTCGAAACTGGCGCAGCATGGGGACAGCAGCACCGAGTCGCCGTCGGTGGCGATAGAGGCGCAGGCAGCTACCGCTTCTTCCATCGAGTGGGTGTCGACAATGGTGTCGACTTTGCCGGTGAAGAAGTCGAGCAGCTTGGTGTTGTCTTTGCCCATGCACACGATCGCTTTCACCTTTTCCCTGACGAGCGGCTCGATTTCGGTGTAGTCGTTACCCTTGTCTTTGCCCCCGAGGATGAGGACGGTGCCGGGTGTGGCCGATTCGAGGGCATACCAGCACGAGTTCACGTTGGTGGCCTTGGAGTCGTTGATGTAGCGCACACCGTTGATGGTGTCGACATATTCGAGGCGGTGTTCCACTCCCTCGAAGTCAGACAGCGCGCGGCGGATGTCGTCGCGGCGGATGTCGAGCAGGCATGCCGACAGGGCGGCGGCCATGGAGTTGTAAAGGTTGTGGAGGCCGTTGAGCGACAGCTCGGCGCGGGGCATGTTGAGCGTTGTCTCGGGAGTGTCGATGACCAGTTCGCTCTCGTCGTCGATATAGGCGTGGGTTCCCGGCTCGGGGCGTTCGGCAAACGGATATTTCCGCGCCTCGGTGGCGAAATGCTTCAGCTGGGCGGTGATGACGGGGTCGTCCTGCCAGTAGATGAAGGCATCCTGCGGCCCCATGTTGTTGAGAATGCGGAACTTGGCGTTGATATAGTTCTGCATCTTGTAGTCGTAGCGGTCGAGATGGTCGGGGGTGATGTTGAGAATCACGGCGACATTGGCCTTGAAGTCATACATGTTTTCAAGCTGGAAACTCGACAGCTCGATGACGTAGACATCGTGGTGCTCGCGGGCGACCTGCAACGCGAGGCTGCGCCCCACGTTTCCGGCCAGTCCCACGTTGACTCCGGCGTCTTTCAGGATGTGATAGGTGAGCAGCGTGGTCGTTGTCTTGCCGTTACTGCCGGTGATGCAGACCATCTTGGCATCGGTGTAGCGTCCCGCAAACTCGATTTCGGAGATGACGGGAATCCCCGCCTCGGTTACGGCCTTCATGACCGGGGTGGAGGGAGAGATGCCGGGCGATTTCACAATCTCGTCGGCGGCAAGGATGCGGTCCATCGAGTGACGGCCGTCTTCCCACGGTATGTTTTCGCTGTCGAGCATCTCGCGGTAATGGGGGGCGATGGTGCCGTAGTCTGACACAAACACGTCCCATCCCTTTTCCTTACCGAGGATGGCGGCTCCGACACCGCTTTCGCCGGCGCCGAGAACGACAAGTTTTTTCTGATTCATATCCTGTGTTATCTGATTTTCAATGTTGCAAAAGTGATTACTGCGAGGAAGATTCCGACAATCCAGAAACGTGTCACGATCTTTGACTCGGGAATGGCGGCGAGGGGTGCTTGGATGAGGGCCTGAATGCCGCTGTTGCCCGGTTTCTGGTAATGGTGGTGGAGGGGGGTCATCTTGAAGATGCGTTTTCCCTCGCCGGTCTTGCGTTTGGTGTACTTGAAGTAAGCCACCTGAAGCATTACCGAGAGGTCTTCGACAAAGAAGATGGCGCAGAGGATGGGGATGAGCAGCTCCTTGTGGATGAGCAGGGCGAAGACGGCGATGATGCCGCCGATGGTGAGCGATCCGGTGTCGCCCATGAATACTTGGGCCGGATAAGCGTTATACCACAGGAACCCGACGAGCGCGCCGATAAACGCGCTCATGAACACTACCAGTTCCTCACTGCCGGGTATATACATTATATTAAGGTAGTGGGAGTAGATAATGTTGCCTCCGAGATAGGCCATGATGGCGAGGGCCACGCAGATGATGGCCGATGTCCCCGCACAGAGGCCGTCGAGGCCGTCGGTAAGGTTTGCACCGTTGCTTGTCGCGGCCACGACGAGGATGGTGACGATGATGAACAGAACCCACGCGCCTGTCTCGGCATGGTCGCCCATCCACCGGGTCAGGCTGGCGTAGTCAAAGTTGTTGTTCTTGACAAACGGGATGGTGGTCTGTGTCGACTTGACGTTCTCGGGGACATAGGTAATCACGACCTCTTGGTTTTCCTCGTTGATTGTCTCGACGTTTTCGCGGATGGTGATGTCGGGGTTGAGCCACATAGTCAGTCCGACAATCAGTCCGAGACCCACCTGCCCGACAATCTTGAACCGTCCGTTGAGTCCCTCCTTGTCGTGCTTGGCCACTTTGATATAATCGTCGAGGAAACCCAGCGTGCCGAGCCAGAAGGTCGACACGAGCATCAGAATCATGTAGATATTGGAGAGGTTTCCCACGAGCAGGCACGGCACGATGATGGCAAGGATGATGATGATGCCGCCCATGGTGGGGGTTCCGGTCTTCTTCATCTGCCCTTCGAGGCCGAGGTCGCGCACTATTTCCCCCACCTGCATCAGTTGCAGGCGGTTGATGATGCGGCGGCCGAAGACGATGGTGATGAACAGCGACAGCAGCAAGGCCGCGCCCGAGCGGAAGGTGATGTAGTTCATCAGCCGCGCCCCGGGAAAGTCAAGTTGCTGGAGATACTCGAATAGATAGTAGAGCATGCAGGGTTTACAGTTTAGGGTTTAGGGTGGTTGAGTCTTCGTTGATAATCTCCATAACTACCTCGCGGTCGTCGAAGTGGTGTTTTACGCCTGCGATTTCCTGATAGTCCTCGTGGCCTTTTCCCGCGATGAGGATGACTGAGCCGGGAGAGGCGAGGGCGGCTGCCGTGCGGATGGCCTCGCGGCGGTCGGTGATGTGGAGGGTGCGGCGGCGCATCTCCTCGTCAAGTCCCGCCTCCATGTCGCGGATGATGTCTTCGGGTTGCTCGAAACGGGGGTTGTCGCTGGTCAGGATGACGCGCTGGCTGCGCGAGGCGGCCTCGCGGGCCATGATGGGGCGTTTTCCCTTGTCGCGGTTGCCTCCGGCCCCGACCACGGTTATGATTTCGCCGTCGCGGCCGATTACCTCGCGGATGGCGGCGATGACGTTGACCACGGCATCGGGTGTGTGGGCATAGTCGACGATGGCGGTATAGCCTTTGGGTGAGTGGAACGCCTGAAAACGTCCGGCCACGGGGACGAGGCGGCTCATATTGACAAGGACCTCGTCGCGGTTCCATCCGAGAAGAACCGACGCGCCGTAGACGGCGGTGAGGTTGTAGGCGTTAAAGCGTCCCGTGAACAGCAGCTCCACTTCGAGGCCGTTGAGCGACAGGAGGGTGCCGTCGAGGCGGCTCTCGACGATGCGCCCCGTGAAGTCGGCATCGCCGTGCAGCGAGTAGGAATACTTGCGGGCGCGGGTGTTCTGCAGCATCACCTCGCCGGTGCTGTCGTCGGCATTGGTGAGCGCGAAAGCGGTGGGCGGCAGCATGTCGAAGAATGACTTTTTGGCCTTCAGGTAGGCATCGACGGTCTTGTGGTAGTCGAGATGGTCGCGCGTGAGGTTGGTGAAGATGCCTCCGGCAAATTCGAGTCCCGCGATGCGGTGCTGGTCGGCGGCATGGGAGCTGACCTCCATCGCGGCGTAGTCACATCCGGCCTCGACCATGCGGTGGAGCAGCTCGTTGAGGGTGAGCGGGTCGGGGGTGGTGTGGTCGGCGGGGATGCGCTCGGTCTCGATATAGTTGGCAACGGTAGAGAGGAGTCCCGCCTTGTAACCCATGAGGCGCGCCATCTCATAGATGAGTGTCGCGGTTGTCGTCTTGCCGTTGGTGCCGGTCACCCCGACGAGTTTCAGCTTGCGCGAGGGGTTGTCCCACCATTGCGAGGCGAGATAGCCGAGGGCGATGGCCGACGAGGGGACGACGATGTAGGTGACTCCTGTCGATGTCATTGCCGGAAGTTCCTCACACACGACGGCCGTCGCGCCTTTCTGCACGGCGGCGTCGATAAACGTGTGGCCGTCGACATTCACGCCGCGCACGGCGACAAACAGTGTCCCCGGCTCGACTTTGCGCGAGTCGGCTGTCAGCGACACGATGTCGATGCGGTCGCTGCCGAGTATATTTTCGATTTCAAGTGGCTCAAGCAGAGCGTAAAGTGGTTTCACGAGGTTGTCAGTGTTTTGGCCCGAGGGGGCGACGGAATAAAGCCCGTTGCCCGGACAGACCCGTTAATTTGTTATCTGTTAATTTTTTATTTCTCATTCAGTTTCTCAGCGTCAGTGTCACGCATGTGCCGCGCGAGGCTATCGCGCCGGCTGCCGGTGACTGGGAGGAGACATGCCCGGCGCCGTCGATTTTCACGTCATAACCGGCTTTTTCAAGGGTGACGATTGCGTCTCGGATACCATATCCTTTGACATCGGGCACGGTGCCCGGGCGGTGGTTCTTGCCGGGAGCTTTTAATGCCTTGCGCACACCCGGCATCGAGAACTCGGCGCGGAAGTGGCCGAACGGGTCGCCCGACGGGGTGGCGAAGAAAGTGGGCGACGTGCCATTGGTGCCGTCGGCGGTATAATCCGAGCTGTTGCCGAGCATTCCGCGCGAGTAGAGTTTCAGGGCGATGTTGCGCAGTACCTGCCCGCTCGTGGTCGCCGCGCCAAAGAAGTTGCGCGTCGGGTGGCAGGTCAGCACCACGCATGAATATTTGGGCTTGTCGGCGGGGAAGAATCCGCAGAAGGCGAGACGCTTTTTCGACGTGTTGTAGGCGCCGTTTTCAATCATGTAGCATGTGCCGGTCTTTCCTGCAATCTCGACTGTCTTGTTGCGCAGGAACCTGCCTGTGCCGTGGTCGCCCCACACGACGTTTTTCAGCATCTGCCTCATTGTGGCAGCGGTTTTTTCGCTACAGGCGCGTCCGTTGCCCATGTAGGATATGGGCAGGACCGAGTCGACACCGTTGCCGCGGATCTGCTTGACGAGGCGGGGGCGCACGAAACGGCCGTCATTGGCGATGGCGTTGTAGATGGCGAGGGTGTAGAGAGGGGGAATCTCGGTCGCGTAGCCGTAGCTCATGCGCGACAGGGCGATGCGTCCTCCGCGGTCGCTGGGCACGCTGTCAAACCGTGGCGGCACTTCGCCGGCGATTCCGGTATTCATCGGTTCCAGAAAACCGAGGCTCTTGACGCGCGAGTAGAAGCCGCCGGGGTTTTCGTCGTAGCGGCGCGTTATGATTCGTGCCATGCCGATGTTGGACGACTGCTCGATAACGTCGCCCGCGCGGATTGATGCCGAGTGGTGGGCGTCGGTGATGGCGCGTCCTCCCGCATAGGCCCATCCTGCGCCGGTGGGAAGCACTTCGTCAAGATTGGTGACGATGCCGTCCTCGATGGCGATCATCATCGAGAGGGTCTTGACGACCGAGCCGGGTTCATAACCCATCACGGCGCGGTTGCGGGCCTCGATGTAGCCTGAACCGTTGGGGTTTTTCTCAAGATTGGAAATCGCCTTTATGTCGCCGGTCTTGACATCCATCAGCACGGCCACGCCCCAGTCGGCGTTGCAGGTGTCGAGCACGTTGTTCAGCTCGTTTTCCACGATGTCCTGCATGTTGATGTCAATCGTGGTCACGATGTCATATCCCGGTGTCGCGGCCACGTCGGTCCAGTTGGTGATTTTCTTGGTCAGGGCGATTTTCTTGGCATAACCCTCCACGCCGTACAGCAGCGAGTCAAGTGCTTTTTCCAGTCCCGAGATGCCGTGAATCTCCTTGCTGACGCGGGTCTGGCCCACGCCGCCGATGCTGCGTCGCGCCATGTCGCCGTAGGGGTTGAAACGGCGCAGGTAGGACTCGGTGGTGAGGCCGTTGCGGTTGCGGTTGCGTATTTTGAAAAACGGGAATGTGCGCAGCCGGGCGACATCGCTGTGGGAGAGGCCCGAGATGAGCCGGTAGGCGCGGGGCCGCTTTTCACGCGGTTTCTGCAACGGCTTGCTCAGGTGTTCTTTCCACTGGGCCGTTGTCTTGGAGGGGAAATATCGCGCCATGCTGTCGGCGATGGAGTCGATGCAGGAGCGGTAGAGGTTTTCGTTGAATTTCTCGCTGCGGTAGTCGATGCGCGCGGTATAGAAACGCAGGTTGGTGGCAAGCACGCTGCCGTCGGCGGCGAGGATGTTGCCACGGGTGGGGTTGATGGTGTCGACGCGCGACAGCTCTTTGTTGGCTTTCTCGTTCCATTTGTCGGCAGAGAGGATGGTGGTGTCAACCATTTTGGCGACTATCCCGGCCGACAGCAGCAGGATGCAGAACACGATGATGCCATACCTGAAAAGAATGTTGCTGCGGTTGTCTTTTTTCATTTTCGGGGAATCTTGTAGGGTGGGTGTGACTGTACTTTGAGATTAAGATGCATGGAGTCGACGAGGTGCTGCATGGATGTCTCGCGGGTGCGTCCCATGAACTCGCTGCGCTCGCGTGCCTTTTCGTTGTCAACTACTTCGAGCTCGCGGGTGAGGGCGGCGATTTTCTCCATGTTGGTCTGGCAGACATATTTGTTGGTGATATACACCATTATGACGAGTATCGTGATGAGCACCGGCAGCCAGTTGCGGGCGAAAAAGTCGCTTGACAGCAGCTGGCCGCGAAAGAGGCGTGAGATGAATGATGAACGGTGCGTGGACATTGTTTCGGTTGATTGGTTGTGGCTGACGGGGGATTGATTGGTTGTGGCTGACGGGGGATGGCGGACTGAAGTCCGCCGCCGGGACAAACCGGGTTGCTGTTTTTCTCTGTTATCTTTTCTCTGTTATTTTTTCGCTGACTCGCAGTTTTGCGCTGCGCGAGCGGGGGTTGGCTGCGATTTCGGCCTCGTCGGGGACGATGGGGCGGTTGCTGACTGGCTTCATCGGGGCGAGCAGCCGTCCGTAGAAGTCTTTTTCCACTTTCCCCTCGAAGTTGCCTGTCTTCATGAAGTTTTTGACAAGGCGGTCTTCGAGCGAGTGGTAGGTGATGACGGCAAGCCGTCCGCCCGGTTTGAGCACTTGCAGCGCCCCTTGGAGCAGGTCGCGCAGTGCGCCCATCTCGTCGTTGACTTCGATGCGGAGTGCCTGAAACACGCAGGCGAGCTCTTTTTTCTCGCGGCGACTGTCAAGCATCGGGGTGACGATTGCGATAAGCTGTCCGATGGTCTCGACCGGGGTTCCCGACTCGCGTGCCCTGACTATGGCCCGGGCAATCTGCCGCGACTGTTTCAGCTCGCCGTAGAGGTAGAAGATGTCGGCAAGCCGTTCCTCGCTTGCCTCGGCGATGATGGCGGCTGCCGAGCGGCGCGCGCGGCGGTTCATGCGCATGTCGAGCGGTCCGTCAAACCTGAACGAGAACCCGCGCCCGCTGTCGTCGAAGTGGTGGAACGAGACCCCGAGGTCGGCAAGCACTCCGTCGACTCCGTCGACATCGTAGTAGCGCATGAAATTGGTGATGAACCGGAAGTTGGAATACACCATCGTGAACCTGTCGTCTTTCCACGCCCGCTTTACCGCGTCCTCGTCTTGGTCAAACGAGTATAGGTGTCCCCCCTCGGCTGCGTCAAGTCGTTCCATGATGGCTCGCGAATGGCCGCCTCCGCCATAGGTGGCATCGACGTATATTCCGCCCGGGTGGATGTCAAGAGCCTCGATTGTGGGGGTTAGAAGTGCTGGGATATGATAGGTTTCTTCCGGCATAATCACATTATTAATATAAAATTCGCTGTAAAGTTACTAAAAATTTGCATAACTAAACAGTGAATCGGGGCGGAATTTTTCAGAATATCTGCTGTCGGGAGGTAATGTGTTGCGTTTTAGTGTGTTGGCTCCGTTATGGTTTATTTGCAAATGTAAACGGAAAAATCAGTCGACCCACTCTGATTTTTCACGTCGCGAGGGCCCGTAGGCAACCGTTGCCGGAGGGTTGACGCAGTAGCCGCAGAAGGGAACCGGATTGTCGCGCAGCCGCTTGATCTGTTCCACGTCGGCAACCTCGTCGACGCGCAGGAAATCGCCGTTGAGATGGGTGAACCCGGTGCCGTGGGCGCGGTTGAGATGCGTAACGCAAGCACTTATGGAACAGGGATATATCTTGTCACCGACGATTGACACGCAACCGCGGTTGTAACACTTGAAGTGGGCGATGCGGGGATTCTGTTTTTTGTCGGGGTCAAGGCCGAACCTGAAAAACGAGTCGGCCATCGAGCGGTCGCCGAAGACCTCGGTTTCCACCCCCTTTTCCCGGCACAGGCCGAGCACTTTGTCATAGTCAAACCTGATGGGGTAGCGTGTCACGGCAAGGATAAATTTCTCGTCGCGGCACCGTTGCCAGAAATCTTCCCCCATGCGCGGCAGCAGGATGCCGTTGGTGAAGATATAGAGTCGCGCGTCGGGAAACCCTTGGCGCAGGGCGGTCATCGCGTCGTTGAGACGGTGGTAGAGTAGTGTCTCGCCCCCGATCAGATAGAGGGTTTTGACCTTGTCGCCGCACACACGCGACAAGGTGCCGATGCTGCGGCAGAGGGTGTCGAAATCCTCGGGCTCGTCAGGCGCGAGAGGGGAGTAATGGGTGCACCCTTTGCAGTTGAGGTTGCAGTGGTCGGTGACGACAAATTCAAGCCGCAGCGGCATCGCGCGGTGGGCGCGCCACGACCGGTAAAGGTTGATAATCGGGCGGAACGGATTTTTCATGTTGCAAAAATAGCTAATATCCTGCCATTGCACAAAAAAATAGGTTGTCATCACGACAACCTATAATCTTTAACCTTAAATCTAATACCATGAAAACACAGTGCAAATATAGTAACTATGTCTTTAAAACCACACGGCGGTGGAAAAGTTCGGCTGATATTGAAATTTTAACACACATTAACTAATATTGATGAATAATAATTGCTATCTTAGCGGCACGATTGATTGCAATTTGTCATCTGATTGGGTTTTTATTTTACATTACACATTCTATTATCGTTATTTTGATGAAAAAGTATCTTGGATTAGTAACAGCGGCGGTATTATGCATGACCCTTGCGCCATCGGTCTCCGCCCACAGAAAAGTCTCGCCGCAAGAGGCAATGACATCGGCCTATATGGAGCCGAAACCCGCCTCGCCGATTTACAAGTTTCCCACCCGTGCCCCTTCGGGCCTTCTCGATTTCAGCCGGGAGTTGCATTCCACGTCGTCAGCTCCTGTAAAGGCTCCGCTGAAAGCGCCCGATGACATAAATCTGCTTGGATATGTCCCCTCGGCGGCAGGATCTTATTACGGGTATATCCAGAGTGTGCCTTATCGTGATGGCAGTAACTTTTCGACGGTTTCGCCCTCGATGCTCTACAACACATGGGGCGGCGTGGAGGTAAACGGCACTTATTACACCGTTTATCAGATGGCTATAAGTCCTACCGCTGCCTACAGCTACCTCAGTGCCTATAACACGACCACTTGGATCTCGACCAAGTTGACACCCCTTTCTGACTTCTCGCTGTTCTCCACCGCGCTTGCCAAAGACCCGGTCACCGATGAGGTCTATGGATGTTTTTTCAGTGCCGAAATGGACAGATATGAGTTTGGCGTTGCCGACTTCGAAAATGCTACACGCGCCACAATCAGCGAGATTGACCCCAAGAAGCCTTGGGCCGGATGCGCCATTGACAACAGCGGTAAACTCTTTGCCGTTGATGTCTCGGGTGACCTTTACTCGGTCGACAAATCTACCGGGGCAACGACGCTGGTGGGTTCTACCGGCGTGACAACCAAATACTTTGCCGGAATGTGCTATGACGCGAAGGGGGACCGCATCCTCCGCGCCGTGTGCAACGATGACAATGCCGGCCTTTATCAGGTCAACCCTGCCACCGGCGAGTGTCAGCTCCTTGCCGACTTTCCTGACAAGGCTCAGGTGATGGGACTCTTCATCGGCGCGCCTCTTGCCGATGATGCCGCTCCCGAGGTGCCGGCCGATGTCAAGGCCGACTTCCCCGAGGGTTCGCTGACCGGCAAGGTGTCGTTCACGGTTCCCGCCGTGACATTCGGCGGCGCGGCTGCCGAGGGCGAGGTCGACTGGCAGGTCTACGGCTACTATCAGGTTCTCGCATCGGGCAAGGCCGGATATGGCGAAACCGTCGAGGCCGACATCACTGCCCCTTATGCCGGGCAGACGACTTTCCAGATTACCCTTTCCAACGAGGCCGGCCCTTCGCCCAAGGCTTCGGTTTCATGCTTTATCGGTAAAGGAACGCCCGCAATCCCGATTCCGTATGTTACCTATGCCGACGGTGTCGCCACCACGGCTCTTTCATTTAAAAA
>DLAR01000088.1 GCA_002494015.1 Porphyromonadaceae bacterium UBA7042 | reverse complement strand
TTGACAAGCGATGCTCCGGGAAACACGTTTCTGACATTCAGCATCATGGCTGAAGAAAGGTCTGTCGTAACCGTCTTTACCTTAAGGCGCTGTTTCAAAGGCACTTTTCGCAGTATCGCCGACACAGTGTCACTCGCCACGCCACGGACCATTGCCGCAAGAGCCCCTTTGCCTCCATGCGCGTCCTTGTTGGTCAGTATGGTATAGACTTCACCATTGCTCAGACAGGTCTCGTCAAGACTCATGTCCGCGCCGAAATTTTCAGTATACAATATGTATTCATCGGCATGGTCAAGCTGGTCCCATGACCGATAGCCACTGATAACCTCCTTGTATTGCTTGCGCAGTGTCTGTCCGTTCAGTCCGTTGCGTGCGGCAAGAGTGGAGATGCTGACGGGAGTGCTCTCAATCTCCCTCTTTTAAAAAAGCGACGAACTCGGCGTTAAGCCTTGTGCCGTCGAACTCGGATACATCCCACTGATAACTGAATATCTCGCCGGTAGCTTTGTCCAGCCACTTGCGCTTACGCACATGCAGGTATGTGGCACGCCCCCTTATGGGATAATCCCGTATGGTGTGGTAATCTCCAAAACCGTAGGAGATTATGTTTCTATTGTACTTGTCTTCGCGAAGTTGCTCTTTCTTCTCATCAAGCCATATATCGAAGCGGGTATCGCTTTTTTCAAATCGATTGATGTCGAAGTTGTCTATCAGGACTTCGGGGAGGATGGATCTGAGTAGTTGGTCTGGTTTCATTTTGCAAAGATAACTCTATGCTCCGACATTTCCTCCGCCCACCGGAAAAATCCGATGACCCTAAATTTTTGCATTGACTCAAAATGAACTGCCCCCTAAAAGTTAGACGAATAACTTTTAGGGGGCGGTTCAATTGCGACACAGCCTGCCTTGCTGAACGCGTGTGGCTGCGGTTGATGGCTGCGTTATTTCACGACTACTTTAGTGGCGGTGACGGTGCCGTCGGCACGGGTCGCGCGGCGGATGTAGAGGCCGGTAGAGGGATTGGCGACGGCGCGGCCCGAGAGGTCGAAGTATTGTTCTGACACGACGGGCGACAGCTCGGCGGCAGGAGTGTCAATCGACGATTCGTCCAAGGTCACAACCGCACTCTTGTGGGTCACTCCGTCGATGGTATAGACTGACTGGATGGCGAGTGACTTGTACTCGGGGATGCGGAGATAAATGATGTGGTAACCTTCCGCGTAGCTGTAGATGTCATCGTTGTCGGTGAAGCTGTAGGGGACATCGGTCATCGGCGCGCTGATTGACGAATATACCTCGGGGGTAAACTCATAGGGTTTGCCGTCGACGAGAATGTTATAGTAATAATTGTTATAGTCGAGAACCTTGTCGTCGGCACCATAGTCGGGCATCGTGAAATCCAGTTCGGCATAACCGTTCTCCGGGTCGTATGGCTCGAAGTAGTCTACCACGGGGTCGGGAGGGGTGGTGGGCTCGAAAACTCCTCGGTACTCAAGTGATACGAAATTGGAAAAAGACCTGATGACCAAATCCTTGGGGTCAAGACTCATGTAGAGATAATCTTCGGGCTGGAAAGTGAATGTCTTGGCCTCGCTGTCATAGTCCACCACAAACGGAGCCTCGGTGTCACCATAGACGATGTTCCAATTTTCATCGAAATCTTCGGTGGTCACAACGCAGTAGGTATAGTTGCGATAGACCGTCGCCGAGCGGGCGATGCCGAGATACTGGCCGTTGGCAAAGGTCACCTTGCCATCTTCGTCGAGAGTGCCTTTTATCCAGCTTTCGGGCATAGCGGAAATAAGGCCCTTGACATATACGTCGTTTCCGTCAAATCCTACTTGCGCGATATAGGGCGAATCGGTGCTGCTGACCACATAGTTCTCAACCGCAAGTGATGCGGGGACTTCGACTGTTTCTGCTGTCATCGGGGACATTTCGATGTTTATATCGCCGAATCCTGTCCATTGGATGCCATACTCGTCCATGTCGATACCGACACCGATCATCACGTCGGGATCAGAGGCGGTAAGCGACCCGTCGGCGCCGAGGTTGAATATGACGGTCTGGTTGTCGGGTGCCAGCCATGTTTCATATCCTTCGTCCAGCAGCTGCTTGGTGAACGCGGCCACGACAATGTCGTAAGTCACCTGCTCTCCGTCTTCCTCGATTGTAACCTGTCTTACGACCTGAGGGAGATTGAATGTCGCCTTGTCGTCGGCAATTCTGCCGCTGATGGGGTCGGTATTCATCTCGGCCACGGGATAAACCAGTTGGCATTCGCCGTTTTCGGCATTTACCAACTGTGCGACACTGCCGCAGTTGTCCTGATCAGCCACAAATCCGTTCACGCTGAAATAGCTGTGACACTTGCGCGACAGGTTTGCAGTTTCGCCCTGAATGGGTGCGCTGACCTGCCGGGGCATTGCTTTCAGCACGGAGCTGATGTTGCTCTGTGACACCACGTCGGTGACTGACACGGTTGCGCCCGATGTCGACAGCAGCGTCACGCCGATAAATGCAGTAAAAATCTTTTCATAAGCATTGATGTGTAAATGGTGGAAATAGGATACAAAAATACGTTTTTTAACAGGAAAAAGCAAGCTGTTTTGGCCGTATTTCGTTCAAAAGTTGTCGGGGTATGCTTATTTCGCGGAGAATGAGTGTTTTACGGCCTTCAGGCGTATATAATTGTTGATGTCCAAGGAAAAAGTGGATTAATCAGCACCTTTTTGAGCGATTAATCCACTCTTTTTTCTATATTTGTCAACAAATATCATTATCACCCCTTTTATCATGAATTCATTATCCCGAATCTGTATTTCCTTGCTGGCTGTCGCGGCCGGATGGGGAGTTTCATCACAGGCCCAGTCTCTGAAATGGGCTGAGAGTACTGATGCCGACATGTGGGCGCGGTCATCGGTCAAGATGTCGTCAAAGCCGTCATCCGCTGTCATCGCCTCGGCCGACGACACGACCGGGGGACACGCGTTCAGCCATCTGGGCACCACGTTCAACGAGCTTGACTGGGACGCGTTCCTGATGCTGACCCGAGACGAGCAGGACGAGCTGATGCGCCGTCTCTTTGCCCCCGATGGCGAGCTGAAGTTCACACGCGGGCGCGTGTCGATGAACTGCAACGACTATGGCCGCGAGTGGTACAGTTGCGACGAGGTCGCCGGCGACCTCGAACTGCGCTATTTCAACATCGAGCGTGACAAGCGCGGAATCATACCCCTGATTCGTGCCGCGCAGAAATATAACCCCGGCCTGACATTCTGGATTTCACCTTGGTCGCCCCCGTCGTGGATGAAGATAAACCATGACTATCCGGTGGTCAGCAGCCGTCACAACAACGGAGACCCGCGCATCGACTACCTGCTTTTCGGGTCGGTCGACGATATTGACGAGGACGAGATGAAATTCCTCGGTGAGCGCGACGGCAAGTTTCCGCGCCGCCTCGCCACTCAGGACTATTTCATTCAGGACCCGCGCTATCTTCAGGCTTATGCCAACTATTTTTGCAAGTTCATCGACGCGTATGCCGAGCAGGGCGTGCCGGTCGACATGGTAATCTATCAGAACGAGGCTTACAGCTATACCCCCTATCCCGGCTGTGCATGGACAGCCGAGGGGACAGTGCGTTTCAATCGCGACTATCTCGCCCCGACGCTAAAGAAGCATCATCCCGAGGTGAAACTCTATCTCGGGACATTCAACACCAACCGTCAGGACCATGTGGAGCGCATCCTCGCCGACGATTCGCTGCGCAGCGTTGTCTCGGGCATCGGGTTTCAGTGGGAAGGCCGCGAAATCCTCCCGGCCATCCGCGCGCAGTATCCCGCGATGAAATATATCTGCTCCGAGAGCGAGTGTGGCAACGGCGACATGGACTGGAAAGCCGGGGAGCATACATTTTTCCTTATCGCCGACAACTTCGGCAGCGGTTGCGACGAGTGGTACAACTGGAACTTCCTCCTTCCCAAGCGCGGGACAAGTCCGTGGGGATGGAATCAGAACGCCCTTGTGGAACTTGATCCCGAAACCCGCACAATCCGCTATACGCCCGAATATTATGCCGTCAGGCATTTTGCCGGGATTCTGACCCCGGGTTGTGAGATTGTCGGTTATTCAGGACGAGACAACAGCGACCTTGTCGCGCTCATCGTGCGCGACAAGGATGGCCGTTATGCCGCCGCTGTCGCCAACCGCACTGACGAGACGCGTGACGTGACCTTGAAAATGGGGCATAAATATGTCAACGTCACGCTGAAACCACACTCGTTTAACTCGTTTGTGCAATAAATTTTATATTGCGGTATAACTTATCGTGCCATTCTTGCGTTAGATAATGGTATGAAGTTATGCCGCTTTTTCGTTTTTTTAGCCACCGTCGCTCTTGTCGTCCAGTCATCGAGGGGTAACACGCTGTCGCGTGACAGTGTGCCGCTGGCATTGACGGGCGACAGCGTGGTGGAATTGCCGTCCGCCGTGCGCCATGACTGGGTGCCTGCCGCCGCCGGTGCCGGGATGCTCGGCCTCGGTTTTGCGGGACATTACGCTTATCCCCGTTCATATCATGTCGCCTCTCCCGGAGGTCGCAGCGATCATGGAGCCGACTATCTGCAATATGCCCCGATGGCACTGCCTTGGATTATGAAAATAGCCGGACAGCCCACTCGCTCGGGGTGGGGACGCATGGTTGTGTCTCAGGCTGTTGCCACCGCCTTGATGGCCGGTACGGTCTACGGGTTGAAACACGGTGTCGATTCCCCGCGTCCCGACGGTTCTGATTCCCGCTCGTTCCCCTCGGGACACTCGGCATGGGCGTTCATGGGGGCCACGATGGTGGCCGAGGAACTCGGGTGGCGGTCACCGTGGTACACAATCGGGGCCTATACTGTCGCAACCGGGGTCGCGGTCGAGCGGGTGGTCGACCGCCATCACTTCCCGACCGACGTGGTTGCGGGTGCAGGAATCGGCATTCTTGCCACGCGTCTCGGGTATTATCTGGGCGACCTGCTTTTTGACCGGCGGCAGCTCGACATAAGGATTAAGGCGATGGAGCCTAACCACAATTTCTCCTATCTTTCGCTTGAAACAGGACTTTCGCTCCCGCTGGGGCATGTGTCGCTCGGCGACGGCCGCAGCATCGTGCGGCTCCCCGCGCTGACGGCCGGTTTCCGAGGCGCGGCGGCATTCAGTGACCACTGGAGCCTTGCTCTCGACCTCGGACTTCTGTCGACACCCCTCATTGTCGACATCCGCCACGACCGCACCTATATCGCCCCACTTCACAGTCTCGGAGCGGTCCTGTCGCCCGTCTACACCCACGTCTGCAGCAATCGAGTCAGCCTGACTGCCGAGGCCGGCATAGGCTATTACCACAACTTCCGTCTCAATGCCATCGACAATGCGGTCGAGGCAGGCAGCGGCACGATGGTGGGACGTGTGAACATCGGAACCATCATGCGTTTTTCCAATCACTTCAGCGCACGGGCCACCGTGGGGTATGAGCTGAGCCACTATGACTTCACCATTCATCCCTCGACAGCCTACCACAATCCGGCTGCCGGTCACACCTCGGGTCTCTCATCGGCCCTTCTCGTCAACCTCAGCTCCCGCTACGAGTTTTGAACGCGATTGTCAAGAATGCAAAAAGACCCGCAATCTGTAAAGATTGCTCCCTTGAATAGCCGTAGGTTGCATGGATGCAACCTACGGTGTGGAAAACGCATTTATAAAAGAATCTGTAAAGATTCTTCAACAAGATGCACTCGATGAAGAATCTTTACAGATTCAATCATTATTTTTTTTGTTTTTCCGGGGGTTACGCAGGCGCAACCCCCGGCTATTCAAAGAATAATCCTTCGGATTATCGTTATGAAACACGACCCTTTTACTCTCGCAAAGACTTTGGTCAGGCACGGCCGAGAAGTTTTCCGAGTCCCGGGATGGGGATTTTTTCAATTTTGACGGCTGCGAAGAAGTAGAGCAGCAGCAGGGGAGTGCGGATTGCCATGTTGAGCCACGGGTGGCCCGGGATGGTAATCAAGACTGACAGCCCATAGAGGCCGAGGGCAAGGGTGAAGTATAGCATCAGTCGTGGCACATTGTAGCCGATGGGATACTTGGCACGGCCCACGATGTAGCTGACGACCATCATCGTCCCGTAGCAGGCAAACGCGGCCCATGCGCAACCCATGTAACCCATGCGGGGTACGAGGATGACATTGAGCGCGATCGTGACGGCGAGGCCCAGCAGCGAGAACCATGTCCCCCAGATGGTCTTGTCGGTCAGCTTGTACCATAGCGACAGATTGAAGAATATTCCGAAGAAAAATTCGGCCAGCATCACTATCGGCACAACTCTCAGGCCGCTGAAATAGTTGGGGGAGATGAAGTAGCGCAGGATGTCGAGATAGAACATCACCCCGAGGAAAATCGCCATAGCAAAAATGACGAAATATTTCATCGCGTCGCGGTAGCTTTGCAGCCTGTCCTCACCCTTGTCGCGCGACCGGGCGAAGATGAAAGGCTCATAGGCGAAACGGAATGCCTGAATGAACATCACCATGACGATGGCAATCTTGTAATTGGCACCGTAGATACCCACCTGTGCGGTAGCCTCGGCCTTGTCAGGGTAGATAAACGGGAACAGAATCGAGTAGATTGACTGGTTCATCACTCCGGCGAGTCCGAGCACGAGCAGCGGCCACGAGTAGACGATCATCTCTTTCCACAGCGCGGAGTTGAAACGGTAGCGGAACCCGCGCAGCTCGGGGAGCAGCAGCAACAGGTTCACCGCCGAGGAGATGAGGTTGGCAAGGAAAATGTAGCCGATGCCGAAATCCGGGTCATAGAACCATGCAATCCATCCCGGGGTGTTTTCCCACAGCCAAGGGCAGATGAGGATAAAAAATATGTTCAGGCCGATATTGCAGGCGATGTTTATCAGCTTTAGCATCGCGAAACGCATCGCCTTTTTCCTAAAACGCAGATAGGAGAATGGCAACGCGGTGAATGCGTCAATGGCGACCGCGACGGCCATCATGGCGATGTAGCTTTCATGTCCCGCGCATTCCATCACATCGGCGATAGGCCCGAGGCACAGCATGACCGCCACGATAAATAGTGACGACGAGATTCCCAGCGAAATCAGCGAGGTGGAGTAGACCTCCATCGGGTCATCATACCGCTCGTGGACCGAAAAGCGGAAAAAGCCGGTCTCCATCCCATAGGTAAGAACAATCAGTGCGATGGCTACAACCGTATATACGATAGTTACCACGCCATATTCGGCCTGAAGGAACGCGTGGGTGTACATCGGCACAAGGCACCAGTTCAGAAACCGTCCTATAATGCTGCTTAACCCGTAAATCGCCGTATCCTTGGCAAGACTCTTGACACTGCCCATCTTTATAATTGAGAATTGAGAATTGAAAATTGAGAATTATTTATTAAATCATTTATCTGTTTGTTTGCGCTGCTTGTCTTTGCTGCTAATGATGATGGAGGTCAGTAATTTGGATATTTCTTCAACATCTGAACTTAATGACTGAAATTGAGACTCATTTATATACTCGGTGTCATAAAGCAGATTTATCCAAAATTTGGTTTCATCAGTCTCCTTTAGCGCTATATTAAGCTTACTTATAAAATCTGGATAGCTCTGTGCATTTTGGCTTTCGGCTACATTTGCACCTATGCTTGTGCCGCAACGTAATATTTGTTTAGAAAGAGTTGACTCTTTAAAATTCTGGTATAAGAATTTATATAGTTTCACTATTCTGACAGCGAACAGATAGGACTTGTCTACGATAATATTTCCAGTCAGAACCATCGTATTTTTATAGAAGTTTAGATGATGATAAGTGAAATTCTCAATTTTCAATTTTCAATTCTCCATTGAAAAGAGGTCGTTGCCGGTGCCGCGTTTGTGGCCGAGGTGGGAGTAGGCGAGGGCGGTGACTTCGCGGCCGCGTGGGGTGCGGTTGATGAAGCCTTCCTTGATGAGGAACGGCTCGTAGACTTCCTCGATTGTCCCGGGGTCTTCGCCGAGGGCGGTGGCGATGGTGCCGAGCCCCACGGGGCCGCCTCCAAACTTGGTTATAATCGTCGTCAGAATCTTGTTGTCGATTTCGTCGAGACCATATTTGTCGATATTCAGTGCCTCAAGCGAAAAGCGCGCGATTTCCGGGTCGATGATTCCCGATCCCTTGACTTGTGCGAAGTCGCGGACGCGCCGCAGCAGGGCGTTGGCGATTCGGGGCGTGCCGCGGCTGCGCATTGCTATTTCGTGGGCAGCCTCGCCTGTGCATTTTACGCGCAGCAGCGATGCCGAGCGCAGGATGATGCGCTCCAGTATCTCGTGGTCGTAGTATTCCAAGTGGCAGTTGATGCCGAATCGCGCGCGGAGCGGCGATGTCAGCAACCCGCTGCGCGTCGTGGCCCCGACGAGGGTGAACGGTGACAGCGACAACTGGACCGAGCGCGCCCCGGGCCCTTTGTCGATCATTATGTCGATGCGGTAGTCCTCCATCGCCGAGTAGAGATATTCCTCCACGATGGGGCTGAGGCGGTGAATTTCGTCGATGAAAAGCACGTCGTTTTCTTCCAGCGACGTGAGAATCCCCGCAAGGTCGCCCGGCTTGTCGAGAACCGGTCCCGATGTTACCTTGAAATTCACTCCGAGCTCGTTGGCGATGATTCCGGCGAGGGTCGTTTTGCCGAGTCCGGGAGGGCCGTGCAGCAGCAGGTGGTCGAGAGCCTCGCCGCGCATACGGGCGGCGGCTACGAATACTTTCAGGTTCTCGACAATTTTTTCCTGCCCGCTGAACGAGTCAAACTGGGAGGGGCGCAACGCTTTTTCGATGTCTCGGTCGCGCTCGCTACCTGACACGTCGGCGGCAGTGCGTATATCAAAATTGTCACTCATTGCAGTTTATTCCTTAATGAGTGACAAAGATACGAATTTTTTTCCCGGTCTGATAAACTTAAACCGTCAATGTTCCTTGCGCTGGCCGTCGAGGTCGTCGTTGCTGATGCTTTTGGCGGTTTTCTTGACCGATGCGTTGAGGTTGCCGAATCGCCATGATACGCTTACCCACATTAGTTTGCGGAAGTTGTTCACCGTCATCGACTCGCCATAGAAGCCCGTGTTGCTTTCGGTGTAGAGGGTGCGGCTTGTGGAGGGGCCTACCGGGTTGCTGATGCTGACGTTGACGTTCAGACGGTCTTCCTTGAGGAAGGCGCGGCGAAGTGAGATGGTGTAGTCGAGGGACGATATGCCGGGGCAGGTATAGTCGCCATAGAGGTTCTTGAACCCGCTCCAGTAGTTGAGACTGAGGTTGGCGGTGATTTTCCACGGGAGTTTCTGCTGTATGCGCCCCCACACGCTGCCGCTCCAGCCGTCGGCATGGATGTTGAGCGACGGGTTGCGCTGGTACATGTAGCGCAGCGAGGCGTTGGTCATTAAGGATGTCTTGGGGGTGATGGTCCACTGGAAATATAGTCCTGCGTTGAAGTTGCGGGTACGGCCCCCGTTGGCGTAGGTCGAATATGTTATATTGTCTTCGCCGGTCCACATTGACGAGATGATGCCGTTGTTGCTGAACGAGTAACCGGAGTTGAAGTCGATGTTGACGTTGGAGCTTATGAGTCCGTAGTTGAGGTTGAACGACTGCACGCGGGCGCTTCCGAGGCGCGGGTTGCCGTAGGATACCGACGTGGGGGTCTCGGTGCGTATCGGGTTGAGGTAGCTGATGCCCGGGCGGGAGATTGAAGTGCCGTAGGAGATTCTCAGCGAGTTGGCATCATTGATGTTCCACGAGATGGCGGCGTTGGGCACCACGTCGTTGAGGTCGCTGCCGAAAGGCTCCTGCGACCCGTCGAGATATTTGGCCGCGAGATGGGAGTATTCGTAACGCACGCCGGCCCGCGCGCCGAAGTGCCCGAGGTTCAGCCGGTAGTCGGCATAAAGGGCCCCGATGGTGGTCAGGTGGGAGAAGTCGCTGTGGCTGTCCATCGCGGGCGCGCCGATATACTCGTTGGTGGATATGCTGTGGTTCTTGCGGTGTATAAACTTGCCTCCGATGTCAAACTTGTTGTGCTCGTTGACGGGTCGGGTCCAGTCGGCCTGCACCGTCTGTTCGATATAGCGCAGGTCAAAGTCGTTGCGGGTGCCGGTATAAGGCATCGGCGCGTTGACGATTTCCTCATAGTTTCCGCTGGCGGTCTGGTTCTGCTTTGTCGTTGAGATGGCGTAGGAAAGAGTCAGCGTCTCGCCCTTGCGGCGTGTCGAGTGCTGGTAGTTGAAGTTTCCGTTGAAGTCGGCATACCCATAAGGGTCGGTTAAATCACGGCGGGTGTATTTGTAGAGCAGGTTATCGCCCGACATCATGCGGGTGGTCGTAAAGCCGTCATTCTTGGACCGGTAGAAAAAGCCGCCGAGCTCCATCGTGAACAGGTTGAGCGAGTCAAGCTCGTAGGATGCGTCACCGTTTATCCACCCCATGTTGCCGCTGCCCGCGCTTTCAGAGACGGAGAACATCTCGTCGCCTGATTCCTCGTAGCGGCGGAATGCCTCGCTGTGGCTTTTTGACGCGCGTCGGCTCGAATGGTTGTAGCCGCCCGAAAACGAGAATGTCACCTTGTCAATCTGAGAGGTAATCCAGAGGTTGCCGCTCGGGGTGCGGTTGCTGGAGTTCCAGTTGGCCGACACGTTGCCCATCACACCCTTGATGACGGTGTTTTCGATTGTGACGATGTTGAGCACCACGCCCACCCCTTCGGCATCCTCTCGGGCGCCGGGGTCGGTGATGACCTCGATTTTCTTAATCATCGAGGCCGGGATGGCCTTGAAAATGTCCTTGGCGTTCTTGGTAAAGGAATTGTTGGGACGGTTGTTCTTGTAAATCTTGAAATCGGTCGAGCCTTTGACCTTTATCGTGCCGTCGGGGTCGACGGTCACCAGCGGGACTTTCTTGAGAATCTCGTCAAGATTGACGGTTTTGGAATCGTCGTCGGCCTGCACGTCATACCCGATTCGGTCAATCTCGCGCATGACCACCGGCCGCTGGGCCGTCACCGTCACCTCACCGAGGATGTTGGAGGCCGTCACGGCGGTCAGGGTGCCGAGGTCGAAGACCGGTTTTGCCGCCGTCACCTCGAAAGTACGCTCGATGTCCTCCTTGCCTGTCGCGCTGACAGTCAGGTCATAGGTTCCCGCGGCGGGGAGGGGGAACGAAAACACACCGTCGACATCGGCCACACCCATTGCCGCAGTCTTCAGCGAGTCACCATCGGCAAACACGCGCAGGGTCGCAAACGACTCGCCCGTCCCGACCGAGTCGGTCACAATGCCTTTGACCTTAAAGATTGAATTTTTACCTTTTCCATCGACCCCGAAAGCGGTCGAAATTGCAAACAGCAGCAGTGTCGCCACGGCAACCGCCCCTTGAAAATGTCTCATAATAACAACAAGTAATAATCTGATTGAAACGTGTGCCAGTGACATACATGTCACACGGAAAGATTCCCAAAAGCAACCTTTCACAATCATTAGACGCAATTTTTTCAAAATAATTACATCCCGATGTGATTTTTTTAATGTTTTGTTCAAAAAACATCACGTCATTTTATGTAACTTTGCAAAGTAAGCGCATGAACCTATATAATCATCCCATGTTTAAGAGGTTGTTTAAAAACAAATGTGAGTCCGACACCTGAGAACGGGTGCGACAAAGCATTTATGCAAAACAGCTTCATGTTTAAATTTTGAAATTACTTTGCGTGGAATCCGATCGGCTGAGATTGACGGTTTTGTCTGACGTTTAAATGTAAATGCTGCATAAGAGGTTGTTTAATAACAAAT
>DLAR01000087.1:624-28338 GCA_002494015.1 Porphyromonadaceae bacterium UBA7042 | reverse complement strand
TCAAATCTCACAGGCTTTTATCAGGGTAGTTCTGCAACACCCTCTGAGGTGTCTCGTGTGCTAAACCCCATGTGGTCTTGAAGTGACCACATGGGGTTTAGCGAGGGTGCACCCCGAGGGGGTGCGTAGAGATGTTTTACGCGTTGTTCTCTGCGGGCGCGAGGTCGCTGACTTTAGGGTATGGCCTCGCCGCTCCGCGGCTTTTCACTATATTGAGGCTGTTCCCATAGTCGCGTCGTGACACGACACAGATTCACCAGTCACTCAGAACAGTAACTTTCCTATTTGCGGCAGAGCCGCCGATTACGCGGCATGGCCGCGTGTCAACGTTAGCCACATGCAACCGCGCCTTTAGGTGCGGGCCGCGTGTGGTCAAGAGCACATATCTTATTTTACGGCGGCGTACCTGCCGGTCATTCCCTGTCAAGACCGGCTGCCATGCACTTTAGCGGCTTATCGCTACTATGCGATGGGGTTAATTCATCTCCCGGTCAGGATGCTCTTGATGTCGTTGAGCTTGTTGAGGGCGGCCATCGGGGTGAGGTTGTCGATGTCGAGGCCGAGAATCTGGTCGCGCAGCTGTGCCAGCACCGGATCGTCGAGCTGGAAGAAAGAGAGTTGCACCCCTTCCTCGGCAGGAGACGACACATCGCCCAGATTACGCGAAATCTCGCTGTCGGTGTCGCGGTTGACCTTTTCAAGATGGCGCAACACCTCGCCGGCACGTTTCACAATCGACTGAGGCATACCCGCCAGCCTGGCGACATGGATACCGAAACTGTGTTCCGACCCTCCCCTCGCAAGCTTGCGCAGAAACACCACCTTGCCGTCAATCTCACGGACCGACACGTTATAGTTGACAACGCGCGGGAAATTGCGCTCCATCTCGTTCAGTTCGTGATAATGGGTCGCAAAAAGCGTCTTGGGACGGATGTCGCCGCAGTTGTGGATATGCTCGACGATGGCCCATGCTATGGAGATGCCGTCATAGGTCGACGTGCCGCGCCCGAGCTCGTCGAAAAGTATCAGCGAGCGGGGACTCATGTTGTTTAGAATCGAGGCCGCCTCGTTCATCTCGACCATGAAAGTAGACTCGCCGAGCGAGATGTTGTCACTCGCGCCGACACGGGTGAAAATCTTGTCGACAACCCCGATGCGCGCACTCTCGGCGGGGACAAATGACCCCAGCTGGGCCATCAGCACTATCAGCGCGGTCTGTCGCAGCAACGCCGACTTACCCGACATGTTGGGACCGGTAATCATCATTATCTGCGTCGATTCGTTGGAAAGGCTGACCGAATTGGTGATATACGGCTCGCCCAGGGGCAACTCACGCTCGATGACGGGATGACGCCCCTCGGTGATGTCGAGTTCAAGCGAATCGTCCACGACAGGGCGGTTGTAGCGGTTTTCAAGGGCCACGCGGGTGAACGCGCCAAACACGTCGAGGCGCGCCAGCAGCGACGCGTCGAGAAGTATAGCTGGGATATAGTCGGTCATGCGGGTGACAAGCGCGGTATAAATACGCTGCTCGATAATCGCAATCTTGTCCTGTGCCCCGAGGATTTTTTCCTCATATTCTTTCAGTTCCTGCGTGATATAACGCTCGGCGTTGACCAGTGTCTGTTTCCTTATCCACTCGGCGGGCACCTTGTCGCGGTGGGTGTTGGTCACCTCGATATAGTAACCGAAAACATTGTTGAACGCCACTTTCAGCGACGGGATGCCGGTTGCCTGAATCTCGCGTTGCTGGATGGCGAGCAGATAGTCCTTGCCGCTGCGGGCGAGGTCGCGCAACTCGTCAAGCTCGGCATCGACTCCGGCCTTGATTACATCTCCTCGGTTGAGCGCGGCGGGCGCGTCGTCGGCAATCTCGCGCGCGATGCGCTCGGCTATGGTGTCGCAGGGGTTCAGCTGCTCCCCTATCGACTGCAACGCCGGTTCTCCCGATTCCTCACACAGTCTCTTTACAGGCCCTATCATCGACAGTGCCGTCTTGACCTGCACGAGCTCGCGCGGAGACACGCGACCGGCGGCAATCTTGGCGGTCAATCGCTCCAAGTCCCCGACATGCTCCAGCGAGCGGCGCAACTCCTCGCGGTCGTCTGGGTGCTTGAAAAAGTATTCCACTATATCGAGACGCTTGTTGATTTCGGCGGCATCCTTGAGCGGGAACGACAACCACCGGCGCAACAGGCGCGCCCCCATCGGGCTGACAGTGCGGTCTATGATGTCAAGCAGGCTCTTGCCCCCCTCCCCTATCGGGTGAAACAATTCCAAGTTCCTGACCGTGAAACGGTCGAGACGCACCGAGGTGTCGCGCTCGATGCAGGCAAGCGACGTGATGTGGCTCAACCCGGTGTGCTGCGTGATGTCGAGATAATGAAGTATCGCTCCTGACGCGACGACGGCAAGCTGTAGATGGTCGACACCGAATCCCTTCAGCGACGCGGTCTCAAACTGTTTCAGCAGCCTGTCACGGGCGGCCTCGGGGGTAAACATCCAGTCGTCAAGCTCCGACAGCAGGTAACTGTCGTCAAAAGCCTCCTTTACCAACGCCTTTTTCCCGCGCTCGACAAGCACCTCCTTGGGAGCGAAGTTGGAGAGAAGTTTCCCCACATAGTCAGTGTCGCCCTCGGCTGTCATGAACTCCCCTGTCGATATGTCGAGAAACGCCACGCCGACCGCGCCCTGCTTGGCAAAATGCACCGCACCGAGGAAATTGTTCTCGCGGTGGTCGAGGATATTGTCATTGATGGCCACGCCCGGAGTCACAAGCTCGGTGATGCCGCGCTTGACCAGTTTCTTGGTGGTCTTGGGATCCTCAAGCTGCTCGCATATAGCCACGCGCTTTCCGGCGCGCACGAGGCGCGGAAGATAGGTGTCAAGCGCATGATGCGGAAACCCGGCAAGCTCCACCGACTGCGCCGCCCCGTTGGCACGGCGTGTCAGGGTGATTCCAAGTATCTCCGAGGCCGTGATGGCATCTTCGCTGAACGTCTCATAAAAATCCCCCACCCTGAACAGCAGTATCGCATCGGGATGCTTTGCCTTCATCTGAAGATACTGTTTCATCAGCGGGGTCTCTACTATCTTCTTTGCCATATACAGGAGTGCTTTATCTTTTGATTCTCACACAAAATTACTCATTTTTTCGCTAAATGCGACATAATCGCACCAAAAACACAGCTCCGCGGCATTACCTTTGCACATCCGGTCCATGATGTAAATTATCCATAAAAATTGTGTGTTATTATGAAAACTACTCTTTCTCAACCCGAAATGATTGCCCGGTGGCGGCTCCACCGCTATCACGAGCCACTGCGAAACGACTGCTCGGTAACGCGCACCGACGGTATCGACCTCGACTCCATCGTTGTCGCCGAAATGGAGGCTTGGTACTTCAATCTGCTCGACACCGCGCCGCCCGACCTGCTTGTGACTGCCGACATCGCCACGGAGGTCGCAATGTCGCGTGACCCCGACGGGGTTGCGCGCATACCGTTGCCGCCCGGAATCCGTCGCGTGACAGAAGTCGTCGTTTCGTCGTGGCCTTGTCCCGCGCAGATAGTCACCGACCCGCATTCGCCCACCGCACGGCGGCAACGCCACAAGTTCACCCGCGCCGGGTCATCCTCCCCCGTCGCCATTCACTGCGGCGGAGTTCTGACTCTCTGTTCAGTCCCTCCGCGAGGCCGCCTTACCACTCTAACCGTCGTGCGCGACCCCGACCCGGGATCCTACCCCATCGACACCCGCGCACTCGACCTGATTTAGAGGGTGTTTCATAACAACCTCCAAACCTCATCCATAATCCATAACAATTATTTGTCAACATGTTTCCACAATTCACTTCCGCCCGCGATGCTTGGATGGCATGCGGCGAGATGCGCCGTGTGCGCACCCGTATGAAAAACTTCACCTACGGCCGTCAATGGGACGACAAGACCGTCGGAAAAGACGGCGTTACAATGACCGAAGGTGACCGTATGCGCAAAGACGGCATGTATCCCCTGACCAACAACTTGTTGCGCAACCTCGTCAAGAGCGTGGTGGGGCGTTTCCGCGCCCTTGTCTCATCAGAACGCTCATTTGTGTCAACCCTACCTCCCGACATGGCCGCCCGCAACAACCTCAACGAGCTTGACAGCCGCCTGCTGGAGGAATTTCTCATCTCGGGATGCGCCGTGCAGCGCGTCATTTACGAACGGCGCATCGGGTATCAGGGCACATGGGTCGACAACGTGTCACCTTCGCGCGTGTTCTTCTCCCGGTTCACCGACCCGCGAGGCAGCGACATGGAGCTGATCGGAATGCTCCACGAATGGACCCTGCCCGAGACAATCATGCGTTTCGGCCACGGAGATGCCAAGCGCAACAGATTTATAACCGAAACCTATGGCGCCGACTTGTCACGCAGCGTTCCGTTCACACAGGCAAGCCTGTTTGCCCCCTCCGACGAGGCCGTCTTTCACCTCCCCTCCGACCCCTCGCGATGCCGCGTTATCGAGGTGTGGACCCGCGACATAACCCCCGGTCCCGACAACCCGGCTGTTTTCGACGCAAAATGGGTGTGCCGATATTTCGCCCCCGACGGCACCCTGCTCGACGAAACCGCATCCCCGTTTCCCTCGGGTATGCACCCGTTTGCCATCACCCTTTACCCGCTGACCGACGGGGAGGTCCATCCCTTTATCGAGGATGTCGTCGACAACCAGCTCCACATCAACCGCACCATCACCATTCTTGACAAGATGATGTCAGCCTCGGCCAAAAGCCTTTTGGTTCTGCCCGAAGGTGCACTGCCGCAGGGGTATACCGTCCAGCAGGCCGTTGACATGTGGAATGTCCCCGGAGGCGTGATTCCGCTGTCGAGACATTGCGAACAGATGCCATTCCAACTGACAACCGGAAACGTCAATCCCGCCGCGTCACAGATGCTTAATCTTCAGATATCGATGTTCCGGCAGATTTCGGGAGTCTCCGGACTATTGCAGGGACAGGATGTCAGTCCGTCGGTCTCCTCAAGTTCCATTGACACGCAGGTCAGCAACTCCCTAATCGCATTGATGGATATTTTCGAAACATTCAACTCCTTCCGTTCCCGTCGCGACTCACTCGCGATGGCCATCACGCGATAAAAAACGTCCCTTGTCACAATTGACAAGGGACGTTCTGTAATCAGTAAAATGTTAACATACTCTTCTGTTCACATGCCCGTGGTCATTGTCATGAACATAAATCTGGGCACTGGCCTCGCAATACCATTTTGCGGCCTTTTTGATAAAATTCAGCATAACTCAAAAATTTAATTACCTAAAACAATCTTTGTCTATCTTATATTCCTTAAAACGCTGCAAAGGTACAAAATGTTTTTTAATTATGTTGTAAAACATATCCAATTTAACATTTATCCTATATATAAGCACCCGAGGGAAAACCAACACAAATTTCATAATTTTAGTTAAATAAATCACTGCGCGTTTTCAAAACCAATAATAATAAATACTTTTGCAACACAAACACTAATATTAATCACAAAAAGATATTTATGCGAAAATTTTACACCCTGATTGTCACATTATTCATCACAGTAACAATGACAACGGCCGCCTCGGCCTCTCCCCGCAAACTGAAACCGGGAAACAGATCAAAATCACCGGCCATCGAGCTAAAAAAAGAATCGGCCCCGGCCCGCATCGTGGAAGACGGATGGCACTCGGTCGGAACCGGCGTATGGTATGAAGGCCTGCTGACCATATTCGACCAAGTAGAACGCGGTCTCCACTGGGAAATCGAAATCGAAGAAAGCGACGCGCTTCCCGGATACTACCGCATGATTCCCTACTGCGAAGGATCGCCGATTGCCGAGATAATAGGCGCGGCCGACAGCGAGTATCTATATGTCGACGCATCAGATCCCGAAAATGTATACTGCGAGGATTTCATAGCCTATCGATACTTTGAATACTCTTACTACTTTTCACAGCTTGTCCCCGAAGGCGGATTTTACACTATGGATCTTTACGGGTCACTCGAAGACAATGTGATTTATTTCCCGATGAAGAGCTTTGCATGGTATTCCGAAGAAGTCGGAGAGTTTCTGCCCGTGAACTACGAGGGCGAGTTCAAAATAGTGCTCCCCGGAGGCGAGGCCCGGTCTGACTGGAACATTCTCGGCCAATCAGAGTTTACCGACGGTTTCTGCGGCCCCTATTTCAAGGGCGATGCCATAACCACCACCGTCACTGTCGAGGAACATGACCGCCGCCCCGGATACTTCAGGCTCAAAGGCGCCTTTTCTCAATATGGCTCCGATGCCGACCTGATTATCGATGCAACCAACCCCGACTTCGTCATCCTCCCCTATCAGGAAACCGGATTCAACCATCCCGACCGCGGGACGGTTGTCGTCTACAGCCATTGCGAAAACTTCATCTCACCGGCCAAGTGCCCCACTATCGAAGACTACATGGAGACATATCCGCAATATGTGGCCACATACCTTGACGGGGTCATCAGTTTCCCGCCCGACGCATGCGTCCTTCACTTCCCCGACTGGAATATATGGAGCTTTACCACCAACGACGAGCTTGCCCGCGAATCACGCATCGCCATCCCCGGCCAGAGCAAGATTGAAGGCATCGAAACCGACGGAAACACCCTCGACGGCCCCGTAACCTACTACAACCTGTGCGGGCAGCGTGTAACCAACCCCGCGCCCGGCATCTACATCCGCCGCCAAGGCGACAAAGCGACAAAGGTTATAATCCGATAACAGCGTCAAGACATGAAACTTCGGGACAGGAAAGGCTTACCCCTCATCCTGTCCCGATTTTCTTTTCCTGATAAGCCGTTTTGCCACGCTGTAGGCAAGCATCTCGGAGCGGAAAGCCTCGCGCGAGATGGCACGCCCCGCGCGTCCGTCGAGAATCCCCCCGAGGGCGATATATGTGGAGAGAAACGCCTTCAGCCCGTGCAGCAGCGGCGAACCGGCGGCTATATAGTCTGTTTCAGTCGCGATGACACGGGCGCGGATGGCGGCATGGTTGTTGTTGACAGCCTCAAACATTTCATGCGTGTCACAACGGTAATGAAGTATGTCACCATCGAGACGGCACGGACGGACTGTGTCACGGAATATCACCCGCTCGGCAACGTCGCGCAGGTTCCAGTTGGCATACCGTTTGTCAAAAAGACGTATCTGCAAGTCGGGATACCACCCGCAGCGGCGAACGGGAACGCCGCAGTAAAAATTAAGCCGCGACATCGAGTAGACGCGGTGCTTTTCAAGTCCGCTTTCCTTCAGTGAGATTATCGAGTTGCGCAACGCCGGCGACAACACCTCGTCGGCATCCAGCGACAGGACATAAGGATGGGTTGTCAGCGAGGTCGCATACTGCCTCTGCGCCCCGTACCCGTCAAGATGGCGGCGGGAGATTTTGCAGCCGTAGCGGCGGCAGATTTCCACTGTCGAGTCAGTCGACATCGAGTCGACCACTATTATTTCGTCAGCCACACCGACGAGAGAGTCGAGACACGCCGCGATGCGTTTCTCCTCGTTGTAGACCAGTATTGTTGCCGATATTTTGGCCATATCTTAATCTTTTACTTCAGTTTCATGTAGTGATGCCTGCGCTCCTCGGGCAGCTTCTCAACCGCATAGCGCAGTGCCGTGCGCGGCATCTCGGCGGCATGACGGTCAAGGAAACCTGTCAGCGCGCCAATGTCGCGCTTGCCCGCCTCGCGAAGAAGCCACCCGGTAGCTTTGTGAATGAGCTGGTGGGGATGCGTGAGGTATTTTTCAGCGAGTTTCAGCGTCATGGACATGTCACCCGCCCTCACCATCGCCATTGTCGAGACTATCGCGATGCGCTCGCGCCACAGGTTGCCGCTATCGCTCAGGCCGTCGAGAATGTCGGTCTCGCCGGTTGCGACGACATGCGCCCCGACGATTTCATAACATGACAGGTCGACGAGGTCCCAGTTGTTGGCCCGCTCGGCATTGTCGAGGTAAAAATCCACCGTCCTGCGCCTTTCCTCCGGGTCGCGCAGCTTTTTGTAGCGCGCGACGAGGGCAAGAAAACCCGACAGGCGGTATTCATGTTCGGGACTCCGGAGCATACAGGCAACCGTTTCAAGCGGCGCCGTGTAGTAATCGCGGGCAATCGCCCGGTTCTCGGGCACGGTCAGCCCGATAAACACGTCTCCCTCGCCATACTCTCCCGGCCCCGTCTTGAAGAAACGCGAGAGGACGGCTCTCTTGTCAGGATTTGCGGCATCAAGCAGCCGCCCCTTCCACTCCTCGGCGAGCAACACGGCGACGCTTTTACCCGACAACGGGTCTATCCACGAAGGCTCCAGTGCGGCCATCGGAAGGAGGACAAAACGCCGGTCACGCATCCGAGGGTGCGGCAGGGTCAGTTCAGCCGATTCGATTACCGTGCCTCCCGCCGCTATAAGGTCTATGTCGATAGCGCGGTCAATGTAGCCACCCGATGCGTCACGGTGGGGCGACGGGTCGATTGACCGTTCAATCTCGCCGAGGACGCGTAGCAGCGAGACAGGGTCAATCCCGGTCTCAAAAGCGATTCCGAGATTGAGAAACTTGTTGGCCGATTCAAATCCCCACGCCGGAGTCTCTACCAGCGGGGCACGGCGAGCCTTTATGCCCAACCGTTCCTCGATCATCGCGGCAGCCTTGGCGACAATCTTCCTACGGTCACCCAGATTTGACCCGATATTGATGTGGACCATGTTGTCAGATAAAAAATATCAAATGACATATTTCAAATAACAGATATCAAATAAAAAATAACATATTTCAAAAAATGGCCGATAAAAGAGCTTTAACCATCTTTTATCCGCCATTTTTTATTTGAAATTTGTTATCTGTTACTTGTTTACAGCGTTTTCTTCACTTCGACTTCCTCATAAGCCTCGATGATGTCACGCTCGCGGATGTCGTTATATCCCGCGATGCTGATACCGCAGTCATAACCCGAGGTCACTTCCTTGACATCATCCTTCAGTCGCTTGAGAGATCCGAGGTCGCCGGTGTACTTGACGATACCGTCGCGGATCAGGCGCACCTTGGCACCGCGCTTGATGCGGCCTTCGCGCACGATGGCTCCGGCAATGGTGCCGACCTTGGAAATGTGGAATGTCTGAAGGACTTCGGCCGTACCGATGACTTCCTCCTTGATTTCGGGAGCAAGCATGCCTTCCATCGCGTCCTTGACCTCCTCGATTGCCTGATAGATAACCGAGTAGAGACGGATTTCGACACCGTCGCGCTCGGCGGCGCGGCGTGCTGCCAGCGAGGGGCGCACTTGGAAACCGATGATGATGGCATCGGATGCGGCAGCGAGAGTCACATCGCTTTCCGAGATTTCGCCTACAGCCTTGTGGAGCACGTTGACCTGAATTTCCTCGGTCGAGAGCTTGATGAGCGAGTCACTGAGCGCCTCGATTGAGCCGTCAACGTCACCCTTGACGATGATGTTGAGCTCTTGGAAGTTGCCGATGGCGCGTCGGCGGCCGATATCCTCAAGCGTGAGAATCTTCTTGGTGCGGAGACCCAGCTCGCGTTGCAGTTGCTCGCGCTTGGTAGCGATTTCGCGCGCCTCCTGCTCGGTGTCCATGACATTGAACGCGTCGCCTGCGGTGGGTGCGCCGTTGAGACCGAGAATCAGCGCGGGCTCGGCGGGACCGGCCTCCTTGATGCGCTGGTTGCGCTCGTTGAACATCGCCTTGATTTTACCGTAGTGGGTACCGGCAAGAATGGTGTCGCCCACATGGAGCGTTCCGTTCTGCACAAGCACCGTGGCCACATATCCGCGACCCTTGTCGAGCGACGACTCGATAATCGAGCCGGTCGCGTTGCGGTCGGGATTGGCCTTGAGGTCGAGCAGCTCGGCTTCGAGGAGAACCTTCTCCATAAGCTCGTCAACGCCGATGCCTTTCTTGGCCGAAATGTCCTGTGACTGATATTTTCCGCCCCAGTCCTCGACAAGATAGTTCATGGCGGCGAGTTCCTCCTTGATTTTGTCGGGGTTGGCGGTGGGCTTGTCTATCTTGTTGATGGCAAAGACGATGGGCACACCTGCTGCCGAGGCATGGTTGATTGCCTCGACGGTCTGCGGCATGACGTTGTCGTCGGCAGCCACGATGATGATACAGAGGTCGGTAACCTTAGCGCCTCGGGCACGCATCGCGGTAAACGCCTCGTGACCGGGGGTGTCGAGGAAGGTGATGTGGCGACCGTCGGAAAGTTTCACGTTGTAGGCACCGATGTGCTGCGTGATGCCGCCTGCCTCGCCGGCGATAACGTTGGCGTTGCGGATATAGTCGAGCAGCGATGTCTTGCCGTGGTCGACGTGACCCATGACGGTGACAATCGGGGGACGTGTCACGAGCTGGTCTTCGGTATCTTCTTCCTGATGGATTGCCTCGACAACCTCGGCCGACACATATTCGGTCTTGAAACCGAACTCGTCGGCGACGATGTTGATAGTCTCAGCATCAAGACGCTGGTTGATTGAAACCATTACGCCGAGGTTCATACAGGTTGCGATGACGTTGTTGATGGGCACATCCATCATCGACGCAAGGTCGTTGGCGGTCACAAATTCGGTTAGTTTCAACACCTTGCTTTCGGCTGCCTCTTGCATGGCAGCCTCGCTGGCACGCGACGCGAACGCCTCGCGTTTTTCCTTGCGCCACTTGGCGCCCTTCTTTTGACCCTTTTCCTTATTGGTCAGTCGGGCGAGAGTCTCGCGCACCTGCTTCTGCACGTCTTCCTCGTTGACTTCCACATGAACGGGACGGCGGTCGCGGTTCTTATTGCCGTTGCCACGGTTGCGGTCGTTGTCACGACGGTTATTGTTGCCGCCACGGTTGTTTCCGCCTTGGCCGTTGCCTTGGTTTGCATTTCCACCGTTGCCGCCCTGACCGGCAGTCTTTTCAATGTCGATTTTCTCCTTGCCGCCTATTCTGCGACGTTTCTTGCGGTCACCTCCGCCTTGGCCCTGTCCCTGTGACTGGGCCTGAGACTGAGCTTTGCGCTCGTTGCGCTTTTCCTCCTTCGATTTCTTTTTGGGGCGAGTCGACTGGTTCAGTGCCGAGAGGTCAATCTGGCCGATTACCTTGGGGCCTGAAACCTGAGGAGTGGTGCCGAGTGTGAACACTTCGGGCTCTGACTTCACGGGTGACGCAGGAACTGCGGGTGCCGGTTTTTCGGCGGGTTTTTCGACAGGTTTTTCAGCCGGGCGAGGGGTTTCCTTAGGTTTATCCTCCTTGGGTGCCGGAGCGGGTGCCGGTTTCTCAGCCGGCTTGGGAGCAGGTTTCTCAGCCGGTTTGTCCTGAGGGACTGACTCGCGGCGGGGTGCCACGGGTGCTTTTTCGGGTTGTACGGGGACGGCGGGGGCAGCCTGAGCCTCGACTTTTTCGGGGCGCGGGGCCTCTGCCGGTTTTTCAGCCTCTACCGGTTTCTCGGCGACAGGTTTCTCGGCGACAGGTTTCTCAGCAGCCGGTTTTTCTGCGGGAGCCGGAGCCGGTTCTTCCTTCACCGGCTCGTTGTTTGCGTCCAGTTTGATGTGGCCGACAACTTTGGGACCTTTCGGCACCGTAGTCAGCGGTGTTTCCTTTGTTTTCTCCTCCTTGGGGGCCGCTGGGCGCTGCTCTCCTTGGTGGACACGGCCCGAAAGCGAGTCTGACTGCTTTTTCTGGGCGCGGTCGGGCTGGAACGCGTCGACAAGTGCGCGATAAGCGTTCTCGTCGAGGCGGGTGTTGGGATTGCTCCCGTCAATCGTGATACCCGTTTTCTGCAATTGCTCTATCACAGTGGGTATCGATACGTTAAATTCTTTTGCTGCTTGACTAATTTTAATTCTCGCCATATATGTTTGAAGGGTTTTCTATTAAAAAAGTGAGGGGAGGGTCAGCGGCGTGGCCTGAATCATGCCTCGGGCTCGGCATCCTCGGAGGGTTCCTCGGGTGCGTCGGGGGCCGCTGCGTCGGGAGCCGCAGGCTCGTCATCGTCCTCAAACTCGGCCCGGAGGATTTCAAGCACGTTGTCAACAGTGTCTTCTTCAAGGTCAGTCTTGTCGATAAGGAGCTGACGAGGGGTGTTGAGCACGTTCTTGGCCGTGATGCAGCCGATTTCCTTGAACGCGTCGATTACCCATCCGTCGATTTCGTCCTTGAACTCGTCAAGATAAATATCCTCGTCAAAGTTCTCCTCGGTGTCGCGGTAAACGTCGATTACATATCCGGTCAGCATTGAGGCGAGCTTGATGTTCAAGCCTCCCTTACCGATTGCGAGCGATACTTCTTCAGGCCGCAGGAACACTTCGGCCTTCTTTTCCTCCTCATCGAGGTGGATGCTTGACACCTTAGCGGGACTGAGCGCGCGCTGGATGAAAAGCGACGGGTTGGAGGTATAGTTGATCACGTCGATGTTTTCGTTGCGCAGCTCGCGCACGATGCCGTGGATGCGGGAGCCTTTGACACCGACACATGCGCCCACCGGGTCAATGCGGTCGTCATAACTCTCGACAGCGATTTTTGCGCGCTCGCCCGGGATGCGGGCCACGGCGCGGATGTTGATGAGGCCGTCGTGAACCTCGGGCACCTCGCGCTCAAAGAGGCGGCGCAGGAACACGTCGCTCGTGCGCGACACCGTTATCTTGGGATTGTTGTTTTTATTCTCCACATTGTGGATGACGGCAAGCACAGTCTCACCCTTGCGGAAGTAGTCGCCGGGAATTGACTGGTTCTTGGGAAGGAGTAGCTCGTTCTTGTCGTCGTCGAGAAGAAGGGCCTCTTTGGACCATGTCTGGTACACCTCGCCTGTCACCAGCTCCCCTTCAAGTTCCTTAAACTTGGTAAACACGGCCTCTTTCTGAAGGTCAAGAATCTTTGACTGCAAAGTCTGCCGCAGGTTAAGGATGGCGCGACGGCCGAAGTCGGCAAAGAAAATCTCCTTGGTGTGTTCCTCGCCTATCTCGACATCGGGGTCTTCGTCTGCGCGGGCATCGGACAGCGAAATCTGAATATTGGGATTGGTCACCTCGCCGTCGGGCACCACTTCGAGATTCTGGAATATCTGCACGTCGCCCTTGTCGGGGTTCATGATGACATCAAGATTCTCATCAGTACCGAACATCTTGGCAAGCACGTTGCGAAACGATTCCTCCAAGACACTTATCATCGTGGTCTTGTCGATATTTTTCAATTCCTTGAACTCAGCAAAGCGCTCGACCATATTGGGAGCTTCCTCTTTCTTAGCCATATTTGTTGTTATCTATGGGGATATGATTGTTTTACTATTTTTGATTTACGAATTTCATTTAAAGCTGAGGGAGTACCTGACCTCCTTCACCTGACCGTAGGCAAACGTCTCGGGTTGCGCCACCATGACAGGCCGCTTTTTGCCCTCCTCTTTCACCTTGCGGGTTATCTCGACTGTGAAATCGTCGTCACCGACAGCGGTAAGCACGCCGCGCAACTTTCGACCGTCACAGGTGAGCAGCTCGACATCGTCGCCGAGATGCTTTTCATACTGCCCCCTGACCTTGAACGGCGCAGTCAGGCTGGCCGACCCCACCTCAAGAGAGTAGTCCTCGACATCCCGGTCAAGGGCCTCGTTGATTGCACGGGTCACTTCGGCACAGAAATCAAGGTCGATTCCAGTCGGAGAATCAAGCTCCACCACAATGTCGTTGGCACCCGAAACCGAGACCGACACAATAAACGCGTCAGTCCCCTCAACTGCCTTCTCGACTAACGATATTATTTCTTTCTTGTCAAGCATCGATAAAAGAGATTGAACAAACAAAGGAGGGAGCTCAAGGCCCCCTCCGTGACTTTAACACCGCAAAGTTACAATATTTTATCATCATCTGCAACCTGCACCCCCCCTCCCCGAAGCCCCATAACCGCATTTTACGCGATGGAAACATTGTTTTTAACCTTATTTATTTATTTTTACATTTTATTACACATATCGCCGACATTTGCATTTGTACCCGACTTGTTGACAATAACCGCATAAACTTTTGACATTTAAGCCGAATTACACGGCATTTGGTTACGATTTTTCGACGTTTAATTTTTATCGAATAACAATATCCCTTAAATAATCGGAATTTTATTTAAATTTGTAGCTTGATAACCGCATTTTTTTTAGCACACCAGTCCATGAGCCACGAATTTCCCTCAACCGTAACCATTGTCGACGACGACCCGAGGGCCGTCGAGCGGCTGACCGAAATGCTCGCTGCCTACAGCGACCTGTCAATAGTCAGCTCAGCCGCCAATGCCGCAGGCGCAATCGCCACTATCGAACAACACCGCCCCGACCTCCTTTTCCTCGACATAGACCTTCCCGACGGAAACGGACTCGAACTGCTATCGGCTATCAACGAAATGGACGAACCGCCCTACACCGTAATGTACACAGCATATTATGACAAATATGCCTCAGACGGGAAACTCTTTCACCGGGGAGAGCACGACTACCTGCTCAAACCCATCGACATCCGCGAGCTCGACAAGACCATACAGCGGTTCCGATACACCATTGCGACCGGCTCACACATAAGTTCCATACACCCACTCCCCGAAACGGCACCCGAGACTGACACTCGCATCGTCGTGGCTCTGACACAAGTAACTGCCGAAATGCGCGTCATGCACATCAGCGACATAGGATTTTTCCGCTACAACTCCAAGCGCAAACTTTGGGAGGCCATCACCCGCGACAACACTGTCGTCACCCTTAAAAAGACTTCATCGGCAACCGACATCCTCAACCTGTCGCCCAAATTCATCCAGACTCACCAGTCCTACATCGTCAATATCGACTACGTCCTGCTCATAGGCAAGTCCAAAGTCAACCTTTTCGCCCCATTCCAAGACGCAGAGGTGATGGTGGGACGCATCTACCTCAAAAACCTCCAGAACCGTCTCCACTTCCTATAACACATATAAAAAACAGAGAGGTAAAAAACAGAGAGGGTGTTGTAAAGCAACACACTCTCTGTGGCAATGGATCGGAAAAGCTACTTGACAACTTTTCTGCCGTTTACAATGTAGATTCCCGCCGGAAGGTCATCAAGGCTGCGGCCCATGCGTATGCCCTGAAGGTTATAGACGACAGTATCGCCGACAGATGAATCGGAGCTAATGCCGGTGATGCCCGAACTGTCCCCGATGCGGAGTGTAACATCGGAATCGACAGCGAAACTGTAGTTGCCGTCACTATCCGGCTCAAGCACAGTGTCGCCAAGCATGACCGCAAGGCCGCCTGCGTTGCGCACACTGAATTCTTGGGCAGGAAAACCAAGATAAGGAGTGGTAAAATCAGCAACGGGATTCATGCGGTCGGCAAGAACCTCGACACCGGCACCACCGTCGGCGATGTCAAAACTCAACTCGACACGCCCCTCCATACCGCCGGGATAGAAACGGAACACGCTGCCGTTGACCGGTTTGAAGTACTCCGAATACCAGTCTCCCCACATCTCATGCTCTATCCTGTCAGAAACAGGAATGTCGTCGGCATATACATCCATCCTCCCCACATGGCACCCCATGACTGCAAGCTGCCACATAATGTCATGCTGCGATATTATGGGGACAAACGTGTAACCGCCCTGCTCTATATCAACCCAGTCCTCGGACCACGCGTGGGCATAGCAGGCAAAGTCAAAATCGACCGTGGGAGTGTCACCGGGGGTCGTAATCTCGTTTCGGCCATACTTGCCATCGATGAAAATCGCGAAACGGCCGTCATATTCAAGAGTACGGGAGTCGAGATTGATGACCATTCCGTCATAGGGGTCCACGACACAATTATCCTCGATTGCGATCGGGTCACCTGAGGCATCGGTAATGTCGGTGGCATAACCGTAGCGCGGCACAATCACCAGCCGCGCGTTACGCTCGGGAAACCGCAGCCTGTTCTCGCCTCTCACAAGCTCGAAACGGTCACGGGAAACGACATCGGGCTCGCCATATTCATTGATTATATCCTCAATATAGTACATCTTCACCGCCTCGGGAATCGTGGCGTTTACAATAAGCGTCATGTCACCCCACGGAGCTGCCGAGATGTCAATCTCGATGGGGTCTGACACAGCTAACACTTGGGTATAACCGACAGCCTGCGGCTCACCGTTGACAGTGATTGACTTGACGTGATAATCGTCGGTATTATAGGACACACCGACCTTTTCGCCCGCCTTTACCGTAAACCCGGCGGCCCAGTCGTCGATGTTCACATAATTCACATCGACGCTTCGTATAGCCCCGACTCCCTCAGGATTTACATTTATACGCACCGGGACAGTGTTGACAGGGTCATACACCGCTATCACCACCTCGTCGCCGTCGGCAAGACTGACCTCATACTCATAATACTGTTTCTCGACAGGCTCGCCATTAACAGTAAAAGTGTGACACGAGACCCATGAACTAAGCGTGAACACAAATTCAGTCTCGCTCTCCGGGTCAAATTTCACCGTCTGGACTCCCGTCGCGAGTTCAAAGGCATGGCCGCCACGGGATGCAGCGATACCGCCGCCGTCGTCAAGCACGGTAATCGTGCAGGACGCCGTGCGAAGCGGAGTCATGTCATGGGTAGTGACCGTGTAGACACACCCGTCGTTTTCCTCATATAGCCACATCTCCCATTTCATTCCCTTCTGAACTGGACGGGCGTTGAACCCTTCTGTCTCACAGACAACACTCTCAATTATCACATCTGGATTGGTCGAATTGACTTCAAGCTTTGTCGACTGCATATACCCGTCGCCCTCAAACGTCAGGACGTTAGCACCCGCCGACAACTCCACCGGGGTGCCCTCAAACGTTGCCGACAACACGGCAGGATTATCAACATTAAGCGTGACAGAACACGGCCTGGCACATAATTCTGTAGGCAACAACACGATTACCGACAACAAGAAAAAATAAAGTTTATACATATCGGTCTAAAAAAACAAAAACACAGCTTGCACTTATCAAACACTTTTCACAAAAATAAAGACAATTTCTCACAAAACAAACAAAACGCCAACTTTTTTACCAAATCGCGCACAAAAGAATTTTCAAAAGAATTTTCAATCGCAGAATAATGAATTTATTCGTGTAAAAATTTGCAAATTAGAACAAAAGTACCTATACTTGCAAAAACATCACATTTTATGCTCTCCCGTGCCCTGAAAATATTATTGCTGCTGACAGCCGTCATTCCGGCGGCCGGGCAGATCGCGGGCGGCGGGGATGCTACTTTCGAGGTCCCACGCACGTTGAGGGGGATGGTCATCGAGCCGTCGCCCGAGGCTTGCCAGCTGGGGAAATATGTCGACTGCCCTGTGACGCATGCCACGGGCGCTCTGGGCGTGGAAATCCCGCTCTACTCATGGGACGCGGGGAGCGGCCACACGGTCGGCATCTCGCTGAGCTACCACACTTCGGGTGTGCGGGTCGAAGATATTGCCGGGCCGGCGGGACTGGGATGGACGCTCAATGCCGGCGGCTCCATATCGCGCCGCATAGTCGGCCTCCCCGACGAGGCAAAGGGTGTAGACCACCGCGCCATCGGGGGCAGTGGCGAAAGTATCGACCTCGGCTACCTCAGGGCGGTGTTTCAGCACGAGACCGATGCCGACTACGATATCTATACCTACAATATCCCCGGATATTCCGGCAATTTTTATATCAGAGGGGGTACTCCGGTCTCACTCCCCAAATCCGATTTGAAGATAGAGCTGGTTTCCTCGACCGAGGCTCCGGGCGACTTTGTCATCACGACCCCCGACGGCGCCAAGTATTATTTTGCCGAAAAGGAACATGTCAGCTACCGCCTGCACCGGCATGTATTCCGCAACGGCCCCGTTTACCTTCCCGATTATACCGGTGTTTCCACATGGCACCTGTCCAAAATAGTCCTGCCGGAGGGCCGCGACGAAATCCTCTACGAATATGTCAAAATCCCGTCATGGGAACGCCACAGGACCGACGATTCCAAGTCGGTCACCTACAGGTGGTCTACGAGTTTCAACGACAACGGCGTGGTGAGGCCTGACGGGTCGACCCGTGGCACGGCATCGGAGTATATCACCACCTTTCCCGACCAAAGACTCATAAAGTCCATTTCGACGCGCACGGCGACAGTGGAATTTGAACACAAGACCTTGAATATTTCCGGAAACAGGAAACCGTCAGTGTGTTATGCCGGATTCCGGGTGAAAAACCGACAGAACACCGTGGTCAGAGAAATCTCGTTGACCGTGAGCGACTACCTTTCGGAAGTCACTGTCAAATCGGGGGAAACGCTGCTGGACAAACGCACGTTTGGTTATTATGCAAAACCCGGGGGAGCTTCGGGAAAAGACTTCTTCGGCTTTCACAATGCCGCAAATACCACAACTGTTGTAACAGAAAAAGGCGAGTGGGACCCTGCCCGCCGGTCTGACATACGTTATGCCGTCCACGGGGCGCTCAGGTCGATGACCGACGCGATGGGGGCCGAGACGCGGTTCTATTACAGCATGAACCACTCGTGCGAATACCTGAAGATGACCGGGAAGCCGTCCTACTGCCCCGAGCCGGGCATACGCATAGACTCGATAGTCACCGCCGACGCCGTGTCGGGCAGAAAGCGCACACGGGCGTTCGGCTACATGGACGAGCGCCTGTCGATGGACCTGTCCCTGCTCGACAAGTCGGCGTTCACGTCCCTGTCAGGCACGAAGGAACATTCCGTCACCCGCATAGCGCATGTGCTGACCGCAACATTGTCAACGGGGTCAGTCCTTTCGGGTGCGCAACCCGAAAATGCGGTTGTCTACTATGGCAAGGTCACGGAAACCATTACCGGCACAGATCTCGACAAGTGGATAATGACCGACTACGAATATGACCTGTCGAGATGCCGTCACCCGTTTGTTGGCGGGATGGGGCGCATGCTTGATGGTTATGAAATGGACAAAGACCGCTTCCTTGTCCCGTACAGCGGTTTTTCGCCGGGGGTTGACGGCTCGATTTTTTCTAGAGCCACCTCCAACTATTACTGGAAAGACCTCTACATCGACAACCGCACCCCGCTCAAAAAGGTAATCCGCTATGAGAAGGGCCGCGTTGCCGAGACCACCGAGTACCGGTACTCGGTGGTGGACTCGGTCTCGTACTCGCTCGGATTTCATTGCGAAAGACTTGTAAAGGGTATCAAGGGCAGTTGGGAAAGTGACGAATACAAGTCGATGCAGGATTTTAATTATTACGATACCGAGGCGGTTGCCATGAGGATTCAGAAGGACTCGGTCATAACCACGCGGTACTTTGCCGACGGCAGCACACGGCGCAGCGTCACCCGGTATACCTATGACCGGCTTAAACGTCTGCACCTCGCAAAAGCCGCCCCTTGGATGCCGCAATTCGACGGCGACTCTGTCAAAATCGGCGATTCGGGACTGCCGCTGTCTATCGTCACCTCGTGCTGCGGGATTACACTCGGCCAATACCGCTGTTATGCCGACAACATCTCGAAAGGTTTTTTCAAAGATGCAGCTGAACGCGGACTCAAAAGCCTCCCTGTGATGGAAAAATGGGTCGTGGACGGGAAAGACTCGATAATGCAGGAATATGCCTACGGCAGATTCAACAATATCACCCTGCCTGTGCGCATAACCCTCGGTCGGCCCGGGCGGAGGCCTATGGACTCGCAGCGGGTGACAGGCTACAATTCCCACGGGAAACCCGCGGGGGTGTCGACCCTCGGAAAGGCGGCGGTGCTTTACACATGGGACGCTTGGGACAACCTTCTGTCGACATGTGTCGAGGGTACCGGACTGCTCAACAGGTACGAGCACCTGCCGCTTGTCGGGTGCACCCGCACCGAGCTGTCAAGCGGGAAAATCCGCCGGTACGCCTATACCGGCGGCCGCCTCACAGGAATATCCAACAAGTTCAATACCCCGCTGTCACAATACAGGTATGGACTGTATGCGTCCAACAAAAAAGCGGGCAACTTTGTCGAGGAGTCTGCGCGCAACAGCCTGAACGGATGGATGGTAACGCGCAGGCATTTCGACGGATTCGGCGACAACTACCTGACCTACGGCATCGGTCTCGGCGGCGACGGGGAGACCGTTGTCAGCGGCACGAAGTTTGACGCTGTCGGGCGTCCCGTGCGGGTGATGGTGCCTGTGACCGGCAGCCACAGCGTCATCAACGGTTTGCCCGGTGTCATTGATCAGGACAATTTCGACTGGGTTTTCGAGGATCTGTGTCCCGAGGGGGCCAACGCGACCGTATTGTCATATCGTGACGGTCTTGCCGACGACCGGGCAGTTGTCACGCAGTCGCCCGGCGACGAGCTCGCGGGACACCCCGCGCGGGCAGCGTTCAGCCGCTGCAACTCGGTCTCTGTGGCGAAGTACAAGTGCCGACGTTACACGGTCAGTGGCAACATGCTCAGATATGCGGGTGACTTCGATGCCGGAGTGCTCGACGTTACCGAGTCAATCGACCCCGACGGTCGCGAGATGCTGACATTTACCGACTTCCGCGGGTTCAAACTCCTTGAACGGCGTGTGCTCGGCGGATCGGATTTCCTTGACACATATTATATAAACGATGCTTGGGGCAACCCGAGGGTGGTTGTCCAACCCGAGGGGTCGCAACGGCTGACCGGCGTCGGGGCGGGATGGTCGCTGGTGTCGGAACCGATACTGAACGACTACGCCTTCGTCTACGAGTATGACGAATGCATGCGCGTTGTCAGCAAGAAACTCCCGGGATGCGAGCCTGTCAGGTACTGCTACGACCGCTGCGGGCAGCTGGCGTTCAGTCAGGACGGCAACCAGCGCGACGAGGGGCGGCGCATGTTCTACCTCTACGACACCGCGGGCCGCCCGACGCTCACGGGCCTCTGCGACGCGCCCGCGACATGGGCCGCCTACACCGACACCGCCATGATCTCGTCGCGCGCCGACAACCGCGCCATCGACAAGACCTACTACTCGGCACCTGTCGCGCTGGGCAACCCCAAGATGCTAAACGCGTGGTACTACGACACCTACATCAACCTCCCCGACCATTACTACGACCTGTCGGTCGTGCGCCACGGCCTGCTGACCATCTCCTCGTCGGCACTGATGCCCCCTGTCGGAGACCAAGACCGAATCGTCACGTCCAACTATTACGACTGGGAAGATCGTCTCTGCGAGTCGACGACCGACATTGCGGGCGGTGGGACCATCAACACGCGCACGGTCTATACCATTTCCGGCCAAGTCGACTCAGTCTGGACCACCACTCGCCTCCCGGGAAAGGCCGCGACAGTCGACCGCTACAAGTACCGCTATGACCACGCCGACCGCCTCAAGTCGGTGACATTCTACCACGACGGCGACGCGCCTGTCGTCCTCGCCGTCAACGGCTATGACGCGCTTGGGCGCCTCGCGACCGCCAAGCTCCCGGGCGAGACAGTCAGCTACGCCTACAACGTGCGCAATGCGCTGACCTCCATCACCTCCCCCCGATTCTCGCAGCAGCTCCGCTACGCCGCCGGGGCCGCGAATCCGTGCTACAACGGCAACATCGCCGAGGCCGTCACCCAAGGCAACAAGTACGCCTACACCTACGACAACGCCAACCGCCTGATCTCGGCAAAATACACCCCCTCGGCGGGTAATGCCGACTACTCGGCAACATACGCCTACGACCGAAACTCCAACATCACCGCGCTGACACGCAAGGGCCTGACCGGCAGGCTCGGGACTTTCGGCACTGTCGACGACCTTGTCATGACCTACGACGGAAACCAACTGTCGAAGGTCACCGAGACCGCCGACGAGATATTGCTTGAGACGTCCCACGACATGCAGCCTATGGCCATCACACGCCCCACGGTGTCACAGTTCCGCTACGATGCCAACGGAAACACGACGATGGACTACCCGCGAAAAATCTCATCGATAGCCTACAACCCCCTCAACCTGCCGCAGAGCGTCTCTATTGACAACTCGCCGAACAACCTGATTTCAAATCCCGCGAACAGGAAATACATAAGTTACACCTACGACGCGTCAGGTGTCAAGCACCGCGTCATCCATTCGAGCACAAAGCCGGACGTTTCGCCGACAGGCCGACTGACCACCGCCGACACGACCCTCTATGTCGGCTCCCGCATCTATCTCAACGGAAAGCTAGACAAGGTCCTGACCCCTTACGGCTACCTGCAGGGCGGAAAATTCCACACATGGCTCCACGACTATCAGGGCAACGTGGCTGTGGTCGTGGTGGGCGACTCCGTGACCCAGCGCAACAGCTACTATCCCTATGGCCTCCCCCACGCGACATCGTCGTTCATGACCAATGTCACCTTCACCACCCCCAACACCCACAAATATTCCGGCAAGGAATTCGACACCTTCGGTGGCACCGACCTCTACGACTTCCACGCCCGCTACCACGCCCCATCCACAGGCCGCTTCATGACCATAGACCCGATGGCCGAGAAATACCCCGGCATCTCCCCTTACATGTACTGCGCCGGAAACCCGGTACTGTTTGTCGACCCGAGCGGGATGAAAATAGACGAAGCAAGTAAAGGTGACTGGGACAAACTAAAAGAGGAAATAAAAGATAAAATGTCGGAACTTGTCAATGAAGTTAGCGGAGTTTTGAACTCGGGCGGAGATGTCGGAGACATGTCGTTGCGCATCCAATCGCTTAATGGTACTCTAAAGGGGATGAACGGCATAGAAGAAAGTTCTCAGACATACTCTCTAAACAAAATAGAGAAAGGTAGAAGCGGATATCTGTCCCGCGACACAAATACCGACATCATAACCATTAATTATGAATCCACATCCAATTTCGTGCATGAAGTAACCCATGCCCAGCAATTTGAAAATGGAGATATAGCATTTTTTTATGACGGGACAATTTTACAGGATATATATGATGAAACCAATGCTTATAAGGCTCAGTATTCTTTTGACCCTAAATCTGTAACAGGTTTAAATTCCATCGAAAAGGGGATTACGAATTATACCTCAATCAATGCAAAATGGGTTCAAGGATTACTGCATCCGACAAAAGGAACAATCTACGCCCCAAACAGCATTAATAAAACAGCCGTTGAATCTATCAATATAAACTCTACCATACAGGATTTAAGGAGAGCCTATCCATCAAATTCACTACTTCGGACTATACCTGATGGTTTTGTCCGCAATATCCCAAATTTATATTACAAACAATAGCTTTATGAAATTCAAACTAATCCTATTTGCCATTTTCGCAATAAAGACTGCCACTTGCGGAATTTCACAAGAAAATTCGTATATAGGTAATAAATATTATGATATTCATAATATGACGGGAGATTATACCGGTGATTGGGAAGATATATACTTTCATTTAAAGCTCAAAGCTGATTCCACCTACTTTTATGTAGAGCATCTTGGTGAATTAGGAACTGAATCTCATGGAAAATGGAATATAGAAAATGACCATATTATATTCTTAACAGATGATGATCCCCTTGGATTTTTCCGAGAAATCGCAATGCTCACATATACCGACACTCTTCATCCTGCAAAAATCGTTAACCGTAATTGTATCGAATTGTTCAACCTTCATGAAGAATTAGATTCAACCTTTGGCTTTCCCAAGGTTATTCCTTTAAAACGTACCAATGGAAAATTTTTCATGACTGATTAATGTTTATAAATATGGCGCGGAATATGTTGGTTTTTATAGCGGTTTTGTTGCCTCACGGCGGCGACGCGCCGATAGTGCTCGCCGTCAACGATTATGACGCGCTTGGGCGGCTCGTGACCGCAAAGCTCCCGGGCGAGACGGTCAGCTACGGCTACAACGTGCGCAATGCGCTGACCTCCATCTCGTCGCCTCGGTTCTCGCAGCAGCTCCGCTACGCCGCCGGGGCCGCCGCGCCCTGCTACAACGGCAACATCGCCGAGGCCGTCACCCAAGGCAACAAATACGCCTACACCTATGACAACGCCAACCGCCTGACCTCGGCAAAATACACCCCCTCGGCGGGAGATGCCGACTACTCGGCAACATACGCTTACGACCGAAACAGCAACATCACCGCGCTGACACGCAAGGGCCTGACCGGCAGGCTCGGGACATTCGGCACTGTCGACGACCTTGTCATGACCTACGACGGCAACCGGCTGTCGAAAGTCACCGAAACCGCCGACGAGATATTGCTTGAGACGTCCCACGACATGCAGCCTATGGCCATCACACGCCCCACGGTGTCACAGTTCCGCTACGATGCCAACGGAAACACGATAATGGACCGTCCGCGCTCCATATCCTCGATAACCTACAACCCCCTCAACCTGCCGCAGAGCGTCACCATTGACGACACGCCGAGCGGGATGATTTCGAGTCTTCGCGACAAAAAATATATCAACTATACCTACGACGCGTCAGGTGTCAAGCACCGCGTCATCCATTCGAGCACAAAGCTGGACGTTTCGCCGACAGGGCGTCTGACCACCGCCGACACGACCGACTATGTCGGCAACCTTGTCTACCTCAACGGAAAGCTCGACAAGGTTCTGACCCCCTACGGCTACCTGCAGGGCGGCAAATTCCACACATGGCTCCACGACTATCAAGGCAACGTGGCTGCCGTCGTGGTCGGTGACTCCGTGGCCCAGTGCAACAGCTACTATCCCTACGGCCTCCCCCATGCGACATTGTCAATCCGAACCAACGTCACAACCAACACCCCCAACACCTACAAATACTCCGGCAAGGAATTCGACACCTTCGGTGGCACCGACCTCTACGACTTCCACGCCCGCTTCCACACCCCCTCGACAGGCCGCTTCATGACCGTCGACCCGCTCTGTGAGAAAAAACCGCACCTTTCAGGCTACGCCTACTGTGCCGGAAACCCCATCAATCTCATCGACCCTTCGGGTATGAACGAAGTGAATGTCGATTATGATACAGGACGTATTAAAGACTTTATAGAATCTGAACAATGTGACGTAGTAAATCTAATAGACTGTAACGGTGACATCCTTGCATCAAGATTTCTTGATGCAAGTGGAGTAATAACCAGTGCTACGGTGGAAACCACTTCTAACGGTGTGGAGTATGACCTGTATCAAATTACAGGCGATAAAAATTCCACTCAGGTTTTTGAATTTTTATCCGATAATATTGGGAACGAGTTCAGCCACACGAAAACGACCACCGTAACTGACCCTGAAAAGAATTATGTGACAACTTCCGGCCATTCTAGTGCAGAATTAGGTATAAGCGGATTGTCTGACAAGTTGTCCATGGGGCAGACTGTAAGAGAATGGACCCATAATCACCCCGGTGGTACCACTTATCCTTCGGGATTAAATAGTAAAACCGAAGATATACGGCAATCAGCACAATTTGAAAACTCATTATTTTCGCAGTATCAGTCCAAAATATATCTGCCAAGTTTTTTAAATACTGAGACCAGGTATATTCCATACACTTCTAAAAGTACATATAATGACTTAAACCTTAAATTTCAAACTCCAAGAAAATTGCCATAAAATTATGAAAAGAATCAGTTTGTTAATATTAAGTTTATTGCTGGGTTTGTATTCTGTCACCCTGCACTGTGAAGAATTTCCTAAAGTTCTGACTCTCGAAGTCAATGTTGTAAAAATTACGGATGAGCATTTTCTCGATATATGGAGAGAAAAAGTACTTCCATATTTGAAAAAAAACGATCCCAATCAAGATAAAGTCATACTCACGACCGGTGAAACAATCAAGAGTCCTGATGAGCATATTGCATACATATATGCTCATAGAGATCCCTATGGATATATGCCGCGTTACATTAATGATAGGTTTAAAAGCATGGCTGTGCTTGACGGCTATAGGATTTTTTTTCAGTCTGATATTCTCAAGCATACTTTTGACCAGTATTTTAAAATAATCGGGAAAGATAAAATTACGGTTAATTTAGTGGCTGATTCCAATATCTCCGGCGTAACCGAATGGTTCTTTACGGTAGAGGACGGAGTACTATACGAACTACTATGTCCGCCCGTACCGAAAGAAAATTAATGTAACGACATCTATGACGGCAACGGCAACACCGAGAATGACCTGTCGCGCAATATCGAGAAGATGGCCTACAACCCGATAAACCTGCCGCTTGTGAGACAAATATAGAAACCAGACAAATGGTAATTCCAATATAGAACGGTGTCGAACATGACACTCAGGTAGGGACTGTAACTATATTTTTTGATGAAAACAATAATATAACTAACGTAAAACGAACTAAAATAACCCATCAAAATGATAATGAATAATTCTATTTATAAACGGTTGTTTGTCATGATATTTAGCGGTCGTTTAATATCGCTTTAAAACGGCGTATTGATATCGTAACTAAACAAGCACTGAATAATTATGACAATAGAAAATAGATTATATATCAGTATAATTTTATTGTTTTGCGAATCCTTGCTTATGCAAGGAAGCGTATCTCATTACAGAAAGTGTGATGCTGATACATTTAAAGTGGGACATGCTGATATTATCATGAAGTTACCGACATGTGCAAATATCTATAAAAACCATTATGAAGAAGGTTTGGTATGGTTTATTCAGTTTGACGACAGCGTTGTAATATCAATTCAATTTGGGTACAATGCTATTTTAGCAACATTTCCTATTGACAATATAATATACGACATCAAGACTTTATCCGATGGTTTCAGGAGCCGTCAATCAGTAAAACAGAATGATTCGGGCAAATTGGAATATTTCCGAAAAGATGAATATGATAATGACCATTTACAAGTTTCTTATTCAAATGTGACAACTGATAAATTACAGATTTATGACGAGGTATTGAATTCATTGGTAATGGTGTACTCTCATCCGGATACTAAACGTGTTTCTGCTTTAGAACAAATTATACAAGCACGACAGAATACATGGGAAAAACTACCTTCATTAGACAAAGTAATCATTTCATTTTTCAAACTGACCGATTATCGAAACTGGCCAAAATTCATGAACCGGCTAAAAGAAAAACAATGAATAAAACTATTTCCCTTTTCACAATATGACACAGAAGATGTTAGTTTTAGCAGCAACTTTGCTGCCGGTGGCGGGAGGAGCGGTGGTGCTGCTGCCTCGCGATGGTGACCGCGTGACAGTTCAGCAGGTTGAATTTGTGTCCCCCGACGCAGGGGGCGACGGACTGTCGGCAGTGTGGGATTTCTCGGCACTCGACGTGGTCGGTGACAACATCGAGTGGCGGTATGACTATGTTGCCGCCGACTCGCTCGTCAGCGAGACGCGACCGGGTGTGCGCCGCGACTACCGCGTCGCGGGTGACTCGGTGTGGCACGTCTGTAGCGAGACATCGAGCCTGCGCATCGGCATCGACCCGCCGGCAGCCGCGTCGCCCGCGGTGCAGGGAGGCCCCGTCGGCGAGCGCGCCCGATATTATCAGTCGCAATATTTCTCGGGCACGGGCGAGGCTGCGGCAGCCGTGGAAGGGGTCGGCACAGCCATACTTCCCCACGGGGTCACGCTCCCCGGGGTCAAACTGGTCCACCGCCGCACAAGGGTGGCGCGGACAATGCTTGAATTTACCCCGCAGCCGCTCCCCGCGTTCAATCCCGCCGACACGACGCTGAC
>DLAR01000087.1:0-278 GCA_002494015.1 Porphyromonadaceae bacterium UBA7042 | reverse complement strand
GTGACCGACAGCATCGCCGGGGCCGAATACAACCGCGAGACCGCGTCCTACCTCTGCCTTCCCGAGAACCAGCCCTATGAGTACGCGCTCAGGCAGTCGCTCGAAAACCGCCTGTCGCCCGACGGCGGCAACGGCCTGCAGGGGGCATCCCCCCTCCCCGCAGCCGACGAAATCGCAGTCGCTCAGAACGGCGACACGGTCGAGGCATCCTTCACAGCCACAGCCGACGGCACAGCAGAGATGCTCCTTGCCGACATCCTCGGGCATGTCTACGCCTA
>DLAR01000063.1 GCA_002494015.1 Porphyromonadaceae bacterium UBA7042 | reverse complement strand
TTGTTTTTAAACAACCTCTTAAACCACAACTTAGAGGGCGGTAAAATAATAACTATAGGAGACAACGACTTTATTCGAGTAAAGCGACTTACAACGGAGCATAATATCATGTTGCGGTGACATCTTAACCAGCCCGAAATACCCGATGATATTTATGGCCATGTTGCCATCGCTCAGTCCCACACCGATTCCACAAGATGCGTTCACAGGACGCCACTCAATCGGCTCGGGAGTGCGTGTGGATGAGGATGTGGAGAAATAATAGGACACCTCGGCGGCCACGAGAGGGGAGAGGAGGAAACCGTCGGCAATACTGAACCGGTGTCCCGCTGTCACGAGTCCCGACAGATTCCATCGTCTCAGAACGGTCTTCCCTTCGGGCATCAATCCGAGCTTTATATTGTCATAGCCAATCATCACTCCCGGCTCTACAAACCAACCGGATTTCCACTCCACGTTGCAGACACTCCCTACTGCTCCGCCATACGACAGGTTTATCTCCTGCCCGGTGTCGGTCGTAGTCCAGTCGCCGGGGATATTCACGTTGACCGCCCCGGCCACTCCCCATTCGACACTCACGCCATTCCCTGTCTCCACGTCAACTACCTCCCCGCGACACAGACACGGGAGCAGCAATACTATATATAAAAATATCCGTTTCATCAGAATCAATGTATCGGCCCTTTCAATTAATCCATCTGTAACATGGAAATTATTGCGTGTTTAATAATTGACACACAACAACTTCCATACTATATTTTATTTTAAATTTTGATCTTTACCATACCAATAATTTGTACTGTAAGCGGCCGTCGAAAGAGCAAAATAAACTGCCGCCTTTTGCAATTCAGTTATTTGAGCATCGCTTATTAATTTCAACCAACCACCGCAAATGTAATTATATTTCTTAATAGAATCAACTTTTTCATGAGGTTTTTTAATCGAATCACACGCGTCGCATGAAAATGCATGGAAATCATTTTTCGACTTCTAAACAAAATAGTCGCAGTTTAAAAAGACTTATTATGAATCTATACATAGCAACTGATATAAACTGATATTGAACAACGCAATCTCTAATTTACTATTGACTTATGTTAAGATTTAGAGAAGATTTTCGAATCCGTTTTTAGATTTTGTGAAAGAGTTATGGACATCCATAATGACTGAACAACCTCTAAAAATTAGTCGAAAAGAGCCATAAAGATTATATAAAGTTAAAAGTAGACATACTCTAATTTCTCTAATTTCCGGCAAAATTGCCTGTGGATTGAATATTATTTGTATCTTTGCACTATTGTAGCGGTTTTTTTCCGCTCAGCATGCTGTTTTAATAACCTTTTATCGAAACTGAAGTCCGGGGCCTCGCGTGGTTTCCGGGCGATTATCGTATATTGTAACTATGAGATGTAAAAATTGCGGATGGCCCAATGATGACGATGCCAAGAGATGCGTCAAGTGCAACGCCCCTCTGACACGCCCTACAGTCGCGACAGGCCATGGCCAGCCCTCCCGGCCCGTCCCACCGATTGTTGACCGTAAAGAGGATGTCGCCCACCCCGAGCCGCCGCGCCAGCGCGGCACCACGTCGCTGACCAACGAATGGTCGGCATGTCCTTCGTGCGGCTACCCCGTCAGCCGCAAACTGAGCCGCTGCCCAGGTTGCGGAACAGCCAACAAGGGGTATATCGATGCCGACGGTTCCGCCGTCACACCCGCACCCCCCGTCACGGTGACAGAAACCCCGCATGAAACTCCCGTGACCGTACACACCCCGCTCGACAACACCGGAAACCGGCCGGCGGCATCGTCGCTGACCCTGCAACGCGAGTCGTGGATCAACGAAAACCGCTGTCACACACCCGAGACACTGGAAGGCGACCGGATAACACTGAACCGGGCCAACACTGACCCCGACAACAACACCATCGACCCGGCGGCTCAGGCTGTTATCGTCAACGACAACGGCCGGTGGTACATCGAAAACCAGTCTCCCGCAGCAACGACATTCGTCAAGGTGACCCGACGCATGAAACTGGAAGACGGCGACATTATCGTCATGGGCAACAGATCATTCACTTTCCATTCTAAAAAATAACGTCATGGACTTCTTCAAAAGCAGCGGGTCAAGTGTGGAAATGTGTGATTTCAAACCCGGCGACACCATCGACCACCGGTGGAAAGTCGAAACCGTCATCGGCGAGGGAACTTTCGGGCGCGTGTTCAAAGTCTCAGGCAAGGATGGCAAGATTTATGCGCTCAAATTGCTCAAACTGTGGGAAATACCCGCCGATGAACGTCCCAACCTGTTGAAACGCTTTGACCGCGAATATGAGACCGGCCTAATCAAGAGCCTCTATCTCGTGCGCTCAATCAGCAAAGGCACCGTTAAAGGCAACGCCTACTTCGTCATGGAATATTGTGCCGGCGGCGACCTTCTGCAAGCCACCTCGCGCACATCGATAAACCTCTCTATCATAGGCTCACACGTCCTCATGGGACTCCGTGACCTCCACCTCAACGGAAAAGTCCACCGCGACTTGAAACCGGGCAACGTGCTGCTGCGCACCGACACCGAGGCCGTGCTGACCGACTTCGGCATCTCGGGAGACCAGAACAACCGCATGACACAGCGCGGACTCATGGGGATACCCAAGGAACGTTTCGGCACAATCGCCTACATGCCGCCTGAACAGATCAACCCCAAGTGCGGCAACGCCACGGTGCTCCCCACGACCGACATATATTCATTCGGCGTACTGATGTACCAGCTGCTGACGGGCATCCTCCCCTTCGGGCCGCTCGACAGCGAGGCCGACGTGCCACGCTATGTATATAACGGCAAAATGGGAAAATGGGACCGCGAGCTGCTGTCCAAATATCCCGGTGCCGACGCGTGGCTCCCGCTGCTTGAAGGATGCCTCGACCCCGATTTCAAAACCCGCCTCCAGACGGTAGACGACGTGCTCACCCTCGTCCCGGGACGGCCCGCCGACAAGGGACTCCCCAAGCACAACCCCATCTTCAACCGCGACACGTCGCGAGGCATGATACTGCGCGTGATGCAGGGCGAGGAATATGGTCGCGTCTACAACCTCAACGACTACATCAAGGACGGCAACTCGATTGTCTATGTGGGCCGCGAATCGGTTCAGGTCGGCAACCACATCCCCCTTGTCGAGCGCGAAAGCTGCTATGTATCGCGTCGGCACTGCACTCTTGAACACGATGCCCAGTCCCGACGGTGGATTATCCGCGACGGACAGTGGCGCAGCGAGTGCGGACTGGCCATGTGCCACGGCGACGCCCATTTCTGCAAGAAATGCACCGCGCGCTGTCCCGACCCGCGCCCGCCGTTCAAATGGAACTTCTCGCTCAACGGGACATTTGTCAACTCCATCGAAATCGATGCCGGAGGGGTTTTCATAAATCCCGGCGACATCATATCCATCGGCGAAGTCAAGCTCCGAGTCGAAGGAGCATGAGCCTATTGACATTCATCACATTAACACAGATTTTCAAGACATAAAATGGCTGAATCCAATATAACCTTCCGCTTGGCCGCCTACAGTGACGCGGCGGGAAAACTGAATCCCGAGCACCCTTTGCGCGGCAATGAGGACAACTTTCTCGTGGATGCCGACCTGACCGACGGCGTCACCGACAGTTTTACCGCCGACGCGACACTCAATCTCGGCCCACTCGGATGCCTCCTCGTCGTAGCCGACGGCATGGGCGGCATGAATGCCGGCGAGGTGGCATCGGAAATCGCCATCGCGACCGTCCGCGACCTTTTCGCAACCGGCAATGTCTCTGCCGAGACTGCCGCCACCCCCGACTCGCGCCGCCGCTACATGGAAAATGTAATCAAGGAGGCTGACCGGCGCGTCAAAGCCGATGCCGCCGCCAACCCCGAACATGCCGAGATGGGCTCCACGATGATTCTCGTGTGGATTCTCGGAGACGAGCTCACCGTCAGCTGGATTGGCGACAGCCGCGCCTACCGCTACAACCCCGTCAACGGCATCGAGATGCTCAGCGAGGACCATTCCTACGTCCAAGACCTCGTGCGCAAAGGGATTCTGACCTATGAGCAGACATTTGACCACCCTCAGGGCAACATCGTGACCCGCAGCCTCGGCGACCCATCGTCAGACGCACAGCCCGAGTCTCGACAGTACACCGTAAATACAGGCGACATAATCATCGTGTGCAGCGACGGCCTCAGCGGAGTTCTCCGCGACTGCCGCACATTTGACGAAAACGGACTCCCCTATCCGGGCGACAATATCCAAAGTATCGTCGCAGCCCATCAGGACTCGATGACATCGTGCCGCGAGGCTCTATGGACCGCAGCCGAGGCTGCCGGATGGTATGACAACGTAACCGTCATCCTCTGTCAGATTCTCGGAGGAGCTCCCGCCGCTGTCAAAAAAGCCGCGCCCGCCCCTGACCCTGTCCCCGAAAAGCCTCAGCAACCCGCGCCACGGCCTGTCATGCCGCCCGCTACCCCGGCATCACACCACTCCACCCCGTCCAAACGTCCCGGAGCTGCCGCGAAAAAAATCCCGGCAGCGGGCATCACTGCCCCTGACAGCGGCAAGAATGGCACAAAAGGCGCATCCGTCAACCCGCGCACACTCGTCTATGCATCGATAGGCATAGTCTTTATTATTGCCGCCATTCTCGTTATCGCGTTCTCGGGCGGAAATGACAACACCCCCGTCACACCCATTGACCGGCTCACGGAAACACCCGAGACACAGATTGCAGGCGCGGCAGCCGACGACTCACGGCCTTCCAAACCGACTCAGACACCGGTGCAGAACGGAAAGACCGAAACTGCCGCCAACCCGACGGCCGGCAACCCCGCATTAGATGCCGCAATGAAAGTGTCGTGGAAACGCACCGCAATCGGTTATCTCGAACCTATCATCACCGAAGTCCCTGAATGGAAAGGAAAAGTCACCCCGCTGTACAATGACATTATAAAAGCAAAAAAAGAAGGGACTTTAGGCATTGATGCTTTTGCTTGGAACCAAAACCACAACTACCTCAAACAAATACGCCAACTGAAAAAAGACGTGCAACGGTATCCCGTCTTAGTAAACAAGTGCAACCAAGTTGAAAAAGACATTCTCGAAAATGCAACCGACAAAGGCACCGGCAAGATTACAGGAAGATGGGGTAAGGAAATTCAAGAAATAACCGACAGTTATAACAAATCGAAAGCCAATTCCGCCGATACCGATGCTCTCAAAGACGCGATTAACAAATAAAAAACAGAACTAACGATATATATGAACAATCCCGAATTAGCCAAAGGCACCGTCATCGCCGACCGATATACCCTCGTAGAGTTCAAGGGAAGCGGTAGTTTCGGCGAGGTGTGGCTCGCACATGACAACGTGCTCGACATTGACGTAGCCATCAAGCTCTATATCTCGCTCGACAACAAGGGTCAGAAAGAGTTTGAGGATGAATACAAAGTCGCCTACGACCTCAACCACCAGTACTTGCTGACATCGCAGTATTACAGCGTGTGGGAACGCCGCCCGTTCCTCATCATGAAATACTGCTCTCGTGGTTCTGCAACCGCCCTTGCCGGAAACGTCACCGACGAGCGCACAGCATGGAAATTCCTCCACGACGTGGCAAGCGGCCTCGCTTTCCTCCACGGCCTTGAAACCCCGATTATTCATCAGGACATCAAACCCGAAAACATCCTCATCGACGACCACGGCAACTTCCTCATCACCGACTTCGGCATCAGCCGCAAGATGCGTTCCACACTGCGCAAGCAGTCCAAGCGCGTCAGCACCTCGGGCGCTATCGCCTACATGGGGCCCGAACGATTCCTGAAAGACCCTATGGCGGTAAAGGCCAGCGACATCTGGTCGCTCGGTGTCTCAGTCTACGAGATGCTGACCGGCGAGCTGCCGTTCTGCGGACAAGGAGGCGGAATGCTCAACGCCGGAGCCGAAGTTCCCGACGTCGATACGTCCAAATGGACAGAAAACCTCAACAACATCATGCGCGACTGTCTTGCCAAGGACACATGGGACCGTCCTACCGCCGACCAAATCGAGACTTTCTCCAAAATGATGCTTGACGGCAAAAAGGCCGACTGGAAGAAATTCCGCGGCACACAAGAGGAGGATTCGCAACCCGAGGTTGAAGAACCGCGCGAAAACGAGACCAAACCTATCCCCAAACCCACTCCCCACGACGAATCTCCCGCGACAAAGACCGTCGCTGCATCTGACAGCAACGGCGGCGACCTTTCGCCCCGTCCGGCTCGCAACAGCGGCAGCGGCGGCAGCAACGGATGGGTACGCATCCTGATGATTGCAGGCATCGTGGCCGCAATCGGCGCGTCGGCATGGTACTTCCTCGCCGACGGCACCGAGACCAGTGACGACGAACGCGCCGTACAGGAACATTACAACACCCTCCGGTTGCTGTGTACCAACAACACAGCCAACGGCAGCCAGACCAACATCCCGGCCCTGTTCAAAGCCCGCAACGAACTTGACTCAATGAGGCTGATGGCGGCAAACTACAAGTTCCTTAAAGACACCGTCACCACCGACCTTGCCTCACAGCTCAACGGCAAGATAGAAGTTGCCCACGACGCGTGGCTCCGCAGCGCCAAGACTCAGGTGGAAATTGCCGAAGACCTTCATCGCGGCCTGACCGACTACCTCACCGCTGCCCGCATCAAGGCAAGCCCCGAGGTTATCGCCGGTCTGGAAGGAATCGCCAAAACGACAGGCATCAAAGCGGCCATGATGGTTATAACCGATGCCTTTGTCAACAGCAATCTGCTGACCGTCAGCTATGACGGCCTTAACACCGAAAACATCCCGGGAGTGACTCTTTCCTACTCGCTCACACCCGAGAACGGAACCCCCTCGATCAATGGCAAAGCATCGGTGACTATTGAAAAAGGACGCGGCAATTCCGTGGCAATCAGCCTCGGCCGTGCCCCGAAATTCGGAACCTACCAGCTCTCTATAAGTCAAAAAGACTATGTAATCTATGAAGGCATAGTCAAAGTAGCTGCCGAATAGTACAAAGCATAACATTTTAAATACCAGTTCCTAATGAAAAAATACCTTCTGACCTTTATCGCCGCTATCTTGGTATCGTTCAGTGCGATGGCATTCAACAACACCCTGAAAGAGGCTTACGAAATACTTCAGACTGCAAAAACTGCCGACGATTACAGCCGTGCCGAAAAAAAATTCCGCTCCGCAAGCGGCGATGTCGGCTACGACCCTGCGACTGACGACAGCCTCATCAAAATCGGCATCGAGAAATGCCAGCGCGGACGTGCCGCAACGACCGAGCGACTGACTGTAAACGGCAAAAGCTCGCAAGTCAAGGTGACATTCCCACGCGAGGGCGGCTCGCGCGCAGTCGAAATCCGCAGCAGCCATCCCACCTACGACGTACTGCTCACCCCGTCATGGATTCAGTACTCCAAGGGGACAACCTCGCTGTCGCTAATGGCCTCGGCCAACCCCGATGCCGAACCACGTCAGGCAGTCATGCGTGTCCGCTCAGGCAACAAGGAGGTAGCTATCCAACTGTTCCAAGCAGGCGAGCCTACCGGCATCGACATCCCGGCACAGGCCCCGCCGGTCAATACCGGCATAACCATCACCGCCGTCAACTTTGCCACAGGCAATGACGACAATGCCGACGCCTCGCTGACCAACTACGGCGCGCCTCTCTACAGCAGCGACATCCGCTATCTCTTTACCAAGGTCACCTACAACGGTCCTTCCGAAGCGATGGAAAAAACCCTCGATGTCAAGATTTTCAAACCCGACGGCAACCTGCTCAACGGCAATGACCGTGGCTACACATTCTCGTCGACCCGCATGTTCCGGCCCGGCACAGGCAACACGGTCGTCCTCTCGGGTTACGGCGACGGCGACCACAGCATCTTCCCCCCCGGAAACTACCAGATGGAAATCTGGGAAAACAGCAACCTCGTCTTCACCGCCAACCTGCGTTTCCAGCGCAAAGCCGGAGAGGCCGAGTATCTCAAGGTTGACGGCCAAGAAGCTCTCAACGTCGAGTTCCCCCCTGCCGGCGGACAACAGAAATTTGCCGTGAACACCGATGCCGAGGACTGGACCGCATGGGGTGTCCCGACATTCTGCAAGGTCGTCAATCAGACCCGCACAGGATTTACCATCGTCTGCGACCCCAACGATACAGGCAACTACCGCCGCGACTACATGAGTGTGCGCGCCGGGAACAAGGAAATCGGCTACAAAGAGGTGCGCATCACCATCGACCAAGCACCCGTGCAAGGCACCGCCGACCTGACCGAGATCATGCCCTTCACCAATACCGAAATCGCCCCCGGGGTAGTGGGCGTGTGCATCCGCAACAGCATTGATGCCCTCAACCTCGCCAACCGCACCATCACTGTAGCGGCCAAGTTCTATGAAAGCGACGGCACGACCCCGCTGCTCGATGCCGAAGGGAAACCAATCGTCGTGGCCAAGGACAAAACCATTTCGAGCAACGGAACCCATTTCTCGCTGACCCTCGACGTCCCCTACGACATACTCAACCTCCCCGTCACGTTCCACGGCACTATTGTCTATGACATCGAAGTGACCGACGAGCAGGGCAACATCCTCTCCCAAGCCAAGAACTCCCGTCTGGCTTTCTGACATCGGTAATCACAAGTAATCACACAAAACCGGCACTCCCCGTGTGGCAACGCCTATGCAGGGAGTGCCTTTTATGTGGCCCCACAACCCGTCGCAGTCAGTTTTTTCAGTTTTTCGCACGATGGGGCATAATATAGAAGATTATTTGTATCTTTGCAAGTTGGATATAAGCAAAAATTGAACTCAATGAAAAATATATTGCCAGTTTTAGCCGCCTGCCTGCTCGTTGCCTGCGCGGCTGCCTGCGGAAAGAAAAACACCGAGTCGGAAAAGCCTGTCGAGGTCGTGGAACAGCAGAACACCCAGTTGGCCGACGCGCTCTCGGCCGGAAACCTCGGCACAGCGTCGGAACTCGCTGACAGCATGTCGCTCTATGTCGACGACCTCACCCCCGAGGAGACCGTCGCCGTGCTGGTGGCCTTCATGGAGGTACACAACAAGGCCGTCAAGGAGAAACATCGCCAGCGCGACTTGGAGACACTGCGCAAGTTTGTCGACGTGTATGACATCGCCGTCGGCATAAACCCGCGCGACATGAAAGCGGCGTTTGAAAAAGCCCGGCAGCTCAACCCGGCGGTCAACATCGACTCAATCGCCGAGGATTTCCGCAGCCGGCTGACCGAGTATGACGCTATCCGCGGCGGCGAGCTGACAGCTCCGGCCAAGACCGACAGCGTGGCAGCCGACTCGGCCAAAACCGCTTCATCCGATATCCCAGTAGAACTCCGTCCCGCCGAATAACCTTATGGAAAAGCTCAAGAACTTTCTGAAAAGCGCGTCGCTGTGGCAGTTTGTCGGCGCGCTTGTGATTATAGCCGCAATCGCGGTAGCGTTTTTCTACCCCGACGCCATGGAGGGGAACGTGCTGCGCCAGCACGACATGCAGCAGGGCGCGGCGATAGGTCAGGAGGCCAAGGCCTACTCTGAGGAGACAGGCGAGGTCACCCGGTGGACCAACTCGCTCTTTTCGGGAATGCCCACGTTCCAGATTTCGCCCTCCTACCCGTCGAGCCGCCTTTTCTCGTGGATTAACACCGTCATGGGCCTCGGACTCCCCTCCCCCTCGTCGCTGGTAGCGATGATGATGGTGGGATTCTTCATACTGCTGATTTCGATGAAAATGAGATGGTGGGTCGCACTGATCGGAGCCGTGGCCTACGGATTCTCCTCCTACTTTGTCATAATCATCGGGGCGGGACACATCTGGAAATTCGTCACCCTCGCCTATATACCCCCCACTATCGCAGGCATCCTCCTCTGCTACCGAGGGCGATATCTGGCGGGAGGCGCGCTGGCGGCTCTCTTTGCGATGATGCAGATTGCCTCCAACCATGTGCAGATGTCCTACTACTTCCTCTTTGTCATCCTCGGGATAGTGATTGCATGCCTCGTCTCGGCCCTGAAGGAGAAGAAAATACGGCAGTGGGGCATTGCGACCGGCACCCTCGCCGCAGCAGCCGTCCTCGCCGTAGCAGCCAATCTGCCGAGCCTTTACAATACCTATGAGTACTCCAAAGAGACAATGCGCGGCCGACACAGCGAGCTGACCCAACCCGCCGCAACGGCAGGAAAGTCGACCGGCGGTCTCGACAAGGACTATATCACCCAGTACAGCTACCAGCCGTCCGAGACATTCTCGCTCCTCATCCCCAATGTTAAGGGAGGCGCGTCGGCCAAGCCTGAAAAAGGGTCGTTCAAGATGATGAACCTGTCGTCGCTCGACGAGACCAAGGAAATGGTCTCCAAGGGTGAAATCGACGGCATGGAGGCGCAGTATCTCGACTACATGAGCCAGTACTTCGGCGACCCGGAGGGCACCAACGGCCCTGTCTACGTCGGGGCGCTGATTTTCGCGCTGTTCCTCCTCGGCTGCGTCATCGTCAAGGGGCCGCTTAAATGGGCGTTGCTCGTGCTGACATGCTTCTCGATATGCCTCGCATGGGGCCGTCACGCGATGACATTCACCGACATCATGCTGACATGCGCGCCGATGTATGCCAAGTTCCGCACCGTCGAGAGTATCCTTGTCATCGCCGAGTTCACGATGCCGCTGCTTGCCGTCATGGCATTGCAGAAACTATTTACCGACCCCGAGCCGGGACGCTTTTTCAAGCCGATGGCATGGTGTTTCGGCCTGTCGATGGCGGTGTGCCTCCTCGGCATCATCGCGCCCGGAATCTTCGGCTCGGTCATCACCGACAACGACCGCCAGATTGACGCATACCTGACTCAGGCTCTCATGTCACAGGGCTACGATGCCACGCAGGTGGGCGCGTTCAGCCTCCAGAGTCCCCGCATCTACTCGCTGGTCGAATCGCTGCGGCATGGAATGGTCAGCGACGATTCGCTAAGGTCGCTGCTGATTCTCGCCATCGGGTTCGTGTGCCTCGCGCTCTATATCCGCCGCCGTCTCAACGGGGTGCTTGTCGCCGCCGTGACCGGGGTCCTCATCCTCGGCGACCTGTTCATGGTCAACAAGCGTTATCTCAACCACGACAGTTTCGTCCCCAAGCAGCTCACGACCGGGGCACCCATAGCCATAACCGAGGCTGACCGTATCATACTGGCCGACACGGCTATGAACTACCGCGTGATGGACATCCCGCGCTTTTACAGCGCCGACCCCTCCTACTACCACAAGGCTGTCGGCGGCTACCATGCAGCCAAGCTGACACGCTATCAGGACCTCATCGACCGCCATCTCGACAACTTCACCCGTGGCAGCGAAACCGATGCCGACTGGAATGTGCTCAACATGCTCAACGCCCGCTACATCGTCGACATGCAGGGACAGCCGCTGCGCAATCCCGAGGCTCTCGGCAACGCGTGGTGGGTTGACCGCGTGGACTATGTCGCTACCCCCGACGAGGAGATGGCCGCGCTCGATGTCATCAATCCCGCAACCACAGCCGTGGCCGACAGCCGTTTCCGCGACATCCTCGGCGCGTCCAAGCCGGTAACTCCCGGCGACACGATTTACGAGACCACCTACGCGCCCAACCGCGTCACCTACCGCGCCCGCTCGGCTGCCGGTGGGGTGGCCGTGTTCTCCGAAGTGTTCTTCCCGTGGGGATGGACGGCGACAATCGACGGGAAACCTGCCGAAATAGGCCGCGTCGATTATGTGTTGCGCGCCCTCAATATACCCGCCGGAGACCACACCGTCGAGATGCGCTTTGACCCGAAATCGCTCCACACGACCGACACCTTGGCCACAATCGCCGTCATTCTCATCTACATCGCGGCAATCTGTGCCGCCGTCTTCGCTGTCACCGGGTGCGGAAAGGACACCGCCCGAGCCTGATGGCCGCGTGGTGGAAACGCATCTTTCACTGGAGGCGCAACAAGGGGTATGGCGTACACTCCCCCTTCGCGTTCAACTTCATAACCGGCGTTGTCCACAACACGGGTTACCATTACTATGGCTACGCGGCTCTTGATGACATCAGCGGCAGGGAGAGGAAACGGGCGCGGCTGCTGTTCCGCATCGCCTGTCACTTCAATCCCCGCGAGGTGCTTGAGACAGGCAGTGACAAGGAGTGTGGAGAGTGGGTTAAAGCCGCACTGCTGCTCCACGACTCGCGCAGCCGGATTGTCACCACCTCCGATGCCGTGGAGATAAATGGCGGCCGTGTGACAAGCCGTCCTGCTTTGCGCGAGGCGGTCAGCCTCTATACCGCAAGGATAGAGGCCGGGGGTCACACACCGTTTGTCATCATAAACTCCGTCGAGGCAGGCGATGGCGCAACCGCCTTGCTGTCATTTCTATCAGGCTATCTGCCGACAGGGGCGGTCGTCATCGTGCGCAACCGCCGCGACAACGAATCAATACTCCAAGAGGCAATCAGACTGATGTCCCGCGGAATGGTGTTTGCCGACCGCGATTCAGCCATCATTGTAACCCGTCCCGACCTCCCTAAACAGTTTTTCAAGGTCGACCTATGAGAACGCTCCCTGCAACCGACCGTCTGCTCGATACATTTGAGAGCTATCTGCTCGTTGAGCGCGGGATGTCGCCCAACACCCTTGTCAACTACCGCATGGATGTGGAAAAACTCGTCGGCTACCTTGAAAACAGCGGCAAAACCCTCGCCGAGGCCACAACCGACGACCTCAGACAGTTCATCGGCGAGCTGATTGATCTCGGCATCGCCGAGCGGTCTCGGGCGCGCATAGTCTCGGGTGTGAGGACCTTCTTCCGCTTTATGCGCCTCGAAAACTACATGGATGATGACCCGGCGGCAATGCTGGAGACACCGAAAGTGGGAATGTATCTCCCCGAAGTGCTCACGCTTGACGAAATCGACGCTATGATTGCCGCCATCGACCCCTCCAAGGAAGAAGCGACGCGCAACCGCGCCATCATTGAGACACTCTATGGCTGCGGACTGCGTGTCAGCGAGCTTGTCAACCTCGAAATCTCACGCGTGTTCATGACCGAAGGCTACCTCATCGTCACCGGCAAGGGCAACAAGGAGCGCATGGTGCCTATGTCGCAGAACTCAGTCGACGAAATCAACACCTACCTCGCCGACCGTCAGTTGCTCGACATCAAGCCGGGCGAGGAAAACATCCTGTTTCTCAACCGTCGCGGCCGCCGGCTGACGCGCCAGATGATTTTCACCCTCGTCAGGCAGCTTGCCGACGCGGCAGGAATAAACCGCGTAATCTCGCCCCACACCCTGCGCCACTCTTTCGCCACCCATCTGCTCGAAGGCGGTGCCAACCTCCGCGCCATTCAGATGATGCTCGGCCACGAAAACCTATCGACGACACAACTCTATCTCCACATCGACCGCACCCGCCTGCGCGACGACATCCTCCGCTACCACCCGAGGAATAGAAGTCAGAAGTCAGAGTTATGAGTGACGAGGTGGTAGATTCTAATTAGACTAATTACACCTCGTCACTCATAACTCTGACCTCTGACCTCCAAATCACCTTGCCTTGTTGAGCAACTGCGGCGCGGGAGACTCGAAGTTGGTTATACCGAGGTTGACGGCGCGCATGTCGTCAAGAGTGTGGACCGGACGAGGGATGTCGAGGGGGATGGGACGGCCCGAGTATTGCGAGAAGTAGAGAAGGCAGGCATCGCGCCACCACTCGGCATCGCGCATCTGCGTCATAAGCCGCCCGCGCACGTCGGCGTAAAGTCCGGGAATCACGACAGGCTCGGCCATGTCCCAGACACGCTGGAACCCGGCCACTTTGTCCACCCCGCGCTGATAGCTCGCGCAGAGCTGCTCCCACATCGTCATCCCCGAAGGCATCGTGTAATCCCACGGCACATGATGGAACCACAGCAGGAACTCTTCGGGACAGGTCTCTATCGACGACAGACGGCTGCGCAACGGCTCGGGGTACTGCCCGACGGCATCACTGCCCGATGGCGAGCGGTCAAACCCGAGTCCCGCCGAGTCGGCACGGTGATAATAGCGTGGCAGCCAGTCGGCACGGGCGCCCGGCACGTCACACCACGGCTCGGGGCCGTAATGGTGACCGAAAGCAAAGATGTGGTGCAGTCCCATCGGCATCATGTAGTCGACAACAGCCTCGCGGCTGTCAAGCATCATCGACATGAGCGCGTCGTGAACGGCAGCATCGGGGGCCGCGTCGCGCCGATAGACCGAAAGGCGCAGCCACTCGTCGGCAATCTCAGCCGGCGTGGCATGGGGGTCCCAAGAAAGCTCGCCGAAGGCAAACCAGTTGGCCTGAGCCATCGGATTCCCCGTCAGGCACTCCGAATCGCCGATATTGGCCACGCCCGACGAGGCCACAATCGACTCGGGAGCGACATAGTCATAAAACTCGGTCCACATCGGGGCGAGATAGGCAAGATGATTGGCATGACCGAGGTATTCCTGCGTAATCTGAAACTCAACCATCTGCGGGGTCGATGGCATAGCTCCGAAAAGAGGGCTGTAAGGCTCGCGAGGCTGAAAATCAATCGGGCCGTTCTTTATCTGCACGATTACATTGGGGTCAAACGCTCCGTCAAGAGGCTGAAATTCAAGATAAGCCTGCTTGGCTCGGTCTTCGTCGAGCGGGGAGTAGACAAATGCGCGCCACATGACTATACCGCCGTGGGGTTTCAAGGCGCGGGCAAGCATGTTGGCACCCTCGGCATGGGTGCGCCCGTAGTCCATCGGGCCGGGTTGCCCCTCGGAGTTGGCTTTCACAAGAAATCCGCCAAAATCAGGAACAAGCCGGTAAATCTCGTCGGCCTTGCGTTTCCACCACCGCGCCACGGCCGGGTCAAGCGGGTCGGCTGTCGGGAGCGAGTCAAGCTGCACGGGAGAGGCGAAATTGACCGAAAGACAGACGGCGATACCGTAGGGGCGCATGACATCGGCAAGCGCGGCGACCTTTTCGAGATATTCGGCCGAGAGGATGCGCGACGAGGCATTCACGTTGTTCAGCACGGCGGCATTGATGCCCACCGAGGCACAGGCCCGGGCATATTCCTCGTAGCGCGGCGACACCGTGGCGGGAAGCTCCTCCCATTTCCACAGACTCTTTCCGGCATATCCGCGCTCGACAGTCCCGTCGAGGTTGTCCCAGTGGTTGAGGATGCGGAGGCCGTAGGCGGGCACCGAGCGTCCCGAAGCGGCGGGATAACCGGCCTTGACGTTGCGCAACAGGCGGTAAGCACCATAGAGCGCGCCCTGAGGCTTGGAGGCGGTGATTGTGATACCGCCGGGGGTCTCGCTGATGGCAAACCCGTCGCGCCCGAGCGACTTGTCACTCTTGAGGTCAATCGTCACGTCGCCGTCATAATGCAGCGCGAGTTCCCTGACGGCAGTGTCGAGAATGGGCGATTTCACCCTACCCTTCACCGTCACCCGGGTCCCGCCGGACGAGTCAAAATCCATCCACAGCGGCGCGGCCTCGGCAAGCGTCGCGAAAAAAAGAATCACTAAAAACAACAGTCGTGTCATCGTCTTATTTTTATTTTATTCACAAATATATCTGAACTTAATATCAAGCCGGAGCGTATTACTGAGAAACCATCCGTTTAACTATCTAAGAACGAGGTCATGAAACGAATAGCAACAATAGCGCTCACGGCAGTGATAGCCGCATCGGGTGTCGCCGTCGGACAGACCAACGTCTCGTTTTGGGTCGATCTCGGCCCTGCGGGATTCAACGTGTCGACAGGCGATCCCTTTATCCCCATAGCGCCCCCGCCTCCTCCGCGACGGGTGAGATATGTCGAGTATGATACCTACGATTACCCGCCTCCGCCTCCGGGATACTACGGGCGGCATAACCACAAGGCTTACAAGAAATATCGCAAAGCATACAAGAAGTACCGCAAGGCTCAGAAGAAATATTACAAAGAGCGCAACCGGTATTATCGCCACGGCAGGCACCATCATCATCATGACGATTAATGCTTCGCGGGCATCCGCGTCGTGAACTCATGACGTCCCGCCGGAAGGATTAAGGAAACCCTTGACGGCACTCCTGTAATTCCGACTATCTCAGTTGACGGAACGGGAGTGCCGTCAACGCGATAGATTACGCCGTTAAAATCATCGGTGCCGACCGGCACCGAGAACCGAGCCTCAACGCCGTCGGGAACCGTTACCTCATAGATTACCCTGTCGCCGTCGACCCGCCACGAGCACTCGGCGCGCCCTGCGGCCATGTCGAGCCATCCGCGCGCCCATGTCACGGCTCCGGTTGTGTCAGGCTCGGGGGTAAGGATTATATACTTGTCATCGAGCTTGGTCAGTCCCGCCGAGCGGGTGAGAAGCCAGTTGCCGACCGCTCCGAATGAGTAGTGGTTGAACGAGTTCATGCTATTGTTGCTCCCGAAACCATCCTTGTCGGTATAAGAGTTGAGCCGTTCCCACACGGTTGTCGCTCCCTGCGTCACCGGATAGAGCCACGACGGATAAGTGCGCGAAGTCAACAGCCTGTAGGCGGTGCCGGTGTTTCCCGTGAGGCTCAACGCCTCCATTATCCATGCCGTGCCGATAAAACCGGTCATGAGCGAGTAGAGAGGGCACACGGTACCGTTGTCGGCCACATTCTCGCGTGACACGGCATTGACAAGGTGCCGCGCAAAGGCGGGATTAGAGTCATCGACCAGCATTATAGCAAGCGCGTAGGATGCCTGCGTGTCTATTATCTGACCCTTGCGGGCCGGGTCAAATGCCGAAAATCGGGTCTTGCCCGTCGCAGGGTCGATATATGTGTCAAAGAAGAAGTCACGCCGCTTGTCGGCAAGCTGCTGATAATAAGCAACGTCATCTTCCTCGCCGAGAATCGCCGCCATACGGCTCATGAGTACAAGGTCATAGATAAAGTAGCATTCCCACAGCAGCGACTTGTCAGTGCGGTCATACTCGGGACTGAGCCAGTCGGCGAGGTCTCCCCACGCCCGGTCCTGCACCATTATACCGGTGACGGAATCGATTGTATTCTTGAGCAGATAGTCGATATAGCGTTTCATCGCGGGGTAATGCCCGCGCAGCACGGCTGTGTCGCCATACTCGCTGAAATGTGCCCACGGCACGGTGATTCCCGCGCTCCCCCACAGCATTCCGCCAAACCCGAACCCTGTCGGGGCCACATCGGGAAACTTCCCGTCGGCGCGCTGACAGTCGCGCACCGAGGCAAGATACTGGGCGAGAATCGCCGAGACATCGGCAATCTTGGTCGCCGTAGGGGCATAGACCGAAATATCCCCCATCCACCCGAGTCGCTCGTTGCGCTGGGGGCAGTCGGTCGGAATGGAGACAAAATTGGACATGGTGGAGCGGCAGATGTTGCCCCAAAGGCGGTTGACAAGCGTGTCGGAACATTCATAACCGGCGACAATGCGGCTGACCGAGCTGACAGGCACGGCGCGCACCGAGTCGAGGGGCAGCGACCCTTCAAGGCCGGTCACCTCGATGTAGCGGAACCCGTGGAGGGTGAAACGGGGTGAAAAACTCTCGCCCTGCGTCCCTGCGGCACGGTAGATGTCGCGACACATGGCGGCGCGGAGGTTCTCGGTCATAATCATCCCTTTATGAGAGGCATATTGCGGCATGTCGGGGTACAGCACCTCGGCATAGCGCATCGAGACCTCGGTTCCGGGTTTCAGCGCAGGGAATGAAATCAGAGGCACGGCGGCCATGTTCTGCCCCATGTCGTAGACATACACCCCCGGTCGCGGCTCGGTCACGGAACGGGCCGTCACGGTGTCGACTGCCCTTACACGGTCGCCAAACGAGGGTCGGAAGTCAATCGCGCCCCAGTCACCCACGGTTGTATTGACCGTCGAGTCAATGGCGACCTCGACTGCGGGTTTCCACACCCTGTCGGGAGCGTCGCGCCGCGCTGCGTCATATATTTCTCCTTGAAAGAAACTACCCTCGACCACGGGGCCGTCGGTACTGTAAAACCACTCTCGGGGGACTGTGTGGAACCGTTGTACAGAGCCGTCGGTGTAACGAACCGTGAAAACCCCGATGAACGACTGGCGGTCACCGAAAAAGTTCCAGTTCTCACCCACAAATGTCGAGCCTCCGCTCCACCAACCCTCGGCGAGCTGCACCGACAGGGTGTTGTCACCCTCGCGCAGCAGCGGGGCAATGTCGTGGGTGTGATATAAATGAGTTTTGTTGTACTGTGTCGAGCCGGGGTAGAAATAGTCGTCGGTGACACGGGTGCCGTTGACACTGAGGTCATATATTCCCCGCGCCGTGACTGTTGCCTCGGCACTCTCGACCACCTTTCCGGCGGGGAGGGTTATGACGGTTCTCAACTCGGGCATCGAGCGGGTCACCACAGGCACCCGGGCCGAAGATGTGTACACACCCGGGGCGCGGTAAATAACGTTGCCGGGGGCGCGGAAATTGGATACCGTTATATTGGAGATTTCGGCACGGCTCCCCGTGGGGATGTCCACAGCCACTCGGGCGAGGACAGGGAAAGCGAGGTAGTCGCCGCCGTTGCCCACCGGGTTGATACCGGCGTGTCCGATATGCTTGCCGTTGATGGCAATGTCGGTAAACCCGAGATTGGAGGCAATCTGCAAATGGTTGATACCGTCAATCAGGTTGTCGGCCTCAAATTTAGCTATCGGGTGCGTGGCATCGTCAGCCGGGTGGTAGCCGCTGCGGTAGATGGCGACACAACCCTCCCGGCGGTCGATTTCGACACGGATTCCCGACTCGCCGCTCCGGTTTTCGAGATTGTAGATGTTGAGATTGCGATTCATCAGCCGCGGGTCGTCGGCACCATAGACAAGCGACGCTTTATCCCCCTTTTTCAGCTTTACATCACAATCGATTTTGAAAACAGGGAGATAGTCGGCATAAATCGGCAGGTCGTCACCCGCAGGGCCTATCCATCGCGCCTCTCCCCGGTTCATCGCGGCACAGACTGCCGACGAGATGAGGAAAAGGAGGCCGCAGAGGATGTTTCGCAATTCAGTCATACTATTATTTATTTAAGGTTACCGGCGATTCCTCCATAAAGAGGAACGAGCGGGGATTGAAACCGCCGAGGTCGAGCACGACCTTCTCAAAGACGATTCCGGGGTCGAGAGGGCGCAGGGTGACAATGTGCCGTCCGGGAGTCAGACCGGGGAAGGTCACCGATTTCTCTACCACGCGACGGGCGACAGTGGGATAGAACACCGTATATATGTTCTCGGGACGCTCGTCAAGGTCGTGGTTGAAGTTGACCACTTGCTCAGAGCCTCCGTCGATCGACACGGCATAGCGGTGACCCGCCTTGTTGCAGAACGCCAGCGTCGACTTGGTGATGACATGCACCGTCACGCTGTCAACGGGGGTGGTGACATCGACAGCATAGGTCAGCGACGCGCCGTCGATCGGGACCGTATAGGGCATCAGGGCCACACCGCTCAACGTGCGCCCCATATACGGGATAACGGTCCACGAGGCATCGCTATTGCCCTGACAGGCATTGAAATGCTCGGCCTCGACAGAGACAACGCCGTCACGCTCCGTGGCGACATAGCCTCCGTTGCCGGTCGCTTCGACAGTCACCGTCTCGGGCATCTTGTCGGCAGGGAAATCGTCGTTCCAGATTGTGTAGCCTATGTGTTTCTGTGTCATCATGCCACGCCATTTACCGTCGGCGATATTGTTGTTATAGTCGGCCATGAGCATCGCGTCGCGGTCAAAACACTTGCGGGCGCGCTCGGCCCACTCGTTGGCTTGCGGATTTCCGTCGGCGGCAAGGGCGCGGTTCATCGCCACGCTGTAGTAGAGGTCATAGAGGTTGGCCATAGCCTGCACGGGAAACAATATCAGCTCCTTGTAGGCATCCCGAGCTTCGTCGGGAATTGTCAGGTACTGTCTCAGTGCCTCGGTTTCGAGCGTCATGAACTCGTCGCGCACAAGCCTCCATTCGCCCGACTGAAGGTCGAAGGTGGACTGATCGAGCATCTCGGCGGTGGAACGTCCCGCATATTTGCAATACAGGTTCAGTATTCTCGCGGCCTCGGGTCCCTGTTCGCCTCCGAAAATCTGCGAGCAGAACCCTGTCGCATGGTCAAGGAGGTTGTCGACGTTGAACCGTCGGGGATTCCATGCCATGTCAAGGAAAAGCGTGATGGGATATTCCATCGGCTTGAGGTCACCGACATTGAGAATCCACAGGCGGTCGACACCATAGTCGTATGTGAGTTGCAACTGCTCCCACATGTTCTGAATCGGGGTGTTGTTGAGCCACTTGGAGTTGCGCGGGGCACCGACATAGTCGACATGGTAGTACATCCCCCACCCTCCCGGATGGCGGCGTTCTTTCTCGTCGGGGAGGCGGCGCACGTTGCCCCAGTTGTCGTCACAGAGCAGCATGGTCACATCGTCGGGGACACGCATCCCCTTGTCATAGTAGTCAAGCACTTCCTTATATAGCGCCCACACCTGCGGCACATCCTTAGCCTTCTTGCCGCTGTGACGGGTGATAATCTTGCGCTGGTTGGCCACGATTTTCTCCATCAGTTTCACGTCGGCCTCCTCGCTCATGGCCTCGTCGCCGTCGCCGCGCATACCGATGGTGACAATATCCTCGGTGTCCTTCATCCGGTCGATACCTTCGGCGAAAAAGCGGTCGATTACCTTCTGATTGGTATTGTAGTTCCACGCGCCATATTCCTTGCGGCGGCGGGCCCACTCCTGATGGTTGCGGGCCATCGGTTCATGATGGGAAGTGCCCATTATGATGCCCATCTCGCTCATTGTCTTGGAATTTTCGGGGTCATCGGCATAAAACGCCCATGACCACATCGCGGGCCACAGGAAATTGCCCCGCAGGCGCAGCAGCAGCTCGCCCACGCGCGCATAGAAACGATGGTCGCCGTAATCGGTGCCGTAGGTGTTCTTCACCCACGACGTGAGACACGGGGCCTCGTCGTTGAGAAATATTCCGCGATAGCGCACGGCGGGTTCCCCGGCTGTGTAGTTGCCGCGTTTCACCGCCACGTTGCCGCGCCGGGCCACAGGCGCATCGGCCCAGTCATACCACGGAGACACCCCGAGCTGTTCCGACACTTCATAGATGCCGTAAATCGTACCCCTCATGTCACTCCCCGCGACAATCATGCTGTCGCCCGCGAAAGTGATGAAATATTGTTCCCGTTTCCCCTTCAGAGAATCGGCAAGCCACTTTACCGACGGTGTGTTTTTGATGACTTGTTTAATCAGCGGGCCGCCGACCTCTCCGACGAGGATTACCGCCCGGTTGCCCTCGGGATTACCGCCCCGCGCCACCTTTTCAAAGTCGGTCACAAGGTTTCCCGCAGCAATCCTTACACCCGCAGCCTCGTCAGGGGCCACCACGACTCTCGCGGGCGCATTGTCGACAATCAGCGGAAACGTCCCCGCCCCGTGAGCATCCCCCGCAATACCGGGATGGTCAATCGCTATTACCGGAAGGGAGATTAAGGAGGAGACAAGAGTGACAACAAACTTATTCATGGCAAATTACTTTTTCGGTTTAAAATTTAATATTCCAACATAATTAAAAAAGACTCCTACGGAGTCGCCCCCTCGCTAAACACCATGTGGACTTGTCCACTCGGGGTTTAGCGAGGGGGCGACACCCTTCGGGGTCGCATTCGCAGCGCGGCCCGGTGGACATCAGTATTCAGGGATTGAACGCCTGACTTCGGGGGCGCATTCGCAGCGCGACGCTACAATGTAGAATGTATCGAAATCATTATTTCACTTCCGCCTCGCCGCCGCCGTCGATGGTGAGGATGCGGCCGTCGGCATCATAGGTCAGCTCACACACTTTGAGGCTGCGGAGCCATGACTTGCCGCCCGAGGGCACGCTGTCGTGATGGAACAGGTACCACTTGCCTTTGTACTCGATGATGCAGTGGTGTGTAGTCCAGCCGACAACGGGGGTGAGGATTACTCCCTGATAGACAAAGGGACCGTAGGGGTTGTCACCGATGGCGTAACACAGGAGGTGGCTGTCACCGGTCGAATAAGAGAAATAGTACTTTCCGTTATATTTGTGAACCCACGAAGCCTCGAAGAAACGGTGGGGGTCATCGGCACGGAGAGGTTTACCCTCGGCATCGACCACTTGAACGGGTCGGGGTTCTTCGGCAAATTGCAGCATATCTTTGGTCAGACGGACACAGCGGCTGGGCAGTGACGGCTCGGCACCCTCGGGGAGCTCGGCCGATTCGAGGGCCTTGTTGTCACGGTAACGCTGGAGCTGGCCGCCCCACAGACCGCCGAAATAAAGGTAGTATTCGTCTCCTTCCCTGAGGACGCATATATCCATCGAGTAGCTGCCGCGAATGGGGTCGGGCTGCGGGATGAAAGGACCTTCGGGACGGTCGGCGACAGCGACTCCGATGCGGAAAATGTCGTTTTTGTCCTTCAGCGGGAAATAGAGATAGTACTTGCCGTCCTTCTCGTTGCAGTCGCAGTCCCAAAGCTGTCGACCGGCCCAAGGGATGTCGGCTATATCGAGGGCTTTGCCGTGGTCGGTCACTTTGCCGGTCATTGGATCGCCGTCGATGGAGAGGACATGCATGTCCTTCATCACATACTGGTCACCGTTGTCGTTCTCGACATTTTCACATTCCCAGTCATGGGACGGATATATGTATATACGGTCGTTAAACACATGCACCGAGGGATCGGCCATATAGTCTTCGGGGAAAAGATAACGTTTTTCGGGTGTAAGAGGTTTCATATTGATGGTGTCTTAAAGATTAGTTGAAGTTGCATAAATGCCGGTCATCAGGCCGGTGAAACAATAGGACGTCGCCGTCGAGAGGATGTCGCCGTTGACAGGCGCGCCCACAGGAGTCCAAGAGCTGCCCCCGTCAGTCGAGAAGGAGAAAAATAGGTCACCCTTTCCGTCACCCTCGGCGCGCAGATGCAACTGCGAGCCGGGATTGTCGAGAAGGCGTGTCGACTCCTCGATCAGACCCGCCGACGTGAGGGCGCGGAGCTTGACACAGGGATGGCCTGCCGAGTCGAGCGACTTGCCGAATACCACGTTGTGGCTGTCGTCATGGAACAGGGTTATTCCCGCAAGGTCATCGACACTGCGCGGTTCAAAACTGTCAAGAACCGCGACTGAACTGAACCGAGGCTCGGTCACCCACAGCCCTATTGCCGAGGGGGATGCACCCGTGGCAATATCGGTGCGCGAGGCGGCGAGAGTCAGGCGGTTGTCACCGTCGATTGAATAGAAATCGCGGCGCGGCGTGCGAATCATGATGGCAGCGTTGTCAAGAGAGCCGTCGGCATTCCAGATGCAGGCGTTCTCCACCGGGGTAGAGACATGGGTCAACGCTTCCTTTTGGTCAAGGATGACAGGCTGACCATCTTTCCACTTAACGGGGAGCATAAACGTCTCGCGTCCCATGAAGTCATGGTTGCCGCGATGGGGACGGATGCCGAGAAAGACTGCATACCATTTCCCGTCAGGCCCTTCGAAGATGTCGGCATGACCCACCGAGGTCACGGGCGACTGTCGCGAGGAATCGAGATGACGCTGGGTGAGTATGACGGGGTTTTTGCAAGGCTTGAACGGCCCTTTGGGAGAATCCGACTCAAAAATCACCTCTCTGTGGTCGAGCGACGTGCCTCCCTCGGCACACATCAGAAAGTACTTGTCACCGATGTGATATAGATGCGGTCCCTCTATCCACACGGGGTTTTCCTCGGGTTTCACGCCGCCGTCGACAAGGACCTTGCTCTCGCCAGTCACGCGGTTATTTTTCCAGTCGAAATCATGGATGCGTATCGCCCTGTGTCCGTCATAACGCGCAGGGCCGTCAGGGCCGCTGTTGTGGACAATATAAGCCTTCCCGTCATTGTCAAAGAGTATGCTCGGGTCGATACCGTCGACCCCGGGCAGCCACACGGGGTCGCTCCAGTTTCCCTTCTTGGGGTCTTCACATGTCACATAAAAGTTCCCGCCTCCGTCAACAAGGGTCGTAATCATGTAAAACAGCTTGTTGGCAGGGTTGTAGGCAAGCGTCGGTGCATAGATGCCTCCCGATATACGCATCCCGGCAGGAATGTCGAGCTGCGACGGGCGGTCAAGCACGTTGCCGATCCGGGTCCACGTTTTCAGGTCGCGGCTGTGCCATATAGGTACTCCGGGATAATAGACGAATGTAGAGTTGACAAGGTAGTAGTCACCGTCGACACCCACGACGCTCGGGTCAGGATAACAGCCGGGGAGAATCGGGGTTCCGGCAGGCCGCTTTTTTGCACCCTTTACCTCGGGGACATCATAGGAGAAAGAGCTGAATGTCGCTGCAGCGGGTTCAAGCATTTCGCGCAGGAACGGTTTCAGGTTGTAGTCGCGGTCAAAGAGGAGTGGATATTCCACGCGGCCCTTCATCGGGAAATCATTTTTCCACGAATAGCCGTCGCTCACGCCCCATGCCGTAACACGGGTTATAACATCGCTGTAACGCCTGAAAAGGTCGAAAAACATGGCCATGCGGTCATTCCATTGCTTGGAGACATCGGCGGGAAGACCTGCGGGATAAGGATTGAAAATCTTGTTATAGGCCACCTTGTCGCTGATATTGGCCCCGGTGTGGATGGTGGGGAGGGCGCTGGCGTCCCACTCGGTAATCATCACGTTCACCCCGGTGGCTGCATAAGCCCTGATTGATTCCTCAAAGTCGCGGATGTCAGGGTAATCCATACCCATGTGGCACTGCATCCCTATCGCGTCAACCCGCAATCCGCGCTGTTTCAAGTCGTTCAGAATCCTGACGTAGGTATCGCGCTTGGCGGGCATGTTCATGGCAAAATCGTTGATATAAAGCACGGCATCGGGGTCAGCCTCACGGGCATACTCGAATGCAAGCGGGATGTACTCCTCGCCCAAGATTTCATAGAACGGCGAACGGCGGTAGGAGCCGTCACCCTCGACAGCCTCGTTGACCACTTCCCATGTCTTGATTTTCCCTTTGTAGCGGTGCATCATCGTGGTGATGTGGTGTTTCATGCGCCGTTTCAGCTCATCGGGAGTGACATAATTCCCGTTGTCGTCACAGGGGAACCAAGGGGCAAGCTGAGAATGCCAGACAAGGACGTGACCGACAGGGTCGAGCCCCCGCTCAAGAGCGTAGTTGACAAAAGCATCGGCTTTTTCAAAGTCATAAACACCCTTGGCCGGATTGATCTCGGCACTTTTCATCACATTCTCGGCCGTAACCGAATTGAAATGACGGCGTGTCACCGAATCGGCTTTCAGGTCGCGTCCCAAAAACTGGTCTTCATGAATCGCGACCCCGACCATGAAGTCATCCTTTACAAAGTCTTTCAACGCCACCTGCGCCGCCACCGGGAAGCACCCGGCTGCGGCAAGCATGACGGCAAAACCGATTGACTTAAACATATCAGGCATTTTTGTGTTGACGGGTTTCAATTTCCTCGTTTATACGGTCGATTACATCGTCATCAAGCTCGTAACGCGAGATAATGAACATGGCGAGAACGAGAAGAATTGCCGGAATAACGGCCACAAGCCACAGGATACCCTGTTGGGCGAATGGTGTCTGCGAAGCTGCGGTGCTGTCAAATCCTACAAAGGCAAGAATCAGGCCGGGAACCACGCCGCCGAGAGCCATGCCGGCCTTGTAGAAGATGCCGGTCAGGGCGTTGACGATACCCGAGATGCGGCGGCCGTGAGTATACTCGCCATAGGAGATGACCTCGGGAACGAGGGCCCACATGTAGCCGGTGGCGACAATAACGCCGGTCGACTTGACAAACTGGGCGATGTAGACCAAAATCATGTGTTCTTTCAGCGCGGGAATCATCGAGATGGCATAGAGCATGGCCATGCCGACTATCGCGGTCAAGAGGAAGATGTAGAACATCCCTTTCTTCCCCACCACTTTCTTGATTGCCGGAATCAGCGGCATGAAGATGAAGGCGGGAATCGAGCCGAGTCCCATGAAGATTGACAGCTCGCCCGCAGTGCCGTGGAGGTTATAGTTGATATAGTAGGCTCCGGCGGCATTACCGACCGAGCACATCGCAAAGGCTGTGATGAAAAAGAACGCGAGGATGCGCAGCGGGCGGTTGTGGACAAATTCCATCCACAGGTCAGAGACTTTCACGTTCTCAGTCTCCTTCTTGTCCATCACCACTCTCTCGCGGCACTGGCTGAAACAGAAGAACAGCAGTCCGAGTCCCACGAGGCCGTAGATGGCCATTGTCGAGAACCACGCGCTGTCGCTCATCGACATGTCGGTTGTCTCGGAGGGGTCGAAGAATTTCAATATCATCGGGATGCCCATCCCGACGGCAAGACCGCCGAGGTTGGCCATGAACATGCGCACCGAGGTCAGTTTGGTAATCTCGGCGGTATCGCGTGTCAGCGACGCGTTCAAGGCACCGTAGGGGACATTGACGAGCGTGTAGCACATCGAGAGGCCGACGTAGGTAACATAGGCATAAAGCAGCGAGCCTGAGAATCCGTTCCAGAAACAGAGCAGCGCGAATCCGGTCAGCGGTATGCCACCGAGTATCAGGTAGGAACGGTATTTCCCCCACTTGGGGTCATGCTTGTCGACAAAGGTACCCACCAGCGGGTCCCATATCACGTCGACGATGCGCACGATGAGAAACATGACTGCCGCCACAGCCGGGTCAAGGCCGTAGACATTGGTGTAGAAAAACAGCAGATACATGCTGATTGTCTGATAAATCAGGTTTTGGGCAAGGTCGCCCGAGCCGAATCCGACGCACTGGAGCATCGACAGCTTGTAAAATCCCCGGGATTCCCGGGCCTTTATGTTTAATGTAGTTTCCATCTTACTTTTCCATTATTTTGTCGGCAACGCGGTTGCCGAGGGTTTTCTTGTCGAGGGGGTGGATGTCGTTCCATTCGCCGAGGTCGGAATTGGGAACGAGTACGGCTCCCGGGGTCTCGTCGGCGACCTGAGCCTGAACTTTGCGCATTTCGGCCCATGCTGCACGGCCTCCCTTGTCAGAGGGATGGAGGAAATCGGCCAGCTCGACGATATAGAACGGCATGTCCTCATCGCCCGAAGCCTCGCGCCAGTTGGCAATCATAGTCTTCAACAAGGGGCCGTATTCGTTGCGGCGCGAAACGTTGGACTCGCCCTGATACCACACCGCGCCCTTGACGGGATAAGTGACGACGGGTGAAATCATCGCGTTATAAAGCACGGCGGGTTTATAGCAGTAAAATTCCATTCCGGGGCCGTGGGGCATCGGGGTGCCGAGGCGGTAACGCCATTCACCCTCGAGACTGACAGCCTCGTCGCCGACGATGAGTCTATAGGGTTTCTCGGCAACGAAATGGGGCATGCCGTTCTGACTGATGACACGCACGGTGATATTGTTTTCACCCTCGCGTAGCACTCCGGCGGGAACCGTGTAGATGCGCGGAGGATACTGGTAGCCGGTAGTGCCGACAAAAGTTCCGTTGACATAGACCGAGTCGGCATCCACGATGCACCCCATGCGCACGACACCCGGCTTACCGGCCATCGAGGCGGGGAGGCTGACATTCTTGCGGAACCAGTGGGAGCCGTTGACGGCATTCATGCCGTCGGTCCCCCATTTACGGGAATCGGAAATCAGGTCGACAACCTGCCATGAAGAATCGTCAAGAGCGGGGTCAAACCATTTCACATCGCCCTGCATTCCGGGGTCGCCACCCCAAAGGGCCGCATTCCATCGTCCGTAATTCTCACCTTCAAGACGCTTGATGCGGTCACGGTAGCCGTCGTCGCCATAGATGCGCTTTTCGCTGATGGCGCGGGGGAAAGCGGCAAGTTTTTCCTCGCTTATCCAAGCCTCGACAGGCGTACCGCCCCAGCTGGCATTGATGATGCCGACAGGGAGTCCCGTGCGGGCATTCAGCTCGCGGGCGGTAAAGTAGGCGAGAGCCGAGAAATTCATGAAATCCTCATCGAGTGTCTTCCACCGTGCCGAGGGGTTGACATCGGCGCGCTCGGTGTGAAAATCAAACTCTTTGGGCACGACGAAATGACGTATCGCCGGATTGCGGTAGGCAGCAATCTCGTCGGCAAACATGTCGGTGACACGCGCCACGGGGAGTTCCATGTTGGACTGTCCTGAGCACAGCAGCACGTCCCCCACGAGGACATCGTCAATCGTCAGGTCATTGACCCTGACCGAGTAGGGTTTCCCCGGTTTCAGGGCGGGAAGCTCGACACGCCAGTTCCCCGCCTCGTCGGCAGTCACGGTGGCCGATTTTCCTTTCACAACGCTCACTTTAACCGTCTCACCGGGGTCGGCGGTGCCCCACAGCGTCAACGGGCGGTCGCGCTGCACTACCATACCGTCACCGATGACACGCGGCAACGTCACGGCGGCATCAACCGCCGCTGTTCCTGCAAGCATGGTAAGAGAAAGGGTCAGCAATATCTTTTTCATGATTGGTTTTAATTATTTAAGACTAAGAAGATGTGACAAAGTTAATGACAATCGCGCGCACACAGTTGCGGCCATGTCTCATTTGTGTTTCACTTTGTAACACACGTTTCCGTTATCACTTATATTCATACAGTTTCACGCGCAATATCTTGTAATCGTCGACTCCGATGCGCACATGGCGGCCCTGATGTGTCTCGTCACCGTTGAAATACCTTACCGGGGTCAGCGAGCCGTCGGGATTCACTTGCACTTCGCTGACCGGGCCGAGACCGACGCGGGAGCGGCCGCTCCAAGCCTGACCGGCCTTGCGGTCGGCCCCGGAGTTAAGAAACCCGTCCTCGCCGAGGTTGCGGGTATCGGCCGGAGTGTTGCCCGGCTTGTCAAACTCGACCACGATGCCGCTGCCCGCGATAATATATTCATCTTCCCCGATCCGGATGATTATACCGCCCGCGACAGGCCACTCCGAGCCGTCAGTTGCGCGCGGGTCCCACAGAAGGGTGAAGAAATGAGAGGCTTTGACCGTCATACCGTCACGATTGACAGTGCGGGTAACCGAATCGGCATCGGCTTGGAACACGGCGGGAGAAAACGCGCTCGCTATTTCAAGCGGCTTGCCCGAACGGGTGCGGGCGCGGATAGGTTTTGGTATCCTGTTTGAACCACAGGGGTGCATAGCAGCTCATCGAGTTTTTCCACGCGCCAAACCACAGGAACACTACCTTGAGGTCGTTGCTCCGGGCATCGGAAATAACAGTGTCAATGAGCGAGAAGTCAAATTTTCCTTTTTCCGGCTCGATAAGATCCCAGTAGGCGGGAACGAGCACGGTGTTGAGACCCATGTCGTGAAGTTTCTTGAAATTGCGGGCAATATCCCCGCTGCATGTAGCAGCCGAGTTGCCGAGCTCGCCACCGATGATTACAAACGGTTTTTCATCGACAATGAGGCGCGTGGCGGTTCTCTGTTTTTCAAGACGCGCGGCTCCGGCCGAGAAGATAGTAACAATTACAAAAATGAGTAATGACAGTTTTCGTGACATGGTAATAAAGTATAAAAAACCTCTGAGGTCTCTATTTTCAATAAAGACCCCAGAGGTTTCAGGGATTATTTCTTGGAATAGTCGTGGCTGCGGAAGTCGGCGCTGACATCCTTGCCTGCGATAGCGTCACACACGCCCTTGTAGGCGAGCTTGCGGCCATAGGAGGCCAAAGATGTTGGGTGCGTCGTCCTTCAGCCAGTATTCGTGCTCTTTTTCGTTGTCACTGAGTGTCCACAGAGTGATCGCACTCTGCTGGTTCTCGGGAATGTTCTCGAAATAAGAGGTCAGAATCATCTGATAGCAGTCGGCCTGTTTCTGGAGCTGGTCAGCCGAGGGGGTCTTGGTTCCGACGGTGATGTCAAGCTCGGTGATGCGGACGAGCTTATCGGTGGCGGCGAGTGTCTTGAACATGGCATCGACCTGTTCCTTGCTGATTGACGAAGAAACGTGCATCTGGGTGCCGATACCGTCGACATGCGCGCCGTTGTTGTCGATGTATTCGACAAACTCGATTAGCTTGGCGAGCTTGTTGGGGTTGGATTCAAGATTATAGTCGTTGACAAAGAGTTTGGCACCGTTGGGGTTGTACTTTGCGGCGTATTCAAACGCTTTCACCGCATAGTCCATACCGCAGTAGTAACCCCAGTAGAAGTGGCCGTTGCCGGCCTCGTTGGCCCAGTTTAGGCTGAGACCCGACTCGGTAGTCTCGACAGGCTCGCTGTCATCACCCGACCATCCACCTTCGATACCGCGTATCCGGCAGTTGTCGCCGATGGGCTCGTTGATGACATCCCATGACGAGCAAGCGGGACCCGCATGGGTCATAGCCTCCTTAATCCATTCTTCCATAGCACCAAGAAGGATGGCTTTCTTTTCCTCGGGAGTTTTAAGCTCATAATGGTAAGCTGCAGCGCGGCGCGGAGCCTTGGCTGAGTCGATTTTCTTACCAAACTTAATGTTGTCGATAGTATAACTTGCACCCACTTTGCCAAAGTTAATCACAAGGCGGTCGGCTCCTTCTTTTTCTTCGGGAATAGTGAACTCATACTCGCAAGTAAACCAGTCGGTACCTACTGCGAAGTCATTATATCCACCCTGCTGGCCGCTGTCAGCTTCACGCTGATACTGGAACTGAAGAGAACCGGCTGCAGAATTAGACTTGGCTTGGAATTGAATAATGTAAGGAACTCCGACTTCAAAAGGCGCATCAAACGTATAGGCCAACTGGGCCTCCCACGCGTTTCCGTCACCCTTGTTGGTCAGAACAAGACCTGCCGAGCCGTCAACACCAGCTCCGGTGACAACTTCGACCGACTCCTTGTTGGAACCCCAAGAACCCCAGCCGCCTGTCGTGCCGCCTTCAAAGTCGTTGGCATCACCGACGAGGAGGTTGGAAATACCGTCGCCGCCGCTTGTCTGCTCCTGAACGAGCTTGGGGGCGATGAGAGATTTCATGTAGGACTGCTGTTGCTGGGTGTGCCACAACAGGTTGTGACCGTGCAGTTTCAATCCGGTGTTCATGGCAATGAACTGATCGACTTTGTCCCAGTTGAACTTGCCCGAGGCACTGACGACCGACTGGTGTTTCATGGCGTTGCCGAATGTCACTCCTTGGTAGTTGTCAAGCACAACCTGCCGATAGGCTTCGTCGTCGAGGAAGTTGTCAAGCCCCATGCCGAGGGTGATGTCCACACCGGGGTGATACTCGGCCATATAGTTCTTGATAAAGTCATAGTTGGCAATCTTCTCCTTCAGTTCCATAGGGATGTCGCTCCCGGTGACTGTCGGATCGCCGTCGCGCCACTCCATCACTTGGTCGTCACATGCGGCAAATGCCAGCGACAGTGCTGCGACAGGAAATATTATCTTGTTGATTTTCATAAACCTTTTTCTTTTTTTAATGCATAATTCATAATGCATAATTCACAATTGTTCAATTCTTAATCATGCATTGTGCATTATAAATTGAATTTATTCTTCATCTTCGGGTTCTTCGTAATCGCTGGGAGTGAAAGCCTTGAAAGGAACCACACGCCAATTGTCGAAATAGAGAGCCGGGCCGGTGAACACGCTTGACTTCAAGGTGACTTTCTCGCCGGTGGCATCGGTGTAGTCAAAGTCGGTGTTGACAAAACCCACGCCGAAGTTGGGATAGGTGGCGGCGTTGCGGTCGTCGATAACCATCTGGAACGTCGGGGTCTGAGCCTCGGCATCGGCCAAGAGGGTGGCATATTTGTTGATGGACGACATCGGGATGGTCAGCGTCTGCCAGCCGGTTGTCATGAAAGGCACGGCCTCACCGCTCTTGCCGCCGGCAAGATAGGGGCGAAACAGTAGACAAGGTTGTTCTTGCCGTCATCGTCGCTGCCGATGCCCGCGAGGTTGTAGTTGTTGATGAGCTGCACCTGAATCTGGCCGCCGAGGTCGATTGTCCAAGGATTGGGGCAATATACATCGACTTGGAGGGCGATTTCGCTAACCGGGGTCTCGGCCGGGATTAAGTCGGTCATGCGGCTCCAGTCTTCCCAAGCCTTGTTGCCGTCGCCGACGGTCTGCATCTCGGCGGCGCGCGGCTTGCCTGCGGCGATGCCGCCCTCGTCAAAGAGACGCTGAGGAATCAGGGGGGCGCACTTGCCGCGGCCTGAACCGGCCGGGTCGTCGACAAGGTCTTCAGTGTAAATCATCGACGCGCCGGGCTTGATGTTGCCGTCGCTGTCCTTGCCGCCCCACATGCCTTGCTGGCCTTCGGTGTCAAAGTCGATGAGCAGTCCGCGACGCTCGTTGAAGTAGGCGGGCGACTGGGTGCTGCCGTTGGGGCTCTCGCTGATGACGGGGCCGCCCTCGGTCACGCCCGAAGGCATCACGAAAGAGAACCATTCGCCGTCCTCGTCGTTGACAATGCCCTCGGTCACCTCTACGCCGCCGGGAAGGATTACCTTGGAGGTCTCGTGGAGGTAAGAACCCGTGACGGTGACAGTCTCGCCGGGCATGGGGAGGGTGTTGCTGACATTTTTTATAATCGAGTAGCCGTTGCGGATCAAGAAATTGTAGACATACTCATTGTTGCCGTCCTTGACAAGGCGGATGGTGTTGCGCACACTCTCGTCGCAGTCGCTGACGGGAGTCTTGGAGTTGATTGACACAATCATCGAGCCGTCACTGACATACGCGCGGTTAAAATAGGTGTCATAGCCGTTGATATACACCTTTTTGACCCCGTAGAACCCCGAGCCTTCCAGACGGAGCATCTGGCTGAGTCGCGCAAATTCCACCTCGCGGTCGGGTACTGACGACTTGTAGTCTTCAAGGTACACCTTGGTTATCTTCATGGGCGTTCCCTGCGCGTCACTCTCGAAATAGGCGTCATCGTCGTTGCACGACGTGGTGAAACCCGCCAAGAGTACTGCCGCAGCCGCTATATATTGAAATTTCATAATTTTAGTCATTTGTCTAAACATTAAACTTTAACCATTAAACCTGTTTAAAACAGTGTGGAAGTCTCGACTTCGCGCTCGGGGAACTCATAGGCGACAGGCTCGTCTTTGAGTTTGGGATTGCGGGTGAGGTCGACGTTCGAGACAGGGAATGCCAGATGCAGCTTGGTAGCAGTCGACACGCCTGTGCCGTCGCCTGTCTTGGCATACTGGCAGATTTCGTTCTCGTCCCACTCGTAACCGGCGTTGCGCTCCTGTGAGTTGAGATAACCGATTACTTCCTCCTCCTGATAATAGCTGCGGCGGAGCAGGTCATACCAATATTGTCCCTCGTAGGCAAGCTCGATGCGGCGTTCATAGCGCAGGTCCTCGTAGGTAATCGAGTTTTTGGCCGGGACCTTGGCGCGGCTGCGGACCATGTTGAAGTACTTGAGGTCGTCGCCGCTGAGCGAGCTGTTGTTGCCCATCTTGGCCTCGGTATAGTTGAGATATACCTCGGCGAGACGCATCATATAGGTGTTGACACCGCTCGACTGCTGGTAGCTCTGCCCGTTGTCGTCAAGCTTACCGATGACATGCTTGACCACGTTGCACTTGCCTTCATAGCCTGTCTCGGTCACGTTGTAGGTGTAACCGCCGCCCTTCTTGTTGAGATGTGGATAGGTCTCGCCCATGGTGGCGATGGTGTAGTGGCGGCGCACGGCGAAATCTTCGGGTTTGTAGGTGCGCACGATGTCATAGGATGCGTATGTGGCGTTACCCCAGTTGGTTTCGCCCACCATTGTCGACCATGAGAAGAATGCCGAGATGGAGTTGGCAGCACCCCAGCCGATAGCATCGGTCGAGCCCTGAAGCCATTGGAGCTGGAACACTGACTCGGAATTGTTGTTCCATTTCTCGACTTGGAAAAGGTCGCCGTAAGAAGGCATAAACTCATAGGGGCCTTGGATACATTTCACGGCAGCCTTTGCTGCAAGGTCGAGATAATATGGGTTGCGGGAGCGTCTGATTTCATTTCCGGAACGAAGTCAGCGGTGGTAATAGACCTCCGCTGACAGGTTGGAAACAGGACCAATATGGGAAAAGCGGCAGAGCCGCATGTTAACGTTAGCCACATGCAACCGCGCCGTTAGGTGCGGTTGCATGTGGTAAAATGAAGTCAAGTAACCTCACGGCAGCAGAGCTGCCGGTCTGTGACAATTATACACCTTATGGCTAATACATATATTTAAATCTACCTTCATCTCGTGTTTG
>DLAR01000004.1 GCA_002494015.1 Porphyromonadaceae bacterium UBA7042 | reverse complement strand
CACCTGTTGGCGATGTTGTGACCCGCAGAGGGCGTGGTGACCGATTTATCCATGCAATTATACCGTTAAGTCAGTGACATTGCGCTATGGCACGACGCTAATATATAATATTATGTTGTTTATTTCAGATTCTGGAGGCAGTCAAGCACGTTCTTGGCGATGCGGTCGGTCAGGTCGTTTTCGGGAGCCTTGACAAATTTGTTACCGGTGATGTGCTCATACAGTTCGATGTAGCGTTCCGACACTTCCTCGCAGAACTCGGGGGTCATCTCGGGAACGGTCTGGCCCGGCTTGCCCATGAAGTCGTGGGCCATGAGCCACTCGCGCACAAATTCCTTTGACAGCTGACGCTGGGGTTCTCCTGCGGCGAGACGCTCCTCGTACCCGTCGGCATAGAAGTAGCGCGACGAGTCGGGGGTGTGGATTTCGTCAATCAGGATGACCTTGCCGTCACGCTTGCCAAATTCATACTTGGTGTCGACGAGGATGAGGCCCTTTTCGGCAGCCATCTCGCTGCCGCGTTTAAACAGGGCGCGGGTATAGGCCGCCATTGTGTCAAATTCTTCGGCGGTCACGATGCCCTGTGCGATGGCCTCCTCGCGGGAGATGTCTTCGTCATGTCCGGCATCGGCCTTGGTGGTGGGGGTGATGATAGGCTCGGGGAAACGCTCGTTTTCACGCATGCCCTCGGGAAGTTTCACGCCGCAGATTTCACGCACACCGTTTTTGTAGGCACGCCACGCGCTCCCTGCGAGATAGCCTCGGATAATCATTTCGAGACGCAGGCCCTCGCAGCGGTATCCGACTGTCACCATCGGGTCGGGAACAGCAAGTTTCCAGTTGGGGACGATGTCGGCGGTAGCGTCAAGAAAGGTTGCCGCAATCTGGTTGAGAGCCTGTCCCTTGTAGGGGATTCCCTCGGGGAGGATAACGTCAAATGCCGAGATGCGGTCGGTTGCTATCATGACGAGAATGTCGTCGTTGATGGTATAGACATCGCGCACTTTGCCATGATAAACAGCAGTCTGTCCCGGGAAATTGAAATCGGTGTGAACCAAAGTTGTTGCCATAATTCAGAGATATTAAATATATGGTGCAAAGATACAACTAATTCCCCTAAAATCGGCTATCAGGCGGCAAGAATCGCTACCGCAGTCTCTCCGGGGCGGCGGCATGGGCTGGCGGGATGTGGAATTTTGCTACATTATGGCGCGGTTTTGTGTGCGTGTGTGGTGTTTGTGCGGATATTTGTGTATTATTGCTTGAAAAACTTGATAAAAACTTTAAAAAGTATTTGGAGGTAAGAAATAATATTAATACATTTGCGAAAATTCTAAGGCTAAAAAGATAACATTTGTAAATTTCATTGCTTCAAAAACGACAATAGTAAACTCATCATCGCTGTTCATTCTCCATCTTTCTTCAAAATTCAGACGATTTAGAGACTCCCCGTTGCGGTTAAAGGGAAATCTGCCGCAGTCGGTGAGTAACGAAAAGATTTCCCGGCAATTATAGTAATGAGAAAACTTTTATCCCAATGTGTCGGTGCCACGCTGGCCTTGACAATGGCCGTTCCGGTGGCTGTTGCAGCTCCGCTCGCCCGTAAACATTCGCAATTTTCCGGCGAGCAGGTTGAGATTTCGACAATCAAAGCCAAACCGTCTGCGTCAAAGGCCAAGGCGAAGATGCCGACTGCTAAAAAATCGAACTCCGGCTTTCTCAGGCACGCTCTGACTTCCGCTCCGCGGCTGAATTTCATCAAGAAACGCGGCAACTCGCCCCGTCTTCTTGCACCATCTTCGCCGGTTGCGCTGAATGCCTGTGTGATATACTCCGACGACTGGGGTAACACGCCTGTATATGGTATGTATTCCGTGCCACAGGCTGCGGGCGAGACCTTTGAAATGATACAGCCCGAAGTCAACGCCTCCTATGGGGGTGTCGAGATTGACGGGAGGTATTATTCAATAGAATATTTTGATTATGGATTTTTTGCGTTCAGTAGTGTGACGGTCTATGACACGGAGACATGGGAATCTATTGACTTTGTCGATGTCGAAATGGGAATGCTGGCTCTCGACCTGGCAGCGGATCCCGAGACCGGTCTTGCCTACGGATGTTTCAAAAATGATACGGATAATGGTTTTGTCTTCGGGTATGCCGATTTCTCTACCATGACCCGTACCGCGATATGCGATACTGAGCCGTTGAGCGGTATCGCTATCGACAATGACGGTACCGTCTATGCCGTCAATGATGTCGGCAATCTTTACACGATAGACAAGACGACCGGTGAAAAAACGTTGGTCGGCAACACGGGTCTTAAAAACAAGTACAGGACATCTGCGACTATCGATCCCAAGTCGGGCACTCTTTATTACGCGACAAGCACCGATGACGGCGGGTCACTTTACACTATTGACAAGGCAACCGCCGAGGCCGTGCTGGTAGTGGATTTCCCCTTCGGTGAAGAAATCAGCGGCATGTATGTCGCCAAGCCGCTCGCCGAGAATAACGCGCCGGATGCTCCCACCGGCCTGTCGGCTGACTTTGTCGATGGCTCATTGAGCGGGAAGATTAATTTCAAGGCTCCGTCGACACTCTTTGACGGCGGCACCGCACAGGGTGCGCTGACCTACTCGATCAAAGTTGCCGGGGCGGAAATCGCCTCGGGCGAGACCGAGTTTGGCGCCGAGGTTTCGGCCGATGTCACTGTCGCCGCTCCGGGTGAATATGAGTTTACAGTGACGGTTTCCAACGGTGTGGGTGACAGTCCCAAGGCCAAGGTGAAACTTTTTGTTGGAACTGACTTCCCCGAGTCACCGTTTGTAAACGCTGTGTTTGCCGACGGTAAAATCACCGTGTCATGGACTCCCGTGACCGAGAGTGTCAACGGCGGCTACATAGATGTCGATAACATCACCTATACAGTCAAGCGATTCCCCGACGCGGTTGAAATCGCCGCCGACATTGCCGCTACGTCGGTTGTCGACGAGGTCGAGGTAACCGACGGGCTTGTTTCATACACCTATTCCGTTACCGCCAAGAGCGGCGAAATGGTATCGGACCGCGGCTTGTCCAACAATGTTGTCGTGGGTAACATCGTGCCGCCTTATTCCGAGTCGTTTGACAGCGAAGCCGGATTCTCTACATTCACCGTGCTTGACAAGAATCTTGACAACCGCACATGGGCCTATAACTCGGACAAGGGTGCCGCCTGCTATATCTATTCAGTTCCCAACAATGGCGACGACTGGCTCATCACCGCTCCGCTCAAGCTCGAAGGCGGCAAGCAGTACAGATTGTCGTTCACGACTTTTACCAATGAGCAGCATCCCGAGCGCATAGAGGTCGCTTTGGGCAAGTCTCCGACAGCCGAGGCAATGACCGAGATTCTTATTCCTTCTACCGAGCTGAGCCATACTGTCACGCAGGCCAACCCTATGAATCTAAAGGCAGTAATCATTCCTGAAAGTGACGGGCTCTATTATATAGGCTTCCACGCTATAAGCGATGCCGACTGCTTCTATCTCTTTGTTGACGATATCGTTGTTTCGGCAGGCTTGGACACTTCGGCACCCGCCGCAGTTTCTGATTTTAAAGTCGTGCCGGGCGATGAAGGCGCTCTTAAAGCCGCAATCTCGTTCAAGGCTCCCTCCAATGACATTGCCGGACAGGCCCTTGAGTCTATCGACAAAATCGAACTGTCGCGCGACGGCGAGGTCATCAAGACATTTGACAATCCCGCTCCCGGAGCCGAATTTAGCTTTGACGACAATGCCGTTTCTGAAACTGGTTACCATCTCTACAGCGTCGTCGCCTATAATCAGAGCGGCGCGGGCAATGTCGCGGAAGCAAAGGTTTTCATCGGTGTCAACTATGCCGCGCCTATTGAAACCGTCAACGCTGTCGAGACTGACAACTATGGCGAAGTGACCATTTCGTGGACTCCTGTTACCACTGACATCGACGGGAATCCCCTCTCCCCGTCCCAAGTGACCTATGACATCTATCTGTTCTCAGGTTATAGCCGCACTCTTGTCAAGAGCGGTATAACCGAGTGTGAGTATACCTATCAGGCCGTTCCCGCCGACGGTGAACAGGACTTTTTCCAGTGGCTCGTGTTCCCGATGACTGCGGCCGGTGAGTATGAAGGCCAGATTTCGCCGATGATTGCCGCAGGCAAGCCTTATGTCTGTCCGTTCTCGGAGTCTTTTGCCAACATGGAGCCCGCGTCGGTCTGGGCGATTAACAGCAATGGCGGCAGCGAAATCGGACTGGGAGACGGCAGTATCGGCGTTGACCCGCAGGACAATGACGGTGGTTTCCTCATGTTCTACGGTCAATATGCCGAGATGTATGCCGAAGTTATGTCGGGCAAAATCCTTGTTTCAGGCGATGCTCCGCTCGTGGCGTTCCATACCTTTATATTGGAAAACGACATGAATGAAATTGCAGTCTATGTCAGCGACGGAAATGAGAAGTCGTTGGTAAAGAATGTCGTTGTCAGCGAGCTGGGCGCTTCTAACCGGTGGGCCCGTGTGATCGTTCCGCTTGACGCATACGTCGGCAAGCAGATCTCAGTGAATTTTGTCGTTACCGTCAAGAGCAATGCCTACACCTTGATTGACAATATCTATGTGGGCAGTCTGCCTGCCAGGGATGTCGCGGTGACCTCAATCTCGGCTCCTGCCAAGGCCAAGGTCGGAGGCTCGTTTAACGTCGCGGTCAGAGTGGACAACCTCGGTCTTGAGGCTGCATCGGGATATACGGTCGACCTTTTCCGCAATGATGAGAAAGTGGCATCGGAAGATGGTATCGCTCTTGAAGGCGGCGAGTCAGGCGTGATTTTGTTCCGGCAGTCCATTCCTGTTGTCAGCGAGGAGAAATATGACTACCATGCAGTTGTGAATTTCACCGATGAGAATCCCGACAATAATACCGGGGCGGCTGTCAGTGTCGCTGTCGAGCAACCCTCTTACCCGACCGTTGAAAATCTTTCAGCCGAAGAAACTGCTGACGGCGTTATGCTCGCTTGGGAAGAACCCGAATACTCGGTTTCGGCCGGCGGAGTGGTGACAGAGGACTTTGAAGACGGTGAAGCGTTTGCACATGAATTTGGCGACTGGACTTTTGTAGATATGGACAATTCGGCTGTCGGAGGTTTTGCGGATGCTACTCTTCCCGGAATCGTAGGCGGTACTGATAAAGTCGCATTCTTCCTCTTTGACTCGTCACTGCCTCAGTTCAATGAGTCTTTTGCAGCCGTTTCAGGCACCAAGTATCTTGCATCGCTGTTCCGTTCTGACGACGGCCGGGTTGACGACTGGGCAATCTCGCCGAAACTCTCGGGTGACGCGCAGACCGTCTCGTTCATGGCGCGCAGCTACAGCGGTGATTATCCCGAAGCGATAGAAGTGCTCTACTCGACTGGCGGCAAGGAAATTTCAGAATTCGTTTCTGTAAAGACTCTCAATCCGGTTCCTGCCGCTTGGACCGAAGTCACTGCCGACCTTCCCGAGGGTGCGACATATTTCGCAATCCGCTCCATTGCGTCGGGTGCGTTTATGTTGATGATTGATGATGTGACATTCATCCCGGCACCCCTTGAACTGTCACTGGCCGGATATAATGTATATCGTGACGGCGTGAAGATTAACGACGCTGTTGTGGAAGAGCCGTGTTTTATCGATGCTGAAGCTGCTGAGGGACAACATGTGTATCATGTGACCGCAGTCTATGACAAGGGCGAGTCGGCTCCCGTCGGTGTTGCAGTCTCCATGAGCGGAGTTGCCGACATCGTTGCCGGCGGAGTTTCGATTGATGTCATTGACGGGTCGATTGTGGTTGCCGGAGCCGATGGAAAGCCTGTGGCTGTCTATGCCGTTGACGGCAAGACCATTTTCTCGTCGGTCGGCGAAGCCAAGACCGTGATTCACGTTTCGGGAGGTATATATGTTGTCAAGGCTGCAACAACCGTCAAGAAAGTTATTGTCAAGTAAAATCTGATTTTCAGAGTCCTTTAAAATGGCCGCCTTCCGGAAACGGAAGGCGGCTTTTTGTTTGGGTGTGGGCGGCTGTAAAAGAATTTTGATGTCAAAATTAGACGATTTGTGGAATAATGTTTGGAGTTGGTCGATATAATCCATATATTTGCAATTCCAAGTGCGCAATCAGTTCAATAACACATTTATGCTTAAATTACCATCAGCTATTTTCAATGTTGCAGTCGCGGTTGCGATTGCACTTCCTGCCGGTGCGTCAGAACTTCAGGCAAGGAAAGTGACACACTCCGATGCCCCGGCGGCATCAGTCTTGCAAAAGGCATCGTCCAAATCCAACCCTACTGCTTTTCCTCGCCGCCGCGCCGGTCGAGGCGGCACTATGCCGTTCAGCCACTATATAACAGGTGCCGCGGCGGCCAATTTTTTCAAAGCCGCGCCATCCCTTGACACCGAGGCCGGCGGAGCGGTTGATCTCAGGGCTTCTATCGTCTACAGCCGCGATGGATTGACGGGCGGTCTGTACAAGATTCCGACATCTTCTGTCGGGAGTTTTGAGCTTGTGGCCGACGGTATAGAATCCAATTATGGCGGTGTGGTTGTCGACGGTGTTTATTATGCTACCGTCTATGACGATGTAAAAGACACTGTCCGGGTTATATCTTATGACACCGAGACATGGACGGAAATTGACAAGCGCGAGGCCGCAGTCACTTTTATGGCGTTTGACTCGTCGGCCGATCCGGTCACAGGGCGCGTCTACGGGTGTTTTTATAATGACGGGGTAGACGGTTTTGTGTTTGGATACGCCGATTATGAGACGCTTGAACGCGTTGCCATCGCCCCGCTGCCCGAAGCTCTTTACGGTGTCGCGGTCGATGCCGACGGGACTGTCTACGGAATCAACCGCGCAGGTGTCCTTTTCACAATCGACACCACGACCGGCTCGTTGACCAAGGTTGGCAACAGCGGTGCCGCGACCTATTATCAGACTTCGGCAGCCATCGACCCCGCGAGCGGGCGGCTGTATTATGCCGTCAGCGACGTGGGGGTAGGAGCGTTGTATGAGATAGACAAGGCAACCGCTCGCGGCACGCTGCTGACGACCTTTCCGGGCGAGGAGGAGCTGTGTGGCCTTTATGTGCAGCCCGCGGCCGCCCAACAGGATGCCCCTGCAGCAGTCAGTGACCTGAAAGTGGCTTTTGACGGCGCGTCGCTGTCAGGCTCGGTCAGCTTTAAGGCTCCGACAACCTATTTCAACGGCACGGCGGCCTCGGGTGAGCTGGACTATGAGATAAAAGTCGATAACGAGACTGTCGCGCGAGGTGTGACCGAGTTTGGCGCGGCTGTGTCAGAATCAGTCACCCTACCGCGAGACGGGGAATATCAGGTAGCCGTGACAGTCTCCAACTCAGTCGGCACGAGTCCCGCTGCCAAGACAGTCGTCTATGCCGGACACGACGCGCCGGTCGCTCCCGAGGTCGAGGCGCGGTATGCCGACGGCAGTTTCACCGTTACATGGAATCCCGTCACGGCAGGCATACACGGCGGGTATGTCGATGCCGGGTCAATCTGTTATGACGTGACCCGCTATCCCGATGAGGCCGTTGTGGCCCGCGGGGTAAAAGAGACAACCATCGTCGATGCCGTTGCCGAGCCTGTGGAATTTACTGTCTACCGTTATGCCGTCGTCGCGCGTAACGTGGCGGCGGTCTCGGAGTCCGGATTTTCCGGCCCGATTGCCCTCGGCGCGGTCACTCCGCCATTTGCCGAAAGTTTTGACACTGAAGAATCGATGGGGAAATTCACGGTAATAGACAGTAATTACGACGGCAAGACATGGCGATATGACGAGGAACATCATGCCGCAAGGGCCGACTACAACGAGGACCTTGAAATGAATGACTGGCTTGTCATCCCTCCCGTCAGGATGGAAGGAGGCAGGATGTACCGCATCAGTTTCAGAGCCTACGGTGTCAGTGCCGATTATTCCGAAACGATAGAGGTGAAATGGGGCAATTCTTCCTCGGTGGAAAGTATGACCCGAGTTCTTGTCGAGCCTACCGTCGTGGCTACGGGCCCGGCATTTCCGATGTTGATTGAGAAAATACTGACCCCCGATGCCGACGGTGTCTATTACTTCGGATTCCACGGCATGAGCGAGGTTGACAGGTATAATCTTTTTGTGGATGATATAACCGTTTCGGCACCGCTGTCAGAGGATGCTCCCGAGGGTGTCGCCGATTTCAATGTAACCCCCGATGCCGGCGGGGCGTTAGCCGCCACTGTCTCTTTTGTCGTTCCCGACAAGACAATCGGCGGCTCACCTCTCGCCGCGATTGACCGTGTAGAGGTTTCGCGTGACGGGGACGTGATAAAAGTGTGTAAGCCTGTCTCTCCGGGCGAGGCCGTCAGCTTTGTCGATAACTCGGTTTCGGCCAACGGTGTTCACTCGTGGGAGGCTGTGGTATATAATGCCGGGGGGCATAGCAATACTGCCAAGGCCGAGGCTTTTGTCGGTGTCGGTCTTGCAGGGAAGATTACGGAGGTTTCGGCATCCGAGACCGCAGGCCCCGGCGAGGTGGCCCTGTCATGGACTGCCCCCGAAACCGACATCAACGGCCGCCCGCTGAATCCCGACTTGGTTTCATATAACATCTACTTGATGGAGAATTATTACACCAAGGTGCTTGTAAAGAGTGGAGTTGCCGCCACTACCTATACCTATCAGGCACTACCCGCCGACGCGTCCCAGCAGTTCTTATACTGGGTTGTATTCCCTGTGACATCGGCAGGCGAGGGCGACGGGACGGCATCCAATATGATTCCTGTCGGCCGGCCTGACAGCTGTCCTTTCACTGAGTCGTTTGCCGACAAGTCGCTCGTCCACCCGATGGCTTTCAACGGTGACGACGAGGTGTCGTGGGGACTTTATGGTGACACGTCTCTCGACGACGTGGCATCCAAGGACGGCGATAACGGTTATGCAATGATGTATGGCAGTGATCTGGGGATGAGTGCGTCACTGATAACTGCCAAAATCAAGATTTCGGAAACGACACCTGCCGTTGTGTTCTATACCTATAATATAGCCGCCGATGACAACAACAAGATAGAAGTGTCGGTCATCAGCGAAGGTGTTTCCAAGGTGTCGGTCAATGTGGTTGTCAACAAGACAGGGCCGGCGGGAATGTGGAACCGCGTGGTCGTCCCGCTGACTCAGTATGCGGGCAAGACAGTGCAGCTGTCGTTGCGCGGCATTATCAATTCCTACGCATTTATCCTTGTTGACGACCTGTTTGTCGGTGACATACCGGCCTGTGACTTGGCTGTCACGACTCTTTCGGCTCCGGCCAAGGTGCGCCCCGGTCAGGAGTTCAGAGTAAGGGTAAAAGTTGAGAACCGTGGCATAAATATCGCCGAGGGTTACGAGGTCGAGCTCTATGAAAATGAGGAAAAAGTGGCCACTAAGACAGGTGCAAGGCTTGCGGCAGGCGCTTCGGAAGTAGTGGAATTCGAGCAGGTGCTTTCCATCGCATCCGATATGAAAAACGAGTATTATGCCGTTGTCAGCTACGATGCCGACGGGGATGCGGCCAACAACCGCAGCGAGAATGCTGTCGTGACGCTCATGTTGCGCAACTATCCCGCTGTGGGGAGTCTTGCCGGAGAACCGACCGGTGACGGAATCGTGCTGTCGTGGTCGGAACCCGACATGTCTGACATCCGACCCGAGGTTGTCGTGGAAGATTTTGAAGAAGCCGGGTCGTTTGCCACCTCCTATGGCGACTGGACTTTCCTCGACATTGACGGCGATGAGGTCGGTGGTTTTGACGGTATTGATATTCCCTGCCTGAACGTCGGGAAAGATCCGGCCACGTTCTTCGTGTTTGACGCGTCACTGCCACAGTTCAATCAGGCTTTTGCGGCCAAATCGGGCGACAAATATCTCGCCTCGGTGTTCAACTACGATACTACCCCTGTCGATGACTGGGCCATATCCCCCTTGCTGACCGGCGAGGCGCAGACAGTGTCGTTCTTTGCCAAGAGTTACAGTGCCGCCTATCCCGAGAGTATGGAGATTCTTTACTCGACCGGCAGCCTTGACCCCGTTGACTTTATTGTTGTCAAGAATGTCGGGGAGGTCATCGGGAGATGGACCGAATATGAGGCCGAGCTGCCTGCGGGGGCGAAATATTTTGCCATCCGCAGTTATGCCGCCGACGCTTTCATGCTGATGATTGACGATGTGACCTTCACGCCCGAGCCGGGCGAACTTTCACTGATGGGTTACAACATCTATCGCGACGGGGTCAGGATAAATGACACCCCTGTCGAGGAACCGTCGTTTGCCGATTCCGGTGTTGCTGACGGCGAACATCTCTACCATGTTACCGCCGTGTATGACAAAGGGGAGTCAAAACCCGTCAGCGTCTCGGTTGCCAAGAGCGGCATCCCGGCAGTAGGAGCATCGGCAGTGACAGTTTCGGTAGTCGACAGGTCGATTGTTGTCACCGGGGCTGAGGGACATCCCGTGGCAGTCTACGCGGTTGACGGCAAAACTGTCTACAGCTCTGCCGGTCAGGCCCGGACAGTCATTCCCGTTCAGCCGGGTATCTACATCGTCAAGGCCGCGACAACAGTCGGGAAAGTGATTGTGAAGTAACTCTACCAATTAGACTAATTGGACTAATAGGACTAATTAGTCTAACTGGACACAAAAAAATCAGGAAGACCATCGATGGTCTTCCTGATTTTTTTGTTATCGGGTAGCTGACCGGTTACTTGCCGGGAGTAACATCCTTGGCTTCAACCTCGAAGACGAGAGTTGCCATAGGGCCAATCTTGCCGTCGGGAGTTCCGTTGGCTCCATAGGCGAGGTTGCCGGGGATGTAGAAGATGTACTTGGCACCCTTGTTCATCATGCCGAGACCTTCACCGAAACCGGCGATAACCTGATTGGGCGAGAATGTGGCGTTGTCGTTTTCGTCAAATACTGTTCCGTCGATAAGAGTACCCTTGTAGGCAACCTGAGCGCGGCCGGTCTTGCCTACGGGTTCGCCTTCGCCTTCCTTAACGACCTTGTAGGAAAGACCACTTTCGGTAGTCTTGATTTCGGGATCTTTAGCCTTGAGGTCCTTTACGAAGTCGGCGCCTTTCTTGACGTTTTCCTTTGCTTCGGGAGTTTCCTCCTTTGCCTTTTCGGCAGCAGCGCGTTCTTCTTCATATTTCTGCATCATTTTCTGCTGGGCTTCTTCAGAAACCTTGCGGAAAGCCTCCTGAGCCGATGCCATCACGTCGGGAGCGATAGAGTCGCTGTTGAAAGCGGCAGCGTAAGCCTCGTAAAGTTTGGCGCGGTCAACGGGGATGCCGGCCTGCTCGTAGCGGTAGAGCTGCGAGTAGAGCTGCATGCCGATTGAGAGTCCCGAGATGTAGGCCTGCTGGGTGGTATCGGTCATGATAATCTGCTTGATACCGCGAAGGATTTCGGCCTTGGGAAGATTGGCCTTCTGAGCCTCGGGAACTGACTGATATTCGCTTGCGAGACGGTAGCCTTGGAACTGGCCGACAGCAGTGGCGAGAGAATCAGAGAAACCTTTGTCAGCGCTTGACGAGCCGCCGTTGCATGAGCTGACGCCAAGCATCATTGCGGCTACGCCGCACACCATAAGAATTTTTTTCATAATTTGGTAGTTGAAAAATGAATGGTTATTTTTGTTTTATTTGATTACTTTTAAAAGTTCCACGTCAAAGATGAGTGTGGAGTTGGGGCCGATGAGGCCGCCTGCACCCTGCGGACCGTAGGCGAGTTCCGAGGGGATGAAAAGTCTCCACTTGGAGCCTTCTTTCATCAGCTGGAGTGCCTCGACCCATCCGGGGATGACTTGGGTGACGCCGAATGTCGCGGGAACGCCGCGCTCTACCGAGCTGTCAAATACAGTTCCGTCAATCAGCGTGCCGGTATAGTGTACCTCGACACGGTCGTCAGCTGTAGGCTGCTGGCCGTTGCCTTCGGTAATGACTTCATACTGGAGACCCGAGGGGGTTGTCTTTACTTCGACGCGCTTGCCGTTTTCAGTGAGGAATGCTTTCCCGGCCTCGGCGTTGACCTGACCGATTTTTTCGGCCTCGGCCTTTTGGCGTTCTTCCATCGCGGTGAAATATTTGCGGATTTCCTCCTTGGCTTCGTCGTAGCTCATCTTGGGCGCAAGTCCGTTGAACACGGCGGCCACACCGTCGGCAAAGTCCTGAACATTGATTTCACTGATGCCGCTCACGCGGAAGTTATTGCCCATGCTCAGTCCGAGTGCGTAACTGATGCGGTCTAATTCTTTATTTTCCATAATCTTTATAATTATATGTGTCTCTTGTCATATTTCAAATGGGGCAAGAGCATTGCAAGCCACAAAGGTAGCTTAAAAAGAGATGCAATTGTTTACCTTTTTTAATAAAAAACATTAAAAAAGGGTACAGCCGCGGCTACAACGCTCTCTTACTTACAACATTTGACTCCTGTCAAAGGTTCCCGCCAAGCTCGGCGAGGCGGGCAAGATACTTGCCGATGATGTCAAACTCGATGTTGACACGGTCGCCAGGCTTGATGTCGCGGAAGTTGGTATGCTCCAGCGTGTAGGGGATGATGGCCACGCGGAATGAGTCGCGTTCCGAGTCGCAGACGGTCAGGCTGACACCGTTGACGGTGACCGATCCTTTCTCGACAGTCATGTAGCCTTTGGCCACAAGCGAGGGGTCGACGGCATAGCGGAATTTGTAGTAGCGGCTTCCTTCTACCTTCTCGATGTCCTCGCACACGGCTGTCGTGTCGACATGCCCTTGCACGATGTGGCCGTCAAGACGGCCGTTCATGACCATCGACCGTTCAAGGTTCACGAGGCTACCCTCTTTCAGGTCGCCGAGATTGCTGCGGTCAAGGGTCTCCTGAATCGCGGTGACGGTATATGTCCCGCCGCCGTCGAGCGATACCACGGTCAGGCACACGCCGTTGTGGGCCACGCTTTGGTCGATTTTCAACTCATCGGTAAACGACGACTTGACGGTCAGGTGCATGTTGCCGCCGTCATGTCTCACAGCCACCACGCGGGCAGCTTCTTCAACTATTCCTGAAAACATAACTCTGTCGGTTTTTAAATCAGCTGCAAAGTTAGCGAAAATCGGGGATAAATCTGCGGGATAAGGATGTCTGTTTATACTCCTAAATTTTTTAAAATTTTATCCACATCTTCTTTTAGTGTGGGTATGTGCCTGATTACCAATCCCCACAGAAATTCGGGCTGGACACTGTCATATCCGTGGATTATGCGGTTGCGGGTATTGATTATTTCTTTTGCATGGGGGAGTGGAAAATTTCGGTCAATCTTTAATATTCGGTTTATTGCCTCGCCCATAATTTCGGTTTTCCGCTCTACGGCACATCGTCTCAGACCATCTTTGACAAAAACTTCATATCGCATGGGGTAACCGTCAAAATAGCTTTCGAGCTCTTCGATAGCTATTTTGATATCCATGAGGTATATGGGGATATATTCATCCATAAATCAGACGCTTTTTACTGTCGACGGCTGCTTTAAAAAGGGGATTTTTAATACCTCCTTCTTCAATTAGGTCAACTTTCCGTTTAAAAATTGTTTCTAAAGCGTCCTTTAAGCCAAAGTAGTTGCCGACATAATCCCATTTTTCATGGTCGGTAGTATCAAAGTCTACCAATAGGTCAACATCGCTGTCGTCGTTAAATCGGTCTGTGAGAATGGATCCGAAAGCACACAGCGTTTTGACCCTGTGGGAACGGCACAGGTCGAAGATGCGTTGCAGATTCAATTCGATAAGGTTCATACTCTGAGAAATATAGTTGATTGCGCAAAGATAGTAATTAATAACAACCTCGGCAACTGTAAGGTTGTATTTGTGGGATAATAACTGATTCTGAGTCAATCTTATGGGAATAAACACGGTCGGAATCATAAAAAATGCTAACTTTGCACTGGAAAAGGTTTGATGGGACTGTACGCCTCCCCAAGCTGTTAAAATGCAATCTGTTAACCAATCAATATCATGACAAGAAAGATAATCGCAATTTTTTTGTTGCCGCTGATATTCTCGGCTGTGATGGCTGCGGGGGCCGGTAAATCCCGTAAATCAAACGAGGCCGCGCAGGTCAGGGAGATTATTGACCGCGTAAACAACTACTGGCAGTCCAATAATCCCGCCGAGACTTGGTCGTTCTGGCATCCGGCCGCTTACCACACCGGAAACATGGAGGCTTACCGCCTCACCGGCAACCCCGATTATCTCGACTACACAATGCGTTGGGCCGAGCACAACCGTTGGAAAGGAGCAAAGGGTGACGACCGCGCCAAGTGGAAATATGATTACGGCGAGGACGACGACCATGTGCTGTTCGGAGACTGGCAGATATGCTTTCAGACCTGTGCCGACCTCTATGAAATCCTCCCCGACGACCGCCGCATCGCCCGCGCCCGCGAGGTGATGGAGTATGAGATGTCGACACCGCAGAACGACTACTGGTGGTGGGCCGACGGGTTGTACATGGTGATGCCCGTCATAACGAAATTACACCGCATAACAGGCGACAAGCGTTATCTCGACAAACTCTATGAATATGTCTGCTACTCCGACTCGATAATGCTCGACGACGAGACCGGCCTATATTACCGTGACGGAAAATATGTCTATCCGGCCCACAAGAGCGTCAACGGCAAAAAAGACTTTTGGGCGCGCGGCGACGGATGGGTGCTTGCCGGACTCGCCAAGGTTATCAAAGACCTCCCCGCCGATTATGAGCATCGTGATTTCTTCGTTGAAAAATACCGTCGTCTGGCCGAAGCCGTCGCATCGTGTCAGCAGCCCGAAGGCTACTGGACCCGCTCGATGCTCGACCCTGAACATGCTCCCGGCCCCGAAACGAGCGGCACGGCGTTTTTCACCTACGGACTGCTGTGGGGTGTCAACAACGGCTATCTTGACCACGGTGTCTACAAGCCGGTGATTGACCGCGCATGGGATTATCTGAAAAACAAAGCGTTGCAGAAAAACGGCAAGGTGGGTTATGTACAGCCAATCGGCGAAAAAGCTATACCCGGGCAGGTGGTTGATGCCGACTCTCAGGCCGATTTCGGCGTAGGCGCCTTTCTGCTTGCCGCATGTGAGTATGTGCGCTACCTCGAATCGCGAGATACCGCTGTGTCCAATGACCGTGCCTACTGGGTGGACCTCCTTGTCAAAATGGCCGAGCCGGTGCTGTCCAACATGTCAAAGGGGCAACTTCAGGCCAACATGCTTGTCGAGACGAGTCCCAACTGGGATGGCCGCAACATAAAAGTAACCTACATGGAGACATTCGGCCGCCTCATGGCCGGTATCGCCCCGTGGCTCGCCCTCCCCGACGACGGCACCCCCGAAGGAGCCAAGCGTGCCGAGTTGAGAGAGATGGCGTTGAAAAGCTATGCCAACGCTGTCGACCCCTCAAGTCCCGATTATCTCAAATGGCAGGGGGAAGGGCAGGCCCTTGTCGATGCCGCCTATGTCGCCGAGAGTTTCATCCGTGCCTATGACGCGCTGTGGGTGCCGCTTGATGATGTGACTAAGCAGAGGTATATAAAAGAATTTACCGGGTTGAGGGGGATTGATCCGCCTTATACCAACTGGGTGCTTTTCTCGTCGACAATTGAGTCGTTTATGGCAAAGGTCGGCGCGTTTTATGACCAATACCGTGTCAACTCGGCCATCCGCAAGGTCGAGGAATGGTATGTGGGCGACGGATGGTATGCCGACGGCCCTTCGTTTGCCTTTGACTATTACAGCAGCTATGTGTTCCACCCCATGTATCTTGAAACGCTCCGGAACATGATAGATGCGGGACACTATACCCGCATCCATTACAAGAATTATCACGCCCGCGCCCTGCGTCGCGCTCAGAAATTCAGCCTCGTTCTTGAACGCCTCATTTCGCCCGAGGGAACTTTCCCAGTATTCGGCCGCTCGATACCCTACCGAATGGCCGCCATGCAGCCGCTCGCAATGATGGCATGGCATGAGAAACTGCCTGCCGGACTGGCTCCCGCTCAGGTGCGAGCCGCGTTGACGGCAGTGATGCACTCGATGTTTGACGGAAAGGAAAACTTCAATGAGAAAGGCTATCTGACCATCGGGTTCACTGGCCGTCAGCCCAACGTGGCCGACTGGTACACCAACAACGGCTCCCTCTACATGACCTCGCTCGCCTTCCTCCCCCTCGGCCTTCCAGCGTCCCACCCCTTCTGGACCGATGCCCCCCAGCCGTGGACCTCGTGCAAGGCATGGAACGCCCAACCTTTCCCCAAAGACCACCACTGGCACGACGGCCACCCAACCCCCGACCTGTTTTAACGACACTCTATAAAATCTACCACATGAAACACAGACTAACCGTCACCGACCCGCAGGGGCCCGAGACCCCCGACATGTACAAGCCGGTGCCGTTTTTCATGTCAGACAGGGGGTATGGCATGTTCATGCACACATCGGCCCCCGTGACCTGCGACTTTGGTAACAGCTACATAGGCGCCACCAAGCTGTTCATGGCCGACGAGGTGATGGACATATTCGTCTTTCTGGGTTCGCCCAAGGAGATTCTGACTGAATACACGGCGCTTACAGGGCGCCCCGACATGCCGCCGCTGTGGTCATTCGGGACTTGGATGAGCCGCATAACCTACTTCAGCGAGGCCGAAGGCCGCGAGGCTGCGCGAAAACAAAATACCGTGTGACGTAATCCACTTCGATACCGGGTGGTTCGGTGTCGACTGGCAGTGTGACTACGACTTTGCGCAGGACCGTTTCGACGACCCGCGCAAAATGCTCGCCGACCTGAAGTCGCAGGGATTCCGCACCTGCCTGTGGCAGCTTCCCTATTTTACCCCCAAAAACAAGTTTTTCCCCGAGCTGGTTGAAAAAGGTCTTTATGTGCGCAACGGCCGCGGCCAACTCCCCTACGAGGACGTCGTGCTTGATTTCACCAACCCCGAAACCGTGAAATGGTATCAGGAGAAAATCGGGCGGCTCATCGGGATGGGTGTCGGGGCGATAAAAGTAGATTTCGGCGAGGGCGCTCCGCTCGAAGGGGTGTATGCCAACGGTCGCACCGGCCTGTATGAGCACAACCTGTACCCGCTACGCTACAACCGCGCTGTGGCCGAAGTCACCCGTGCAACGTCGGGCGACAACATCATCTGGGCACGCTCGGCATGGGCCGGATCGCAGCGCTACCCCCTCCACTGGGGCGGCGATGCCGCTACCACCGACGCCGGGCTCCTCGGCACAGTCAGGGCCGGCCTGTCGCTCGGCATGAGCGGTTTCTGTTTCTGGAGCAACGACATCGGCGGCTTTGTAACCGACAGTCCCGAAAACCTCTACCGCCGCTGGCTCCCCTACGGCTTTCTCACCTCCCACAGCCGCGTCCACGGCGCGCCGCCCACCGAACCGTGGCACTACGGCAAAGAGTTTACCGACTATTTCCGCCGTTGCGCCGAGATGAAATACCGCCTGATGCCCTATGTCTATGCCCAGTCCCGGCAATGCACCCTCAACGGGTGGCCCATGATGCGGGCTCTCGCCATAGAGTTTCCCGACGACCCCGGAGCGTGGAAAATCGAAGACCAGTACATGTTTGGCTCCGACATCCTCGTCGCTCCGATGATGGAAGACGGAAAATCACGCGACGTCTATGTCCCGGGCCGGATGAAATGGACCGACTACCAGACCGGGCGAGTCTACAGCCATGGATGGAACCATATCGAGACTGCCGAGCTTCCGATAATAATCCTTGTGCGCGACGGGGCCGCAATCCCACATCTGCCCGTGAGCCAATCGACCGATGAAATGGACTGGAAGAAAGTGACTTGGAAAAAATATCTCGTTGACGAGAAAAAAGCTACCGGACTCCTCTGCCTCCATGCCGACGGCGAGTTGAAAACCGTCGAGATGTAAAGTCGCCCGAAACTGGTTTTACAATACCGCATTTACAATACCGCATTTTCGTCAGCCGCCCTAATCGCTAACCTACAGCAGTTTGCACATTTTGACAAAAGATGGCGGCACATAATGCGTGTTCTTTGAAAAAAAATGCGTAAGTTTGTAGAAGTCTCTTTTATAGATGGCCGCCGAAACCAAAACCGGGGTTCGGCCATTATTATATAGGATCTAAGAGGGTTTCAAAATATATTTAAAAATCAGATATTATGAAACGCCCTCTAAAACCCTCGTCAAAGAAATAATCACCAATTTCCATATCTTTCAAATTTTTTCATGAAAAAGAAGACTCTCAACATCGTAAAGAACGACCCTTGGCTACAGCCGTTCAGTGATGCCATCATAGGCCGCTATAACGATGCCCTCGTTAAAGAACAGGATTTGCTCTCGGGCGGTGCGAAGTCGCTCGACGATTTTGCCAATGCCCATCAATATTTCGGACTGCACCGCGACGGTGACGGAAGCTGGATTTTCCGAGAGTGGGCTCCCAATGCGACTGCCATTACCCTTATCGGAGACTTCTCCCAGTGGAAAAAGTTGAAAAAATATGCGTTGAAACGTCGCGACAACGGCGTGTGGGAAATCAAGATGAAACCTGCCGATGTCAAGCACGGAGACCTCTACAAGATGATTGTGGAATGGGACGGAGGCAGCGGTGAGCGCATTCCGGCCTATGCTACCCGTGTGGTTCAGGACGAGACCACCCACATTTTCTCGGCTCAGGCTTGGAGCCCCGAGCCTTACAAATGGAAAGTCAGGAAATTCCGCCCCGACACGCGCCCGCTGTTGATTTACGAGTGTCACATCGGTATGGCGCAGGAGCGCGAGGGTGTCGGCACCTATATAGAGTTCCGCGACCTCGTGCTGCCCCGCATCGCCGCCGACGGTTACAACGCCATTCAGATAATGGCGATTCAGGAACATCCCTATTACGGTTCGTTCGGCTATCATGTGTCGAGCTTTTTCGCTCCGTCGAGCCGTTTCGGAACCCCCGAGGAACTGAAATCGCTCATCGACCGCGCCCACGAGCTCGGCATTGCCGTCATCATGGACATCGTCCATTCCCACGCTGTCAAGAACGAGGTCGAGGGTCTCGGCCGACTCGACGGCAGCTATAACCAGTATTTCTACGGTGACGGACGCCGCGAGCATCCCGCTTGGGACTCCCTGTGCTTTGACTACGGCAAGAACGAGGTGTTGCATTTCCTTCTCAGCAATTGCAAGTACTGGCTTGACGAGTTCCGTTTTGACGGATTCCGTTTCGACGGCGTGACATCGATGCTTTACTATAACCACGGTCTCGGACAGGCATTCGGGTCCTACGACGATTATTACAACGGAGGTCAGGACACCAACGCCATCACCTATCTTACTCTCGCCAACAAGCTCATTCATTCAATCAATTCCCATGCAATCACAATTGCCGAGGAAATGAGCGGTATGCCCGGTCTCGCGATTCCTGTCAAGGACGGCGGCATAGGGTTTGACTACCGCATGGCGATGGGCATCCCCGACTATTGGATCAAGACAATCAAAGAGCGCAAGGACGAGGACTGGAAACCCACCTCGATATTTTGGGAACTGACCAACCGCCGCGCCGACGAGAAGACAATCTCCTATGTCGAGAGCCACGATCAGGCTCTCGTCGGTGACAAGACCGTCATTTTCCGTCTCATTGACAAGGAGATGTACTGGCACATGATGAAGGATGACAACAACTATGCCGTGGAGCGCGGCATCGCCCTCCACAAGATGATACGCCTCGTCACATGCGCCACCATCAACGGCGGCTACCTGAACTTCATGGGCAACGAGTTTGGCCATCCCGAGTGGATTGACTTCCCGCGCGAAGGCAACGGCTGGAGCTACAGCCATGCCCGCCGCCAGTGGGATCTCGTAGACCGCAAGGAACTCAAATACTGCTGGCTCAATGACTTTGACAACGCGATGATACATACCATCAGCGGCGTTTACAATTTCCAAGCACTGCCGGTTGTGAAACTATGGGAAAAGGATGACGACCAAGTGCTTGCATTCGGTCGCGGCGATCTGATTTTCGTGTTCAACTTCAACCCGGTGAAATCGTTCACAGGCTACGGCATCCTTGCCCCCGCCGGGGAATATGACGTAGTGCTGTCGACCGACAATCCCGGCTTCGGCGGTTATGGCAACATTGACGAGACTGTCTCTCACCTGACCCAGACCGACCCGCTTTTTGCCCCCACCGGCCGCGAATGGCTGCGCCTCTACCTCCCCTCGCGCTCGGCCCAAGTGCTGCGCCTGCGCCGACCTCTTCCCCCCGCAGCCAAGAAACCCTCCAAGGCTACGGCTAAGAAGACCTCTAAGAAATAAAGGATTTATCACTCAAAAACAAGGCGGGACTGCGAATATGTCGCAGTCCCGCCTTGTTTTTTGGGGAAAAGGGAAATGGTTGTTATTTCATGATCTTGGCAGCCGAGCCGTTATCAAAGGTGACGATGTAGAGGCCGGGGGCGAGGTTGTCGAGCCGTCATAGCTTATCCCGGTAACAGCGCATCCGAGATAGGAACCGTCGCTGAACACGCTCGACGGGGTAGTGAGGTCAGTCCACGCGGTTACATTTCCTGTCCCCGGGAACGGTGATGAAGGGCCGTCGGTCACGGGAGAGAAGTTGCCGTTGGCCGGGATAAGGTAGACACCGTGGTTCCCGCCCGTGTTGACGGCATTGTTGTCCCACACGTCGGCATCATACTTTACCTTGACAATCAGCATCCCTTCGCCGGGCAGGTGTGCGTCCCATTTGTCACTCTTACTGCGGGTTTCGAGACAGAAAATACTCGTCGGGGTCCGACGGCGACACCATTTTTATCGCGCGTGCCTCGCTGCCGAGCGACGGCAGAGTCACGCCGGTGGCTTTGGCCTCGGGCAACTCAGGCTCAATCCAGCCGAGGACGCTTTTCACATAGGAGGAATATCCCGCCGGGGTGCGCATCGAATTGTTGTAACATCCCAAGTCCATCACGTCCCATTCTCCCATTGTCAGTTTGGAACCCGAGTTGGTCGTATCGTAGATGTCGGGGAGGCCGAGGGTGTGGCTGAACTCGTAGCAGAACAGGCCGATGCCGAGGGACTTGTCATAGAATGTGATGGCGCGTTCATAGTCGGAGTGGCGGCTGTAGATGTTGCCGATGTAACGGTAGGTTTCGCTGAGAATTGACTGGAAATTGTTGTCTTCACACACCTTGCGGCACTTCAGCAGCGACTCCATCGCGTTGCTGTAGTTGAAGTTGTCATAGAATATTTTGCCCGAGTTCAACAACGCCTCGGCACACAGTCGTGCGTCATCCTCGGCCATAGACTGTCTATAGCGGTTGGCGATGATGTCAAAGTAGAGCAGCGCGCTGTCGGGAAGACTGTCGGTCCATTGAGTCGCGCGGTCAAACAACTGTCTGTTGCTCATTCCCGAAATGGCCTCGAAACGTGCTTTGTCTTCTCCCGATACCGAGGTGTCGGCCGCGCAAAGGCATGTCGGCAACCAAAATGCGATGATTGCCGTTGTCAAGAGTGCCGATATGCGCATAATTCGAAAAATGGCCATAGGAAAAAAACAGTTTCCGACAACAAAATTGCAATTTTTTCATCAGAATGTCGCCACGGCGGCGCGATTAACATCTGTTAATCGCGCCGCTGAAAATAAACCACTGATTATTTCGGGTAGGATATAATTAGAACCTCCTTCGACTTTTTATCACTTAGCACATACTTGATGTCTCGAGAGAATCGCAACTCATTGTGTCTACCATTCTTTTCCAATAGATTTATCAAAGATTCAATTGAAGGGATTCCATTTGAACGGTATGAAAAGACCAAGATGCTTTTTTGAAACTTTTCGATTAATCGGCTAAAACCTGTTAAAATATTGTCTTTATCAGTCCAAATGTTATATTCACGCTTAAGTCTATGATGCTTACTGTTATAGTCAATCAAATTTGACCAATTGTCGTAATATACCAGACCATTTAGGAAATGATAAAAATCGGCATAATCAACGCCAACCCCTTTTTCATTAATATAGGGCGTGTCAATATAAACCAGATCATATCGATTTTCAATGGTTAATGCATCCTTGCTTAATACATTACAATTCGTTCCATTGTCAAAAACGGCATGATTAGCTTCTTCTACGAAATCCCTGAAATGAATTCCAAACGGAGTGTCCCATGTTTTTTTATTTCCAAAAGACCGCTTAACATCAATAAGTCGTACATACAAATTCTTCCGATGAAATAGATTATAAGGCCTCTTAATAATACAAGATTGGAATAATGCGAACCATGCAATAGCTCGTTTATATTCATCTTCTATTGTGGAAATATTATATCTGACAACATCGAGCCAATGATTTTCTTCATCGGTATAATATATTTCTTTGAAATTGTCAGTTATGAATGTAGGATAATCAATATCTGTATGTTCGGTTAATATAAAGTCTATATCAGACGGACTTAGAAAAGTAGAGCTATTCTCGATTAATGCTTTACCAATAATAGAATTGAAAGGTAAAATGTCATTGTATGTTACTGTTTTGCCATTGTCTTTTAGCTTGTAGGCAACACACCCAGTGCCACCAAATGCGTCTAACACGGTCTGGAACGGAATATTTGAAATTTCATTCCATATCCAATCTACAAATTTAGCTTTACTACCCTGATATCTGGTAGATGGAAATTTATTCCTGAATGGAATTTCAAACTCAGAAAATAATGACGGCTGCATTTACTTTAAATTTCTGAATTTTTTATAGGTTTCCAAATTATTATAATATGGCTTTGCAAGCTCTGCTTTTTTAGCCATATCAGGTGTCAAATAATTAGTCCAATAGTCATCGAAAACTTCTTCTCCCAACTCAGCAAAAATACCATTGCCGTTGATTAAGTCTTCAATCAGCGATATTGAACCTATATTTTTCGTATTCCCACTTCATGGTCTGTCTGTTGCAATTTTCCATTTTTCATGGACGAAAAAGGTAATATCTTTCACAACAGATATAATTTCGTCAAGGTTTTCAAGCTTATAAGATTTTCGCTCATCTATAGCCTCGTCATTTTCACTATATATAATACCTAAAACGATATGAGATTTATACGATGAATAGGGGTATGTTGCGTTCTTATTACTTTTGCGGTTGCGGAAATATCCCGTAAATGCACCAAGCGTCATTCCGTTAATTCTTGTCGATGTTTTGCGATAACTACTTTTAAGGTCTACCGCAAATAGATTGCCTTCGTTGTCAATAAAAGTAATGTCAGGATAAAAGTTCTGTTCCTTTGTGAGTTCTATCTGGAGATTATTATCCTTAGCAAATTTATACAAAAGCGGGAAGATATATAGTTCTATTATTTTTGATACAACTTTTGTGTCAGTCGAGATGGTATAGATGTGTTTATATACATCTATAAAACCTTTTACAACCCATTGGCCATCTTCCGTAGAGATAAATGGAGTAAAATCCTTTACTGCGTTTCGCAATTTTAAGATAAATTCATGTTTAGTCATATAGCAAAGTTAAAAAGAATCTCTAATATATCCAAACATAGAACCGATTCTGACAACAAGGTGCTTAAACTTATCTAAGGACAGGCCAATGAGTTAAGAGGGGATAGAGACAGAAAAGAGGACTCTCGAAACGAGAATCCTCAGTTTTGTACCCGGACTCGGGATCGAACCGAGATGGATTGCTCCACCGGTGTTTGAGACCGGCGCGTCTACCTATTCCGCCATCCGGGCGTTTGTGGCTGCAAAGATAGGGATTTTTTTTTATTCCGGCAACTGTCGGGTTATTATTTGTGATTTTTTATTTTTCGGGTCAGTAGAAAATCAGTGG
>DLAR01000106.1:19345-42712 GCA_002494015.1 Porphyromonadaceae bacterium UBA7042 | reverse complement strand
ATCCAAAGTGGTAGCCTCTTTCAGTTAACTCGTTATTACACAGAGGGGAGCATAGCTGTGGCTATGTGACCGAGATTCATGACGAAATCCGACCGTGAAAACGGGCTTTGGATTTAACATTTGTTATGAAACGCCCTCTAATAATTCTCAGCTTTGCGTTCAAAGTAACCCTGCTCTTTGCCGCAAACGGGACAGCGTTTCGGAGCCGACTTCCCTTTGTGGACATAACCGCAGTGCATGCATTGCCATTCAGTCTCCTCGTCAGAAGTGAATTCGGTCTCGGTGGTGAGTCGTTCGAGCAGGCGCAGATAGCGTTTCTCATGCTCGATTTCCACTTTGGCGACATTCTTGAACATCATGGCGACATCTTTGAAACCTTCGTCAAGCGCAATTTGGGCAAAAGAGGCGTAGAGATCGCTCCATTCCTCGCGTTCGCCTGCGGCAGCCTCGCGCAGATTGGTCATCGTGTCGGCTACTACGCCTGCGGGGTAGGCGGCGTTGATTTCAACCATTCCCCCTTCGAGCCGGTCAAAGAACATTTTGGCGTGGCTCAGTTCCTGATCGGCGGTGATGAGGAATATCTTGGCTATCTGTTCATATCCTTCTTCCTTAGCCTTCTGGGCAAAAAGGGTGTAACGGCTACGCGCCTGACTTTCGCCGGCGAATGCTGCGAGCAGGTTGTGCTCGGTCTTGGTTCCTTTGATAGATTTTGTTTCCATGATGGTGGTGAATAATGTATATTGTTTTCATTATAACGCCACTAGTGTAAGAAAGTTTATCGCGTCGTCATTATTTTCAGTTCAAGAGGATCCGAGGCCGGTTCCCAGCCGGTCATGACGGTCAGGGTCGCGGTGTCGGGGTTATAGCGGACGGCGCGCCGGTTGATATAGTTGCCGTTGACGGTAATGTCGGCGGGGGGAACCGGGGCGGGGACATTGTGGATGGCAAATGTCAGTCGGCGTGACAGTGGGGCATCAGGATAGGTTCCTTGCGAGTCGACGGTTATGCCGATGGTGCCGTCGGCTGATTCGTTGCCAGTGAAAGTGACGAGGGTATAGGCGTTGTCGCGCAGGGAGGTTGTCGACTTGCGGTCATCCTCGAAAAGGGTATAAGAAGTCGTGCCGGTACCCTTTACCGGGAAATACTCGACAGTGAGCCGCTCGGGGCGGTAGTCGCCGGTATTTTTCATCGCGTAATCGGCTTGTGGAATGAATGACCCGGCGCGGACAAACATCGGCAGCACGTCGAGCGGGGCGGGGTACATGATGGTGTCACCGCCGTGGTAGACATGGGACGGGTCGGCATAATCAACCCATGTGCCCTCCGGGAAGATGACGCGCCGCTCTGAGGTGCCGGGTGTCAGTACCGGGGCGACGAGGATGTCGCGTCCCCACAGATACTCGTCGGTAATGTCGTCGTAGCGTGACGAGCCGGGCGAGTAGAAGTTGAGCGGTCTGACGAGCGGAAGACCCATTGCTGAATTTTCGTAGGCAAGGGTGTAATTGTAGGGGAGCCAGCGGTAGCGTGCCTGAATCAGAGGCAGAATTATGTTCTGATGGTCGGGGTATTTGAACGGTTCGGCTGTAGCCTGTGCATGGGTGCGCAGAATGGGGGAGAAGGTGCCGAGTTGCAGCCAGCGCACATAAAGTTCCGGGTCGTAGGGGTGCTCGGGGTCAATCGCAAATCCGCCCACGTCATGGCTCATGTATCCGAGGCCGCTGAGTCCGGAGTTGAGCATGATGATGACTTGTGGTTGCAGTCCTCCCCACGAGCGGGACACGTCGGTCGACCACGGATAGACGCTGTAACGCTGCAGACCTGTCGTGCCGCCGCGCATGAGGGTCATCAACCTTGTGTCGGGAAATTCCTCGCGGAACAGGTCATGGATAATCGAGCTCCAGTCGTTGCCATATAGATTGTGATATTCTCGGGCGGTGAGACCGTTGGCGTGACGGCCTGTCTCGGGGTGCACTTCCGGTTCTCCGAGGTCGCCCCACCAGCCGGTGATGCCGTCGGCAGTAAGGTCTTTGTAGCGGTTGCGGAGCCATAAGCGGGTGTCGGGGTTGGAGACGTCAAACATTCCTCCTTCGCCCACCCATATTTTCACTTCCTGCGGGTTGCCAAGCGAGTCCTTGACAAACATTCCCTTGGGGGCAAGCTCGTTGTAGTTGTCGAGGGCGCGACCGTTGCGCAGGACGTAGGGTTGCGATATTGCCACGAGGTTCACCCCCTGTTTTTTAAGGTCGGCAAGCATCTTGGTGTGGTTGGGCCATTGGTCCTTGTCCCAATCGAGACGGCCCATGTCCTGTTCCTTGCCATACCAGTATAGGTCGAGCACGATGCCGTCGAGGGGATAACCGGCGCGACGCAGAGTGTCGACCACTCCGCGGGTCTCGGCTTCGGTGTGATAGCCGTATTTAGAGGTAATATATCCCATTGCCCAGAACGGCGGGAGGTCCTGACGCCCTGTCAGCGACGAGAGTCGCGAGGTGACATCGGCGAGAGAGCCTGCGCCGTTGATGAAGTAGTAGGAAACCGGGCGGCGTGACTCGGTAGTGTAGACGATGGGGTTGGACATCACCATTTCGGCGGCGGCGAAATCGTCAAATACAACGGCGTAACCGTTGGACGACAAGAACAGGGGCATGGTGATATTCATCTGCTTGATGCGTTGTTCCCCGGCGGTGTAGCCGTAGTTCTGCTTGTTGTACATTACCAGCGTGTCCCCGGCAAGGTTGAAACTATAGCCGCGTTCGCCGGCGCCGTAAAACGAGCCGCTGCCCATCGTTGAAAGCGAGAGTTGCTGCTTGCCGTCGCTGACAGCGCGGAGTCCGTTGTCGCTGACGGCGCGGTCGGCACCGGCCGAGATGGTCACCCCGCCTGTCTCAGGGTCGATGCTTATCACCATTCCGGTAGGGGTGGAGATTACGCGAGCGACCCCGTCGGTATAGCTGACCGAGGGGGTCGAGGCTGTCGATTCGGTGAGAACCGAGGCGGGGGTGAGGGTAAGTTTCTCACCTTGGGCATAGTTGTCGACGCGCACGATGTCGTCAGTTACAAGCGTCACGACAACGTTGCGTCCACTCGGGGTGGTGACTTGGAAAGAATTGTCATTTGCGGCCAAGGCGGCAAGAGGCGACAGCAGCATAAGCACACTGCCGAGTGTGGAATGAATTTTCATGGGTCGAAATAATTTTACGCATTTGGCGCAAAGATAATAAAAAATCGGCCTTGACACCACGTCAAAGCCGATTTTTAATTAATGTATTTGGAATTGCTTGGGGTCGCGATTATTTCACGAGAACCTTCTTGTTGCCCACGATGTAGAAACCGGGTGCGAGACCTTCAGTGGCTTCAGCGGGGAGAACGTTGGCGCGAACCTGCTGGCCTGCGATGTTGTAGACGTTGACAGGAGCGTTGGCATCGGCCTCGGCAATGATGTTTTCAACACCGCTCTGCTGACGGAGAATTTCAACCTTTGTTACGGTGAAATTGTCGCCGACAAGCATTAACGACTGATTGGCGGCAGCGTCAGTAAGGTCGGTGACGTCAGCCTCGATAAGGGGCATTTTGAAAGTGCCTGACTGGCCGAAATAAACAGTGCCGTATTCCTTTTGATAGCCTTCCACATTTTCAAATCCGGGAAGGATGTGCTGGCTCCAGCTGCTTTCAAGAAGCTGAAGTTTCAGGCTGCCTCCGTCGGTGGGGAGGGTATAGGTGATGGCCAGTTCGTCGCCGACCTGTATTTTAGCGGCTTTGAAGTCCGACACGGGAATTTTAACAGCGTGCTCCCACCAGTCGAGGGCTTGCTCGCCTTCCCACAGCAATACTGAGGCAGTCGGATCAAAAACTTCAGCGTTTTGGATGTAGGCTGCTTTGAGAGTCAGAGTTCCGGCTGCAGAATTCTGAATGTAAATCTGCATCACGTCATTCTTGTATTCGGGGTTCAGCTCAACAATCACTTTGTCTTTTCCGGCGGGAGCCATAGCGTCAGATGCGGCCGGTTTCGGGTCTCCGTTGTACTCTACTACGAGCTGGACGTCAAATTCAACCGGTTCAAATTCAACAACGACTTCGTCATATTTGCTGTAATCGGCATTTCCGAGCCACCATCCGCAGCCTTTCCATGCGCCATCAAATGTAATTGTCTTTGTGTCCTTGTCATAGGAAGAATCCCATCCGGAATTGAGATTTTCAAGTGAAAGATTAAGCGTTTCGGCGTTAACGCTGAACGAGAGTGCTGCAACTGCAGCGCATGAGAGTAATTGTTTAATCATACAATAAGGTAGATTTAAGTTAATATTATAATGTCATTTCAGGTTTGTCGGTTAGGTTGCTTTTTAGGCTCGTTACGATGTGTGCGATTTGACATTATGTGTCACGGCATAATCATGGTAAAGAGTTGAAAACAAATTATGATACAAATTTAGCGAATAAATGTTGACGCTGTATGATACTTTTTTGTCAGATAATTGACATATTTTTGTGATTTATCTCGGCACGACGAAAGCAGATAATTCCCAAAGCAAGTAAATGGGAAGAAAGACAATCATCAGCGTGAAGGGGTCGCCCGTCGGGGTGATTATTGCGGCGAGAATGAGCAGCACGACAATGGCATGGCGGCGGAACTTGTTGAAAAACTCGCGCGAGAGGATTCCCATGCGCCCGAGCAGCCACGCGAGCAGCGGCAGTTCAAACACTATCCCCATCACGAGGATGAGCACGAAAAAGTTGTCCATGTAGGAGTCGAGCGAAATCTGATTGGGAATCAGCTCGCTGAGCCGGTATTCGGCGAGAAACCGCAGCGTTATAGGGAAAACGACAAAATAACCCGCCGCAGTCCCGAGGTAGAACATCAGATTCCCGAAAAAGAATGCCTTCCTGACCCCTTTTTTCTCGTTGTCATAGAGGGCGGGAGCAACAAACCGCCACATTAAATATATAAGGGCCGGGAACGACAGCACTATCCCCATCCAAAAGGATGCCGACATGTGGGTGAAAAACTGCGAGGCAAGCCGGATGTTGATGAGCTTGACCTCGAAACCCTCGGTGGAGAAATCGGGAATCCATTCCCAGCGACGCGAGATTGATTCAAACAGGCGGTAAAGCACGAAGTCGCCGCGACAGGGGGCGAGAATGATGTTGTCAAAAATCCACGGCATGAAGGCAAATAGTGCCGCCATCATGACAAGCACTACGGCACCGCCGCGCAGCAGCGTTGTCCTGAGGGCCTCGACATGGCCCCAAAAGTCCATCTGTTCCAGTTTGCCTTCTGCGGACATGGTTACTTTGGGGACTCATCCTTGCCGTCGTTTTCCTTGTCGCCGGCAGGACGGTTGATTTCGTCGGAAATATCATTCATACCCTTCTTGAAACTGTTGATGCCCTTGCCGATTCCGTGCATCAGCTCGGGTATTTTCTTGGCTCCGAAAAGAAGGATTATAGCAAATACTATGATAATGATTTCGCCGGTTCCCAAGTTGAACAGGCCTGTGATTAATCCGGTCATCGTGTCTGTAGTGTTGTTTTTGGAGCGTAAAGATACACATTTATCACCTAAAACCACTCATGTCACGATAAAAAACCTTACCTTTGCACTCTAATTTCACATAAAATCTGATAATTTACCGATTATGAAAGCATTTGTATTCCCCGGTCAGGGGGCACAGTTTGTCGGAATGGGCAAAGACCTTTACGACAACAATCCCGTGGCTCACGAAATGTTTGAAAAAGCCAACGATATTCTGGGCTTCCGCATCACTGACATCATGTTTGAAGGCACTCCCGAAGAACTCAAGCAGACCCGCGTGACCCAGCCTGCAATTTTCCTCCACTCGGTCATTCTCGCCAAGACTCTCGGCGACGAGTTCGCTCCCGGCATGGTCGCCGGTCACTCTCTCGGCGAGTTCTCGGCCCTCGTGGCTGCTGGCGCGCTGACTTTTGAAGACGGTCTCCGTCTCGTGTCGGCCCGCGCACAGGCAATGCAGAAAGCCTGCGAGCTTACCCCTTCGACAATGGCAGCCGTGCTCGCCCTTCCCGACGAGAAGGTTGAGGAAATCTGCGCCGGTATCGACGGTGTTGTCGTGTGTGCCAACTACAACTGTCCCGGACAGCTCGTTATCTCGGGCGAAAATGCCGCAATCGACGCTGCATGTGAGCAGCTTCTCGCAGCCGGTGCCAAGCGTGCGCTGAAACTCCCCGTCGGAGGCGCGTTCCATTCACCCTGTATGGAACCGGCCCGCGCCGAGCTCGCCGAGGCTATCGAGAAGACTACCGTGTCAGCTCCTGTCTGCCCCGTTTACCAGAACGTGGACGCACTTCCCCATACTGACCCCGCTGAAATCAAGGCCAACCTCGTTGCGCAGCTTACCGCCCCCGTTCGCTGGACCAAGACTGTCCAGAACATGATTGCCGACGGTGCTACCGAGTTTGTAGAACTCGGCCCGGGCAAGGTGCTTCAGGGCCTCGTCCTCAAGATTGACCGCTCGGCAACCGTTTCTGGCCGTCAATAATATGTCAGCCGAAGCATTCAAGCCGGTCGAGGAAATGACCTACAACGAGAGCGTGGCGCAGCTCGAAACGATTCTGCGCACCATGCAGAGTGACAATTGCGACATAGACCGCCTCGCTGTCTATACGCGTCGCGCCGCTGAGCTGCTGCGTTCTTGCCGCTCCCGCCTGACAGCGACCGAGGAGGAGCTCAACTCCATCCTCGCGACCCTTGAGCAATAAATTCCCTATATATAATAGGTACAAGAGAAAAGCGACCGGAATTTTTCCGGTCGCTTTTCTATGTTTTTTTAGGGAGTACTTATTTTTGCGGCACGGCATTGCGCATTGACAAAATTTTAGTAATTTTGCCAAAATTATATCGAAATACCTCCTATGAACGAAAAAGAGATTGTGCTTTCCGGCATACGCGCCACCGGCAACCTTCATCTCGGGAACTACTACGGTGCACTGAGCAAGTTTGTCAAGATGCAGAATGATTATGACTGCATGTACTTTATCGCCGACCTTCATGCTCTGACCACCACGCCCGATCCCGAGGCGTTGCACGTCAACGTCAGAAATATTCTTGCCGAATATCTTGCCGCAGGTGTCGATCCTGATAAAGCCACCATATTTGTCCAAAGTGATGTCCCCGAAATATCGGAAATGTATCTTCTGCTCAACATGCATGTGGGCATCGGCGAGCTGATGCGCACGGCATCGTTCAAGGACAAGGCCCGCAAGCAGCTCGGAATCAAGGATGACGGTCAGGATATAGAGAAACAGATAATCGGCACTGACTCTAACAAGCGCGTCAATGCCGGACTGCTGACTTATCCCACGCTCATGGCGGTCGACATCCTCATTCAGAAAGCCCACAAGGTGCCTGTCGGGAAAGATCAGGAGCAGCATCTCGAACTGACACGTCGTTTTGCGCGTCGTTTCAACTCATTCTACGGTGTCGACCTGTTCCCTGAACCTGTCAACTTTGACTTTGGCGGAAAACCGGTCAAGGTTCCCGGTCTTGACGGCTCGGGCAAGATGGGCAAGAGCGAGGGAAACTGCATCTATCTCGTCGACGAGGAGAAGGTTTTGCGCAAGAAGGTCATGCGCGCCGTGACCGACGAAGGCCCCAAAGAACCCAATTCCCCCATAAGCGAGCCTGTGGCAAATCTGCTGACACTGATGGCGCTTACCTCGGCTCCCGAAACCGTTCAGCAGTTCCGTGATGCCTATGCCGACTGCTCAATCCGTTACGGCGACCTTAAAAAGCAGCTGGCCGAAGACATTCTCAAAGTGACGCTTCCCATCCGTGAACGTTATCTCGACATTGTCAATGACGATGCTTATATCGCCCGTGTTGTAAAGCAGGGGGCAGAGCGAGCCCGCGAGCGTGCCGCAAAGACACTCGCCGAAGTGCGTGAAATCATGGGTATCAGAAAATTCTACTAATTCCGATATATGGACACTCCCAACTGTACCAAGCTGAAAACTTATCAGGGTCTCACGTTTGAACCCTATATCGAGAGCGATAAAATCAAGGAACGTGTCGCCGAAATCGGCGCGCAGATAACTCGCGACTGTGAAGGCACAGTGCCTCTGTTTGTATGTGTTCTGAATGGCGCTTTCCCCTTTGCATCGGATTTGATCCGTGCGGTGGACTGCGATGCCGAAATCACCTTCATCCGCCTCAAAAGCTATGAGGGAATGGGGTCGACCGGCAAAGTCAAGGAGGTAATGGGGCTGACCGAGAATATCGAGGGCCGCACGATAATCCTTGTGGAAGACATCATCGACACGGGCAACACTATTGTCAAGCTGATTGACGACATGAAGGCTCATAATCCGGCCCGGATAAAGGTGGCGACCCTCCTGTTCAAGGAGGACGCGCTCCAGCACAAGGTCGAGCCTGACTATGTGGGGTTCAATATTCCCACCAAGTTCATCATCGGATATGGCCTTGACCTTGACGGGATGGCCCGTAATCTCCCCGACATATATGTACTAAGCGAAAAAGATAAAGACAAAGAAGATGTTTAATCTGGTTATTTTTGGCGCTCCCGGCAGTGGTAAAGGCACGCAGAGCGAGCGTCTGATCGACAAGTATGGCCTTGTCCACATCTCGACCGGTGACGTGCTGCGCAAAGAAATCGCCGCCGGCACCGAGCTAGGCAAGGTTGCCGACTCCTACATCTCACAGGGTCATCTGATTCCCGACGACCTCATGGTGCGTATTCTCGCCGACGTGGTTGACCGTCACGGAAAGAATGTGAAAGGTTTTATTTTCGACGGTTTCCCCCGCACTATCAAGCAGGCCGAGGAACTGGAAAAGATGCTTGACGAGCGTGGCGAAAAAGTCCACTCGGTAATCGGTCTTGAAGTGGCCGACGAGGAACTGGTTGGGCGACTGCTTGAGCGCGGAAAGGTTTCGGGGCGTGCCGACGATAATCTTGAAACCATCAACGAGAGACTGAAAGTATATCATTCGACCACCTCGCCGCTGCGCGATTTCTATATCGGCAAAGGCACTTACCGTCCGATTCACGGCAGCGGAAAAATCGATGACGTTTTTCATTCCATCACCAGCGCTATCGACAATAACTGAGTAGAAATATGACATACGACAGTCGCCGTGCAAAAGATTGCACGGCGACTATCTTTTTTAGGCCCCCTCTTGGACATTATTTCCCGCACGGGAATATATGGCCGGGGTGTGATGCAATAGAGCAAGAAAATGACTCATTTGTGCATCTGTTCAATCATGCAATCATTTATCTTTGCAATATAACATTATCACATTATGAATATCTCTAAATCCTTAAAGCTAACCATAGCTCTTGTTACAATAAGTCCTTTCGGCCTCGGCGCGGCCGACCCTTGGCAGGACACGTCGCTTTCACCCGCGCAACGCGCCGATGATCTTGTCTCGCGGCTTACGCTTGAAGAAAAGGCAAGCCTGATGACCCACGGCTCGCCTGCCATACCGCGCCTTAACATACCGGAATATAACTGGTGGAACGAGGCTCTCCACGGAGTGGGGCGCGCTGGAACCGCCACCGTGCTACCCCAGTCGATAGGCATGGCCGCGACATTTGATGACGAGGCGGTGAAAACGGCGTTTGACATGGTGAGCGACGAGGCCCGAGCCAAGTATAACGAGATGCGCCTGAAAGGGCAGCGTGGCCAATATTACGGACTGACGTTCTGGGCCCCGAATGTAAACATTTTCCGAGACCCCCGGTGGGGACGCGGACAGGAGACCTATGGCGAGGACCCCTGTCTTGCCTCGCGCATGGGAGTCGCGGTTGTCAAGGGCCTTCAGGGGCCTTCCGATTCAAAATATGTCAAGACAATCGCCGGTGCCAAACATTATGCCGTGCATAGCGGCCCGGAGTGGAACCGGCATTCGTTTGATGTCGCCACGCTCGACCATCGTGACCTGTGGGAGACCTATCTTCCCGCTTTCAAGGCATTGGTCGACGCCGGGGTCGGGCAGGTAATGTGTGCCTATCAGCGTTTTGAGGGAGAACCCTGTTGCAGCAGCAAAAAACTGCTCACGCAGATACTTCGCGACGAATGGGGTTATGACAAGATAATTGTAACCGACTGCTGGGCGTTGAACGATTTTTATCGAGAAGGAGCCCACGGAACTCATGCCGGTCCGGCCGAAACCAGTGCCGATGCGGTTATGTCGGGAACCGACCTCGAATGCGGCCCGGTCCTTTACAGTCTTAAAGAAGCTGTTGACCGGGGACTCATAACCGAGGCCGAGATTGATTCCCATCTGAAACGGGTGCTTGAGGCGCGTTTCGCCCTCGGCGAGATTGACGACGACCCCGAGTCGCAGTGGACGGCGATTTCGCCTGACATTATTGATTCTCCTTCGCATAAGGAAATCGCCCTCGATATGGCCCGCAAGTCGATGACATTGTTGAAAAACAACGGTATCCTTCCGTTGCCAAAACAGAGTAAAGGACTTCTCGTCATGGGTCCAAACGCGGTGGATTCAGTCATGCAGTGGGGCAATTATAACGGTTTCCCCTCCCACACCGTCACTATTCTCGACGGTATAAAGGAGAAGGTGGGAGATGTGGCTTATCTACGCGGGTGTGACCATGTGGTGAACAGCAATAAAGTGTCTTATTTCAACCGCCTGTCGGTCGATGGCGTTCAATGTGTCTCGGCCAACTACTGGAACAGCATCGAGCCCGAAGGTCTCCCGGTTGCCCGCGTTGTCGAGACCACCCCGTTTAATTTCTCGACCGGTGGAGCTACCGTGTTTGCTCCGGGGGTCAATCTCGCTGATTTTTCGGGACTTTACCGTGCTGCTTTTATTCCCGACGAAAGCGGCGATTATGTCGTGGCGTTTTCTTCTGACGGCGGCGGCGCGCGTTATCTCTCGGTCAACGGGGAGAAGGTGATCGATATCGCAAAGGGTAATGGTTCTCGCGATTTTGCCCACACAATCAAGGCCGAGAAAGGAAAGACCTATGACATCGAGCTGTTTTACAGCCATGTGGGTGACGGACTGGCCGAATTGAAGTTTGACATAACCCAAAACGAGAACTACGATACCGATCCCGGCGATGCCGATGTTGTCATATTTGTCGGCGGTATATCGCCAGAACTCGAAGGGGAGGAAATGCCTGTGTCTTACGAAGGGTTTCGTGGCGGTGACCGCGAGACTATCGAGCTTCCACGCATACAGCGCCAACTGATGAAGCAGTTGAAACAGCAAGGAAAGAAAATTGTCTATGTCAACTGCTCGGGGGCAGCTGTCGGCATTACCCCCGAGGATTCTATATGTGATGCGGTTCTTCAGGCATGGTATCCGGGACAGGCCGGTGGTACGGCTGTGGCCGACGTGCTTTTTGGCGACTATAATCCTGCAGGCCGTCTGCCGGTTACATTTTATCGAGACGACTCCCAACTGCCCGATTTCGAGGATTATTCAATGATAGGCCGCACCTATCGCTACATGACTGACAAGCCTCTTTATCCTTTCGGTTACGGGTTGAGCTATACCACTTTTGATTACAAAGGGGCAAAACTCGGAAAAAAGAAAATCAAAGCAGGTGAAAGCGTTGACCTGACGGTAGATGTCAGGAACAGCGGCGATCGCGATGGAGATGAAGTGGTGCAGGTTTATATGCGCCCGCTCGACCGCAAAGACGCACCGGCCAAGACTCTGTGTGACTTCAAGCGTGTCAATATTAAGAAAGGTGACACGGCAAAGGTTAAATTCAGTCTTTCTCCGTCGGCCTTCGAGACATTTGATCACGAGTCGGGCCGCATGAAAGTCCTCCCCGGCCGCTATGAGCTTCTCTACGGCCCATCCTCATCTGATCTCACCCCCGTGGAGGTGGTTGTGAGATAAAAGTAAAAGGTGAAAGGTGAAGATAATAGATTGGAATAATCAAAAATGCCTGTTAACTATTACCTTCACCTTTCACCGTATTATATCTCCTGTAAGCTGCGGCGAGGCGGGTGTGGTAGCCGCGGCGCGCATAACCGGGGCCGTTATAGCCACGGGCGAAAGCGGCCCAGTTTTTTTGCTGCAAAGCTTTCAGCAGTCCGGAGTTTATAATGAATTTGGCAAATAATTCAAGTTGGTCGCGTTCGCTGCGGCTCATGAGCATGGCAAATTCATCGATGTCCTTTGTGCCGCATTTTTTCCAGTTGAATCCCCCGATTTGAAACATTCCCCAGAACGTGCCCTCGATGGCTGCGTGCCGGTTAATCGACTCGGCAGCTTTAAAGCGGCGGTAAACGGCCGATTGGGTTCTTCCGGCGCGGTTGAATACCGTCGGATGAGATTTTCGGTATTTGGCGAGATTGATGCCGCGCTTTGACGTGAAACGACGGAACATTGACAGGTCAAAATTCATTATCGGTTGTCCCGGAGCTGAAAATCCTTGATGCGATTTTCCGGCCTCGATTTCGATGACGGCTTTAACGCTCGCCACGTCAACGCCCAGTTCCTCGGCGACTTCGACAAAGTCCTGCTCGGTCAAGCGGATTATAGTGTCGGCGGCAAGTTCCATCTCGGCGACCTCGACTCCGGCCTCGGTGATTTCCTCGACTGCTATCCCGACCGAATCGGTCGTAATCTCATTGCGTGAGGCAACGCATCCTGCCGCCATAACGACAGCGGCTGAGGCAAGAGGGATTCTCATTGAATAGTGTAGTTTCATTTTTCAGGCACAGATGACGAAGCAGAGAGGTTGTGACAGCCGGTCTGTTGGAACGGCGGGCAACCCCTCTGCTTTTTATAATTTAGGAATAATGTTGTTTCTGAACAGCCTCGGTTACTTCTTTAGCTCGGCAACCTTTTCAAGAGTGCGCTTGATTTGCCCCCAGAATTTCTCTACAGCGGGAATGTGCATGCGTTCGCTCGGAGAGTGAACACCCTGCAGTGTCGGGCCAAACGATACCATGTCGAGGTGGGGATATTTTTCAAGGAAAAGGCCACACTCCAGTCCGGCGTGGATAGCCTTGATGGCGGGAGTCACGCCATAGAGTTCCTTGTAGGCATCGCGGGCGATTGCCATGATGGGAGATTCGAGGTTGGGCTGCCATCCGGGATAGCCGTCACCGTGTGTGACTTCGGCACCGGCGAGTTTAAACAGTGCCTCTACCTGATAGGCGATGTCCCATTTGCGAGACTCGACCGAGCTGCGCTGGCTTGTTGTAACAAGAATTTTGTTGTCAGGAATCATCTTGACGGCGGCAAGATTGGTTGAAGTCTCTACCAGCCCTTCAAGGTCGCGGCTCATGGAGATTACTCCGTGGGGCGCGCTGTAAAGCGCACGGATGATGTTGAGCGAAGTTGTCTCGTCGATAGCGAAATCAGGGGTGTCGACGCTCTCCATCGAGATTTCGAGGGTGGGTTCGAGCCCTTTGTATTCGTTCTCGACATCGGCGATAAAGTGGTTGAGCATCGTGCGCACAGTTTCTTTGCGCGACGTGTGCACGCCGATAATTGCATGGGCGGCGCGGGGAATGGCGTTGCGCAGGTTGCCGCCGTCGATTTCGGCCAGCGATACCTCGTGTTTCTGCGAGAGGTCAAAGAGGAAACGTGCGAGGAGCTTGTTGGCATTGGCACGGCCAAGGTGGATGTCGCCGCCGGAGTGCCCTCCTTGACCTTTCTCGATATTAATCTTGAAATAGAGGAAGTCTTTGGGCGCAAAAGAGCGGTTGTAGGAGAATGTGCAGGTTGTGTCGACTCCACCGGCGCACCCTACGAATATCTCGGCATCGTCTTCCGAGTCAAGGTTGAGCAGCATGGTGCCGGTAATCATGTCTTCGCCGAGGTTGTTGGCGCCGGTAAGGCCGGTTTCCTCGTCAACTGTGAAAAGGGCTTCGAGAGGCCCGTGGACAAACGAGTCGTCAATCAGCGCGGCAAGGGCGGCAGCCATTCCGATGCCGTTGTCGGCACCGAGGGTGGTACCGTCGGCACGGAGCCATTCTCCATCAACGACAGTCTTTATGGGAGAGTTCTCAAAATCAAAATTCTTGTCATTGGACTCGCACACCATGTCCATGTGGGCCTGAAGTATAACGGTCGGGGCATCCTCGTGGCCGGGAGTGGCGGGACGTGACATTACAACGTTGCCCACGGCGTCAGTCTTCACCGAGAGGTTGTGCTTGGCAGCAAAATCAAGAAGATACTGACGGATTTTCCCTTCCTTCTTGGACGGACGGGGCACCTGAGTAATCTCGTCGAAAATCGAAAAGACGAGAGCCGGTTGAAGGTCTTTGATTGTCATATTTTATACCGTTGTTAAAAAATAAGTAATCTTAAACAATTGGATGCTTAATGGAAAAATAATGTTAAAATTCATCTTAAAGCACCACTAAGTTATAAAATAAAATTGATACACACACAATATTTTGCCGTAAATTGTTACTTTTGCATCGTAAATGCAATTTGCCCTATGAAAATTATACTTGTATTGGCAATCTCTGTAATCCTCATGTTGATGGCTTTTGTGCTGCTCGGGGTAAAGGTCCTGTTTGTCAAGGATGGTAGGTTTCCCTCAGGGCACGTTCACGACCATCCCGAGATGCGCCGCCGTGGAATCGGGTGTGCAAGCCGTCCTGAGTGAAAACGCCTTTACATTGATATTGAATGAAAATAAAAGATAATTCTATTACATTACTCAATCTACTTGACATGAAAAAATTAGCATTGTCAGCTAACATTCTTGCCCTTTCGCTCGCTGCCGTCATGGCAACCTCCTGTGGCAACAACAGTGCCAACGGTTCTGCCCAGAACGCCGCTCCCGCAGCTTCCCAGACAACCGACGGTACCGCCCCGGCCCTCAACATCCGCTATGTAGACCATGACTCGATTATGGCTCAATATAATCTTGCAAAGGACTTTCAGGAAGCCTATGTGCGCGCTTTGTCAAAAGTCGACAACGCCCGTCAGGCCAAAGGAGCCGAGCTTCAGAAGTTTGCCGCCACCATCGAGCAAAAAGCGCGTTCCAACGGTTATCTCTCCGAAGCAAGCTACAATGCCGACATGGCCACTCTTCAGAAAAAGCAGCAAGAAGCCGAAACCTATCTCGCCAACCTGAGCCGCAATACAGAGAACGAGCTTGCTCAGCAGCAGCTCCAGCTCAACGACTCTATCGAAAAATTTATAAAGGAATACAATGCCACCCGCGGATATGATGCCATCCTGTTCAAGGCTGCCGGCATATATTTCAATCCCACGCTTGACGTTACAGCCGAAGTTGTCGCCGGTCTCAACGCCCGCTACAACAAGGTTGACGAAAGCAAATAAGGCAGCATATTGACCCCGACCTTATACCGGGCGGCACTCTCACATGATGAGGATGCCGCCCTTTTAGCCTCGGAGTCCACCGGCGTGCACGGTGCCTGATTAAGAGGGCGTTTTTCGCCTTTTTGGATTATTTGAACTTCATTTGGGAAAGATTTGCTAACTTTGTAATTAAAAACACGACCCTCTAAATGAAAATAGGCAATATAGAACTTGGAGAACGTCCTGTCATGCTCGCGCCGATGGAGGATGTCACCGACCGCTCGTTCCGGCTCATCTGCAAGGAGCTTGGGGCTGATATGGTCTATACCGAATTTGTCAGCGCCGACGCGCTGATTCGCGACATCCCGGCAACGACGCGCAAGCTGTCTATTGATCCGGGCGAACGTCCCACGGCGATTCAAATCTATGGCCGTGAAGTGGAGCCGATGGTCGAGGCTGCCCGGATTGTCGAAGCCGCTCATCCCGACATTCTCGACATCAATTTCGGCTGTCCCGTCAAGAAGGTTGCCGGGAAAGGCGCCGGGGCAGGAATGTTGCGCGATATTCCCAAGATGCTTGAGATCACACGCGCCGTCGTAAAGGCTGTCAGCATCCCGGTCACGGTCAAGACCCGTCTCGGGTGGGACCACGAGTCGAAAATAATAGTCGGACTTGCCGAGCAGTTGCAGGATTGCGGTATAAAGGCTCTGACAGTGCATGGCCGCACCCGCTCGCAGATGTACACCGGATCGGCCGACTGGGAAATGATTGCCCGTGTCAAGGAGAACCCGCGCCTTGACATTCCGGTCATAGGCAACGGTGACATCACCACTCCCGAACTTGCCCGGGCGGCATTTGACCGTTATGGTGTCGACGGTGTCATGGTGGGGCGTGCTTCAATCGGGGCCCCGTGGATTTTTCACGAAATCAAGCAGTTTATTGCCTCGGGCGAAGTCGAGCCGTTGTCAGTGGCCGAAAAATTCAAGCTGTTGCGCCGACAGATTCATGAAAGCGTCGACCGCATCGACGAGTATCGGGGTATCCTCCACATCCGCCGTCACCTTGCCGCATCGCCGCTGTTCAAGGGTATTTCCCATTTCCGCGACACCCGCATAGAGATGCTGCGCGCATCGACACTTGACGAGCTCGAAACCGTGCTGCACCGCATCGAAACTGAAATTATTCCATCTCAATCCACATCTTTACAACAATGAAAATGCACCGCGTCAATTTACTTGTCATCTTTATTCTGTCAGTTTTCTGTGCCCGTGCTCAGGAAACGACACGATATGCATTAAACATCAACGAGTTCAACGAGTTGAAAGTGGTCAACAGTATCAATGTCGATTATCGCTGCAACCCCGACTCGGCCGGAATGGCTGTCTTCGAGACAACGCCTGACCGCGCGTCTATGCTGATTTTCAGCAATCCCAAGGGCACGCTCGAAGTCCAGACTGCCGACGGCGCCTCGGCTGCCGGAAAACTGCCCACGGTCACAGTCTACTCATCTTTTCTAAACAAGGTGGAAAATTCAGGCGACTCGACGGTGCGTGTCCTGACTGTCGCTCCCTGCTCCCAGCTGACGGCCAATGTGATAGGTAACGGGCATCTTGTCGTGCGCAATATCAAGTCGACCCGTGTCAACGGTGCGATAAAGACCGGTAACGGGTTGCTGATTCTTACCGGGAAATGTGATGACGCCCGTTATACGTTCTACGGCACCGGAGTGATTCAGGCCGACGAGCTTGAGGCTGCCGAGGTTACGGTAAAAGCCAGCGGAACAGGCTCGATAGGGGTATGGGCGGTTAACAAGCTGAGCGTCTACGGTCTCGGCAGTAGCAAAATCTATTATCGAGGCAAACCCGAAATCAAAAAATCGTCGGTCGGCATCAAGATTGAGCCTCTGATGGAAAAATAGCGATTCATGTCCGAGGACGACAATCTGAAACTCAAGGTGGCCCGTACCATCAAGTGGAACGCGATTGACCGCGTGGCCACCCAGTTTCTCTATGCCGTTACCGGCGTGGTACTGGCGCGGCTGTTGTCCCACTCCGACTATGGTCTCGTGGCTGCCATTATGGTGTTTCAGGCATTTGCGACCCTCTTTGTTGACAGCGGGTTTGCGTCGGCGCTGATTCAGCGTAAGAAGCCTTCCCATCTCGACTATTCGACCGTGATGTGGTTCAACATCGGGGTGGCCGTCGTCATCTACATCATCCTGTTTTTCGCAGCCCCGCTGATTGCTGATATTTTCAAAAAGGACATGCGCATCATTCCCTTGTCAAGGGTGATGTTTCTGACATTCATTATAAATGCGACGGCCATTGTGCCGGCCAACCGTCTCGTAAAAATGATGCAGGTCAAGATGATAGCGGTGAGCAATAGCGTCGGTCTCGTGTTCAGTGCGGTTGTCGGAATAACTCTTGCTCTCACCGGGTGGGGGGCATGGGCACTCGTGTGGCAGGCCATCACCCTCGCCACGGTAAAGTCGGCCATCCTGTGGCTGACCAGCGAGTGGAGGCCGTTGTTGAAATTCTCGGTGGCATCGCTAAGGTCATTTTTTAATTTCGGCTCAGGAGTGATGGCGACTTCGTTTCTCAACGTTGCCTTTCAGGAGATATATGCCTTTTTTATCGGCAACAGGGTTGGCCTTGTGTCACTCGGTTACTATTCACAGGCCGACAAGTGGAGCAAAATGGGCATTTCATCACTTGCACAGGTGCTTGGAGCGTCATTTCTTCCCGCGCTCTCCCAAGTGCAGGATGACCCGGAACGTTTTGCTGCCGCGACATCCAAGATGAACCGTTTCACCGCCTATCTGCTGTTTCCGGCCCTCGGATTGCTTGCCGTCATGGCCGCGCCGATTTTCCACATCCTTTTCGGAACCAAATGGGATGCCTCGATAGGGTTGTTTCAGATTTTGCTCGTGCGCGGTGTCTTCACCGTCCTCCAGTCGCTTTATAATAACTATATAATGGCTCTCGGACGCTCGCGGCTCATGATCTATACCGAACTTCTGCGCGATATAACCGCGATTATCGCCATTATAGTGACGCTCCCTTATATCTCGCTTTCTTCCCCCGACAGCCTCGTTGAAGGAGTGAAAATATTTCTGTGGGGACAGCTCGCAGCCTCGGCCCTGACATGGGTGGCCACGCTGCTGATTGCTGTCAGGCTGTGTCACCGGCCGGCCATTTCGTTCCTTCTCGACCTGACCCCTTACCTGATGGAGACGCTTCTTATCCTCGTTCCTGTCGCCGCGATTGCGCTTGTGGTTGACAATCCCCTCGTGACCGGTATCCTTCAGGGGGTTACAGGCATTGCTCTCTACATGGGAATCAACGCGCTGCTCGGTTCCCGTATCCAGCGTGACGTAATCGGCTATTTTGCCCACCGTTTCAAGGGTTGAGCCACAGGTTAAGATGCTTTATTGCCGGGCCGGTTCTTAAAAGTCTAAACATGCTCTTAACATTTGTTGTGAAACACGATTGAGCAAGGTGTTGCCTGTGTTAAAAATAAGTGTTAACTTTGCGGTCGCTTTTTAGCATCCCCGTGTGATGGGAAATTAAGGAGCATTTTTGATAACTTAATTTTGAGTAACACAACAATTTAATCAATCAACAAGAAATGAAGACATTTCAACTGACTGCCGAGGCCCGTACCGATCTGGGCAAGAAAGCCGCCAAGGCTCTCCGTAACGAAAACAAAATCCCCGTAGTTCTCAACGGTGGCGAGGTTTTTGAACTTCCCTTCACCGGAACTCTGAAACCGGGTGAAAAAATCGTTGAAATCGGTAATGGAAAGGCTCTCATCACCACTGACCTCGCTGTAACTCAGGAAGCAGTGCGCAAGCTCATCTACACTCCCGAAATCTTCGCTATCGAGCTCAATGTAAACGGTGAGACCCGCATGGCTGTCCTCAAGGATATCCAGTTCCACCCTGTTAAAGACACTATCCTCCACATCGACCTTCTCGAAGTTAACGAACAGAAACCCGTCGTAATTGAAGTTCCCGTGAGAGTTGAAGGCCACGCCGAAGGTGTCAAGGCCGGTGGTAAGCTCACTCTTTCAATGAAGAAACTTCGCGTTAAGGCTCCTTACACTCAGGTCCCCGAAACCCTCGTTATCAATGTTGACAACCTCGGTCTCGGCAAGTCTATGCAGGTAGGTGACCTCCACTTTGAAGGTCTCGAACTGATGAACGCCAAGAACGCTGTTGTCTGCGCCGTTCAGCTCACCCGTGCCGCTCGTGGTGCCGCTGCTGCCGCTGCCGCAGGCAAGTAATCTCATCAAGTTATTAGTTTTCAGCTGTCAGGTCTTCCGGGCCTGACAGCTGAAAATCTGATTAAACAGCTAAACTCTATGAAATATCTCATAGTGGGTCTCGGCAACATCGGAAACGAGTATGTCGGCACCCGCCACAACATAGGATTTAGGACGTTGGATGCCTTTGCCGAGGCATCCAATGTTTCTTTTACGACCGAGCGTTACGGTGACGTGGCCCGCGCCCGTGTCAAGAACGCCCAGCTAGTGTTGCTGAAACCGTCGACCTACATGAACCTCTCGGGTAACGCCGTGCGTTACTGGAAGGAGAAGGAGGGTATCGAGCTTGAAAATATCCTTGTGATAGTCGATGATATCGCCTTGCCGTTTGGAGCTGTCCGCATAAAGCCGCGGGGCAGCGATGCCGGTCACAACGGTCTTAAAAACATAGCAGCCATGCTCGGCACCGATGCCTATCCGCGCCTGCGTTTCGGAATCGGCAACGACTTCCCGCGCGGATGCCAGATTGACTATGTGCTTGGGCAATTTACCCCCGAGCAGCAGAAATTGCTCCCGGCCCGCATCGACATTGCCGTAGATGCTATCAAGACATTCTGTCTTGCCGGAATCCAGATTGCAATGAACACCTATAATAATAAGTAAACTCATGGCAAAGAGTGAAGTACGCATCGATAAATGGCTGTGGGCCATGCGCATATTCAAGACCCGCACTGTCGCTACCGAGGCTTGCAAGAAGGGCCGCGTGAGCGTAGGCGGGGCGGTTGTCAAGCCTTCGCGCATGATTAAGGTGGGCGATATTATCAATGTGCGCAAGCCGCCTGTGACCTACTCGTTCAAAGCACTCGCGCTCACCGAGAACCGTCTCGGGGCGAAACTGGTGCCTGAATACATGGAAAATGTCACCCCGCGCAGCGAGCTTGACCTGCTCGAAGTTGTGAAAATATCAGGATTTATCGACCGCCGCAAGGGACTCGGCCGCCCCACCAAGCGCGAAGGCCGCGACCTGAAAGAATTTACCTCGGATCTCGCCGACGGTTGGGACTTTGATGACCTCGACTTTGATGAGGAGGAATAATAATTGATTATCTGACTGATGCATCTGATAGCTGATTGCGGAGCCACGAAAATAGAATGGATTGTGGCTGACGGTGACACGGTGGTCGACCGAGTCGTTACCGAGGGCATAAATTTTTCCCAGACAGGGGTGAAGCCTTTGTCTGAAATTCTTGATACACTTGATGTCGGGACAGTAGATGCGGTCTATTTTTACGGGGCCGGATGTCTCGGCGGAATTATAGACGAGGTTCGAAATATGCTTTCCGCTCGTTTTGCCGGTGCTGATGTCGAGGTTGCGAGCGACATGCTTGCGGCAGCTCGCGCGCTATGCGGCCGCGAGGCGGGGATTGCATGCATTCTCGGAACCGGTGCCAATTCGTGTCTCTATGACGGAAACACGATTGTTGACAATGTTCCCGCGCTCGGTTATATACTTGGCGACGAGGGGAGCGGGGCTGTCTTGGGGCGCAATATGCTCAACATGGTGTTTAAACGACGGCTGTCGCCTGAGGTTACGGCGGCGTTTGAGGACCGTTACGGTCTGACTGCCGGAGATGTTATCGCCCGCACTTACCGTGGGGAGCGCCCCGCAGCGTTTCTCGCTTCCTTTGCTCCGTTTATTAACGAGTATATCGGTGACTCTGATGTAGAGCGCATGGTCGTTGAGTCATTTGAGGCGTTTTTCCGCAACAACGTGTGCGCCTATGACGGTCATGACCGTCTGCCGGTCAACTTTACCGGATCGATTGCCGCCAATTTCAGTCGCCAGCTCGCCGATGCCGCCCGTCGTGCCGGTTGCACCATCGGCCTCGTCACCCCTTCTCCATCAGCCGGTCTTGTCGCCTATCATTCAGCGAAATAGAGGAATCGGCTATCCCTCGCAGTCGCAGTCGTAGTGGACATGGTGGTGGGCCGAGTGGCATTCTTCGAGGGTACGGTCGATGATGAGGTGGCGGTTGGCCATTCCGGCGATTGTCGACATCTCGTGTGACACAAGGAGAATTGTGGTTGACTGTGACAGCTCGGCCACGATTTCATAGATGCGGTGCTCGAATTTCTTATCCACATAGCTTAGCGGCTCGTCAAGTACGAGTACTTCGGGGCGCGATATTATTGCCCGTCCCATCAAGGCGCGTTGAAGTTGTCCTCCCGAAAGGGTTCCGATACTCTGTCCGCGTCGCTCGGCCAGTCCCACCAGTTCAATGGTCTCGGCTACGCGCCTGTTGCGTTCCTCGATTGTTATACCCTTGTTGCCGAGCAACCCCGACGCGACAACCTCGTCAACGCAGATGGGAAACCGGGAGTCAATCATGTTTTTTTGTGGCAGATAGCCGATTTCGAGATTGCTTACGCGCTGCCCGTTGTCAAAGTAGGCAACCGAGCCACGGGTGGGTTTAAGCAGCCGGAGCAGGATGCGTAGCAGCGTGGTCTTTCCTCCACCGTTGGGCCCGGTTATGGCCACGAAGTCGCCGCGGTTGACTGTGAAACAGATGTCGTCAAGAATGACGCGGCTGTCGTGTTGCATCGACACATGGTCAAGTGTTATTATCCTTTTATCAGTGTTGTCCATTTTTTCCGGCAATAGCGTTAACCACAGTCATCATGCTGTTTTCCCAATCATAGTCGAGAGGGTTGATGTCAACCTCAGTCGCCCCTATTTCGTCGTTTATCGCGCTGACTTGGCGGCTGTCAAAATCTTTTTGGAAGAAAAATACCCGGGCATTATGGCTGCGGGCCTCGTCGATGGTCGAGCGCAGGGCGTTGACCGAAATTTCCTTGTTTTCGGTCTCTCCGAGAGCAATCTGCTCCATGCCATAGTCGCGGGCAAAGTAGCTCAGTGACGGATGCCACACGAGAAATGCCTCGCCGCGATGGGGCGTCATCAGCGAGTCGGCGAGATGGTCGAGCGAGTCGAGACGCGCAGCGAATCGGTCGAAGTTTTTGCGGTAGTCCTTTTCGTGTTTGGGGTCAACGTTGACCATCGCGTCAAGCATGTTGGCTGCTATCACGCGGGCATTTTTGAAAGAGGTCCATGTATGCGGATCGGGAATGTCATTTCCTTTCTCGGCTCCGTGGTGATGGGTCCCCGTGATAAGCCGGATGCCTTCTGATGTGTTGAATATAGCAAGACCGGGGTTAGACTCTCTCACTTTGTCGAGAATCGCGTCCTCGAAACCGATGTTTCCCATTCTCAGGTAGGCAAGCGATTTCTCAAGGTTCATAAGGTGAGTCACCGTCGGGTCATAATTCTCGGGATTGCCACCGTTGCCAAGCAGACAGCGCACGTCGATGCGGTCGCCGGTAATCTGTTCGAGAATATATTTCTGCGGCTCGATGCTGACAGTGACGATAGGACGTTCGTGGCCGCGTGAACTGCAAGCTGTCATGACGGCAAATCCGGTCAGTGTCATAGCCATGACCGACAGCAGGAGTACAAAATATTTTGTATAGCGGATATGCATTATGAGTGAAAAAGAATGTAAAGCAAGTTATTTTTGCAAATATAAGCATTTTTTAGCAATTAATCGCAAAGATTATTCAATTACACCATTTTTAACGACGAAAACGCTATTAAAGGGCTTTTCTAAGAGAGTGTTTACTTTTGACTTATGTTAAGGTTTAGAGAAGATTTTCGATTCCATTTTTAGATTTTGTGAAAGAGTTATGGGGGTCCATAATGACTGAACAAAAGCTTAAAATTGGTCGAAAAGGGCTATAAATATTTCATAAAGTTAAAAGTAAACATACTCTAAAGATTGACTTTG
>DLAR01000106.1:0-19044 GCA_002494015.1 Porphyromonadaceae bacterium UBA7042 | reverse complement strand
TTTGATGTCGGCCGGCGTGGGGCCGGTCTTTGTATCGTGTGGCGTGGGAACGGCGGCCGAAAGACGTGGTGGGATGACGCTGTGATTGCTCTTGAAGTGCAGACAGTTCATTTCCATGGGGGTCAGCGGGCGAGTTCCGGGAATGGGGGTGTGTCGGTCTGGTTTCATTCGGTTTCTTCGATTTTGGCGTTACGGTAATACTGCATTCCGGCAAGGAGACGGTTGAGGCCGAGCAAGGCGGCTATGTAGGATGCACCGAGGATGAAAAACTCTATGCGGAGAGGGAATATGTCCTTGAACCATCCTCCGCCGAGGTAGCAGAAAAAGGACAACCACAAGAGTCCTTGCACAATCAGGCACAGTGTGCACCACGCACGGGCGCGGAAATGCTGGTACCACACGCTCCAGAACGAGAACGGCAGGCAGCACACGTTGACGGCGGCAAGGTAAGGGAGGTGTTGGGGAAATATGAGCAACGTCGCAAGGCTGACGCTGAAGTAGGCAAACCCGACTTCGCTCCAGCCGAAAAGACCGAAGAATTTGGAAGCCGATGTGCCGAGAACCGTGTTGCACCCCCCGGCTTGAATGACTCCGCACACACTCTCGGCTGTATCACTTTTTATCCCGAGCTGTTTCAACAACAGCAGATAGGTCACAGACAGTCCCGCAATGTCGATGGCTGTCAGCAACACGGTCGAGACATGGCGGCAGATGCCGTTGGCAATAAAAAGCCACAGGAATATAAACATGGAGACGGCGGCGAGAATCCATACCTTTGCCCGGGACAGAAATTCAATATCGCGGTGCAGTCCGTAGTCTGGCTCCGACGCGCCCGAGCGCGGGTAGGGGACAAGCGTCTCGCCGGTCCACTCGCTGAGAAAGCTGTCACGGGTCAATGAATGGCGGGTGCTCCCTGAATCCACGAAATCGACCGAATCACCGATTGCCGTCACGACGACAAATGTCCCGTCGATGCGGGCAAGCACCGGCACGGGCATTGCGGAGAGAGCAGTCGCCTTGTCGGTAGCGATGATTCCCTCGCTGTCTATTCCGTAGTCAGACAGCAGCTTTGTCAGGCCGAATAATGACTTGAATGTCATCGAGTCAAACCGGTGGTTGCTGTAGTCGCGGGAGTGTGGGATGTCGAGCGCGGTCAGTAATTCGGTAAATATCGTGGTCTGTTTCATTGGATTATAGGCTGATAAATCGCTGCAATTTTTCAAGCAGGACATTCCCGTCCATTTCGCCGCTGTTGCGCCACACTTCCTCACCGTCTCGATAGATGATGAAGGTGGGGGTGCCGGTAATATTTTCATTTTGGGCGATTGCCTCGTTGCGGTCGACATCGAGCTGGTATACCGAGGCCGATCCGGCAATGAGTTCTTTAATCTCGTCTACGACGGGCATCATTCTCCGGCAATGAGGGCACCACTCGGCGTAAAATTCGACGAGTACCACAGGAGAGGTGTTTACCAAGTCTTTATAGCTGTTCATAACGTTTTTGAGTTTGTTTATATCTACAATAACCATTCTGCTTAAATAATGGTTTAGACCCCGTTTCTCAATATTTGTCAACGCTGAGGGCGTGGTTTTTGTCTTGTGATGAAGGTACTCGGCTACTGCTACAAGGCTGATAAACAGTAAAAAAAAACAGCAGCCGCCCGGGCCTCGGCGGTCAGGGCGGCTGGTCAAACCAATAAAGATTATTAAAAGTCCGTTGTGATTAGCTTGGCTTCTGTTTTATCGTATTGCGACTTTGTTGCGTGCGACGATGTAAATGCCGGGAGCAAGGAAATCGACAGTGTTGGCACCGGCAACGACATTGACGCGGCTGACGATGCGTCCATCGATACCATAGACATCAACCACGCCGGCGGCGGGGGCATTGATGACGAGAACCGAGCCGTTGGCTTGTGCTGTAACGGTTTCGGTAACGGCACCAATCTCTGCGATGGAGCTTTCGATTTCTTTCACGATGTTGAGTCCGGTTTCACCGGCGGTGAGCTTGAACCCGGGGGTGCCTACAGCAAATTTGCTCGGATCGGTGCAGAGGCTTACCAGTTCGGCACCTGCTTCGAGGTCTCGGTTTTCGTCGACGTAGATGGTGATGGGGGTGGCATTGGTCACGTCGATGGCGTTGATGTGGAGAGTCTTTTCAACATACAGGCTGAACGAGTTGTCGCCGGTGAGGGTTACATTGTTGGTTCCGACAAAAATTTCACCGCGACCGTCATTTACGGTCGACGAGCTCACCGAGACATTTTCAAGGTTGGCGCGGCCGCCGTTTTTGACGCTCACGATGCCCTGATTGTTGTTGGAGTTGAAGTTGACAAGCTCGACATCGCGCAAATTGATAGTACCGTTGCCGCTTGCTTCAAATGAAACGCCGGTCTCGATGTCGGCATTGTCGACAGTGATTCCTTCAAGTGTAAGCACGCCGTTGACTGTCTCGCCGGCGATGTCGCCGCTGTTGGTCAGGAACAGGAGGGCGGTAAATCCGTTGCCACGGGTGATGGTGGAAGCCTCTCCGGCCTTGATGGTCAGGTTGCGTCCCGCTGTGTTGAGGCGGATGCCGCTGATTGTCTGGTTCTCGTTGAGCACGATTACATCGCCGGTGACGGCTGCTGCCCAAGCGTCGGCAAGAGTGCTGTAACCGCTTTTGCCTTCAATCTGCACGGGCGAAGCCACGACATTGGCCTCGTCGGCATCGTTGGCACCGTCATCTTTCCAGTCCTTGTCGGCCTCGATGGCTTCAACGCTGGGATAGTTCTTGATCCAGTCGAGAGTGTACTCATAGGGGGACTCGGTGCAGTCGGCAATCTTGAATCCCATGCGGTTGACTTTGAGCACGCCGGTATAAGCCTCGTCTTTGGTCAGGTCATAGTAGTAAATAGTGTTGCCGGCACTTGTCGTAACCGAGCCGTCGGGACGGTTTTTCCACTTGGAGTTGAGCCATGTCCCGTCGTTTTGGAATTCAAGGGTCATGTTTCCGTTGGGGCGTGTGCCGATAAACTTGATAGCGAGGACCTTGTCGGCGGAAGCGTCAAGTGTGTAGGCATTGTCAGCGTTGTTGAACGACAGGTCCTTACGGTATTTGCCATTGCTCTGTTCTGCCATAGGCACGACGAGGTGCCCGTTGGTGGTGGTTGCGTTTTCTCCGGCATCCCAAAGCTCGTTGTCGCTGCCGTTGAAAGTTATTTCAATTCCGGCATTGGCACTGGACGCGCCGATTGCAAGTGCAATCATGGAAAGGTAGATTTTCTTCATGATCAGGAGTGTTTTAGATTGAACATAGTTGTATTGATACCGTTATATACGCATAAGCATTTCATCTCACTCAACCGCGATGGCAAGAATAGCAATTTTTCTAATTGAAAAATTAGCCGTATCTTTGCATGTTAAAATTCGATTAATATCAAGGCATTAAAATATTATGTTAAGCGAAAAAAGAAGCAGTATGTTTCACGGCATTCTCCTGATTGCCCTTTTCTCCTGTTCTGCATTCTATATCGGGGAAGCGCAGGTGTTCAAAGAACTATCGTTCAGCCCCATGATTATCGGTATAATCCTCGGTATGCTCTATGCCAACAGTCTGCGTAATCACCTTCCCGAGACATGGGTTCCCGGAATCCAGTTTTGTTCCAAGAAGATATTGCGGCTCGGCATTATCCTTTACGGATTCCGGCTGACATTTCAGGATGTTGTCAATGTCGGGGTTGCAGGCATCCTGATTGATGCCGTTGTAGTGGCCGTCACCATTATCGGAGGCGTTTATGTGGGAAAACTGCTGAAAATGGACAAGGAAATCGCCCTTCTGACATCAATAGGCAGTGGAATATGCGGAGCCGCCGCCGTGCTCGGGGTCGAATCGACGATTCAGACTAAACCCTACAAGACAGCCGTGGCGGTGGCTACGGTGGTTATTTTCGGTACCATATCAATGTTCATATACCCGATAGCCTATCGCGCGGGAATCCTTGACCTTACGCCTGACGAGATGGGTATTTATGCAGGGTCGACACTTCACGAGGTCGCCCATGCTGTCGGGGCCGGCAACGCTATGGGGGCAGAGATTTCCAATGTCTCCATAATCGTCAAGATGATTCGCGTCATGCTTCTTGTGCCTGTGCTGCTCATCCTTGGCTGGTGGGTTGCCGCCAATGCCCGCAAAGGAGCTGCCGACGGCGCTAAAGGCGGCAAGGTGGCCATTCCGTGGTTTGCCGTCGGGTTCCTTGTGGTGATAGGGTTCAATTCACTCGACCTTCTCCCTGCCGGCGTTGTAGACGCGATCAATTATATTGATACATTCCTTCTCACGATGGCAATGGTAGCGCTCGGTGCCGAGACAAGCATTGACAAGTTTAAAAAGGCAGGCTCCAAACCTTTTATCCTTGCCTTCATCCTCTATATCTGGCTCCTCGGTGGCGGTTACCTTCTCTCCCGTTACCTCGCGCCGGTATTGCTTTAATAACATAATCTCAGAGAATTATGGGACAAATGATTGCTATAGTCGGCCGCCCCAACGTGGGCAAGTCGACACTGTTTAACCGCCTGACCCAGTCGCGCACAGCGATTGTCGATGATACTGCGGGTACGACCCGTGACCGCCAGTATGGCAAAGTCGACTGGAACGGCAAGGAATTTTCAATCGTCGATACCGGCGGTTGGGTAGTGAACTCCGAGGATGTCTTTGAATCGGAAATCAACAAGCAGGTGAAACTTGCTATCGAGCAGGCCGACGAAATCCTTTTCGTGGTCGATGCCATGAACGGGGTTACTGACCTTGATGACCAAGTGGCGCAGATACTGCGCCGGTCAACCAAACCGGTTCTCCTTGTGGCCAATAAGGTCGATGCGGGTGACAGTATCTACAATATCGCCGAGTTTTACAGTCTGGGCCTCGGTGACCCCTACGGGGTATCGGCTGTCAGCGGTTACGGCACAGGCGATCTCCTTGACGAAGTGGTCAGGAAACTGCCTGAAAAAGATGACGAGGAGGCCGAGTACTTGGAAAACATCCCCAAGTTCTGCATCGTTGGCCGTCCTAATGCCGGAAAATCATCACTGATTAATGCGTTTATTGACGAAGACCGTCACATCGTTACTGACATAGCCGGGACGACACGCGACAGCATCTATACGCGCTACAACAAGTTTGGCTTTGACTTCTACCTTGTCGATACAGCCGGTATCCGCAAGAAAAACAAGGTGAACGAGGATATTGAATACTATTCGGTAATCCGTTCTATACGCGCCATCGAGGCCAGCGACGTGTGCATCCTCATGATTGACGCCACCCGCGGCATCGAGGCACAGGACGTGGCCATTTTCTCGCTCATCCAGCGCAACAAGAAAGGACTCGTGGTGGTGGTCAACAAGTGGGACCTCGTTCAGGACAAGTCGCAAACGGCAATCAGCACCTATGAAAATGCCATCCGCGAGCGGTTTGCCCCCTTCACCGACTTCCCGATTATATTCGCGTCGGCACTCACCAAGCAGCGCATTTTCAAGGTGATCGAGACCTCGGTCGAGGTATATAAGAACCGGGAGCGTGTCATCCCGACCTCGCAGCTCAACACCGTGCTGCAGGAAGATATCGCCGCCTATCCGCCGCCTGCCAACAAGGGAAAATATATCAAAATCAAGTATATCACCATGTTGAAAGGCTCGCCTATACCCACGTTTATCTTCTTCTGCAACCTCCCGCAGTGGGTCAAGGAACCCTACCGCCGCTATCTCGAAAACAAGATTCGCGAGCACTGGGACTTCCACGGCACCCCCGTCAACGTCTTCATGCGCGAGAAATAATACGCGAGAAATAATAAAGGTAGTATATATAGAAGTGACGGCCACAGCAGTTAATCCAGTGGCCGTCATTTTATACATGCTTTGTAATGTTAATTCTTGGCGGGGGCGAAGTGGATGTAGGCGTGGGAGGCACCGACCATGAGGGCGCCGCCGATGATGTTGCCTATCGTGGCGGGGAGAAGGTTGGCCCACAGGGCTGTCCCGACGGCGATATCGGCTCCCTCCATCATGCCGAGGGGGATGAAGAACATGTTGGCGATGGAGTGCTCGTAGCCGAGGGCGACAAAGGCCATTACCGGTACCCAGCATCCGGCCATCTTGCCGATGACGGTTTTGGCCGACAGGGCGAGCCACACGGCGAGGCATACGCACCAGTTGGCTCCGATGCCTTTGAGCAGCACCGTGAACCACGGCATGGAGACCTTGGCGGTGGCGATCTTGATGATGGCCGAGTGGTAGGGCTCGGCAGCGGTCAGGCCGCAGAGATAGACCATGAAAAAGGTAAATGCCATCGCTCCGACGAAGTTGCCGAGATAGACCATCACCCAGTTGTGTATCAATGCTGCGACCGAGTGGCGACCCTTTATCCATGAGGGGATGAGCAGGGCATTATTGCCGGTAAAAAGCTCTGCGCCGAGGATGACGACCAGTATCAGTCCGATTGGGAACATCGCGCCGCTAAGCAGGCGTTGCAGCGAGGGGTTGCCGGCTGTGATTTCGGGGAATCCGAATCCTACAATCAGCGACAGTATGCCTCCGAGGGCGATGTAGCATCCCGCAAAAAAGGATGATACCATCAGTCGGCCCGGACGGTTCTGAGATAGTGATGCTTTTGCCGCACCGACTTCGGCTGCGGCTTCGATTGTTTCCCGTGGAGTTCGCATTTTAAATGTGATGAAGTGATTTATTCTACAAAGATACTAACCGTGAGGAAAATATGCAAATCGGTGTGTTAAATGTTTGATTTTATGGTGCAATTGTCGGCGATTTGCGTATATTTGCAATCTAAACCATAAAAATCACGACAAAATGACACGCGGGAAAACGACATGCCGGATATTGAAGGAAATAAGGCAGCAGATAGCCGATGCAAACGACATCGAATTTGTAACCTCGGAGTGCCGCTATCAGGGTGAGTGTGCGGGGACGTGTCCCAAGTGCGAGGCGGAAGTGCGCTATCTTGAAAGCCAGCTTGCAGCCCGGCAATTGGCGGGAAAGGCGGTTGCCCTTGCAGGCATCTCGGCCGCGATTTTTCTGACTGGGTGCGGCGGCACGTCTGATAAAGTTGACTCGACAACGGCAACTGAGCCAGTAGATAGTATAGCATGTCTTTCGGTTGAGAAAGATTCGGTTGTAACTACGCGTGGCGAGATTGATTTAAATGTTGTCGGGGAGGTCAGCGAAGAAGTAATTTTAGAAATAAAATCTAAGGAAGGCCCGGTTGATGATAACCGAATTTTTAATGTGGCTGAGCAAAGACCTGCATTCCCGGGTGGAGAAAAGGCGTTATTTGATTTTATTCAAAAACATATACGCTATCCTGAAACGGCGAAAGAGAATAATATACAAGGCCGGGTGGTAGTGCAATTCGTCGTTACCAAGACTGGTGAGATAGGGGAGGTCAAGGTTGTGAGAGGTAAACATCCCGACCTTGACAAAGAGGCTGTAAGATTGGTAAAGTCACTCCCTGAATTTATTCCCGGGACAATAAACGACCACCCTGTAAACGTGTGGTACACGCTCCAAATTGAATTCCGACTTGACGGAATCAAGGCATCAGTCAAGGTTCCGGGCAAGAGGGAGGAGTGGCGTCCGCCTTATAAGAGTCGATAGATTGCGGATTTTTTCTTGCTAAATCGCGGGGATGGTGTTACCTTTGCGGTATGATTAAAGCACTGTTTTTTGACATTGACGGGACGCTTGTCAGTTTCAATACTCACCATGTTCCCGAATCTACCATCGAGGCTCTGACCCTCGCTAAAAAGGCCGGGGTAGAGGTGTATATCTCCACAGGCCGACCGTTTGCAATCATCAATAACCTTGATGAAATCAAGCACTTGATTGACGGGTATATCACCGCCAACGGTGCGTATTGCTTTATAGGTGACAAGGTAATTTCCTGTTCTCCCATACCGTTGCACGAGGTGAAGCGCATCGTTGCGAAATGTGACGAGCACGGGGTCGCATGCATCGTGGTCGGAGAAACGGATATGACGATGATAAACCCCGATGAAAAAAGTCTGTGGATATTCAACGTTCTGCTTAATGTGCCCGACGTGGGTCTCGAAACCCCGCTTGAAAAGGTGCTTTCCCAGCCGATATTGCAATTGACACCTTTTATAACCGAGGCGCAGGAACCCGAGGTCATCGGCAAAAGCCACTATCTGGAGTCGGGGCGTTGGTATCCTGATTTTCTCGACATGACGGCGCAAGGAGTCTGCAAGGCCGAAGGGTTGAGAGCTATTGCCGCTTACCGGGGATTTTCACTGGATGAAACGATGGCGTTCGGCGACGGCGGAAATGACCTGTCAATCATACAGGCCGCGGGCACGGGTGTGGCGATGGGCAACTCCAACGCTGTCCTCCTCCCCGCCGCCGACTATGTGACTACATCGGTCGACGACAACGGCATCTACAACGCCCTGAAGTATTACGGGGTAATTTGACACGCAAAACTAACAGATTTACATATATTTGAGCCGACGTAATAAATTTCATTGCGGGAAATGTTGTTTTTGTCAAAATAATTATTTAAATTCGCAATTGTTAAAAACACCGCGTCATGTTGATAGATGATTTTATCACATATCTGAAGCTGGAGCTTAACAGCTCGGTCAACACGGTCGAGGCTTATCGGAGAGACTTGGAGCAATGGGCTGACTTTGCCACCTCGGGTAATCCGGAGGCTCTGAATCCGACCGATATGACGACCGGCGACCTCAGGGTGTGGATTGCCCATCTTGCGAAACAGGGCCTGTCGGCGCGCTCAATCAAGCGGAAAGTTCAGGCGGTCAGGGCATTTTTTAGGTATATGATGCGTAACCACGGTCTGAAAAGCAATCCGGCTGCCGACCTTCAGCTTGCCCGTGGACGCAAGGAGCTGCCTGTCTACATCCGCGAGACCGAAACCAACGAGATGGTCGGTGATACAGATTATGACCACGGTGATTTCACCGAATTGCGCAACCGGCTCATCGTCGACATGCTCTATTCTACCGGGATGAGGTGCAGCGAGCTGATTTCGCTCCGCGACATGAATGTCAACAATGCCAAGGGTGAACTAAAAGTGCACGGCAAGCGTAATAAAGACAGACTCATCCCTTATGGTGAGGAACTGACCGAGATGATAAACTGCTACCGCACACTTCGTGATTCCTCTCCCTCCACCGCCATATCACCGCGTGACCCCGAGGCTCCTTTCTTTGTCAGGGAGGATGGTCGCCCCATGTACCGCAAGGCTGTCTACAACATCGTCCACGCGAGGATGCTCGAGGCGGGCGTGCACGCCCCGCGCCTCAGCCCGCATGTGTTGCGCCACAGTTTTGCGACCGACATGCTCAACTCGGGCGCGCCCATCACCTCGGTACAGCAATTGCTCGGACATTCGTCGCTTGTCTCGACACAAGTGTATACTCATATAACTTATAGAGAATTAAAACAAAATTATCAACTTGCACATCCGCGTGCATTAAAAAAAGGAGGATAATATGGACATTCAGATTAAAGCCATCCACTTTGACATCACTGCAAAGCTGACAGAGTTTATAAATAAGAAGGTCGACCGCCTCGTGCGCCGATTTCCGGCAATAAACACCGTTGAGGTAACACTGAAAGTAGTCAAGCCTGAGACATCGCTCAACAAGCAGGTTATAATCCTCGCGGTAGTCCCGCAGTGCAACGACATTGTCGCCGACAAGACTGCCGATACTTTTGAAGAAGCCGTGGATTTGTGCCTCGATGCAATCAGCCGCCAGCTTGAGAAAATCAAGGGCAAGAATTAAGGTGAAAGATAACAAATCAGATAACAGATAAAAAAGGTATAATCTTTACCTTTCGCTGTTAACGATTCACTGTTGTTTCACCGTATTTATCGCTGAGCCGCAGGCAGATAGTGTCAGTCTATCTGTCGGCGGCTCATTTTTTTGCAATATTTTTGTTACAAAATCATTATCGTTACGTCTTCAGGTTGTAATGGCACTTGATTTACTGACATCGGTTTTTACACGGCTCAGGCCGAGGCTTCACTCTACAGCGCGACGGTTGCTGGAGAGTGACGATGATGCCGACGACGCTGTTCAGGAGGCGTTCTGCCGGTTGTGGCAGCGTCGCGACAGGCTCAGTGGCGAGAGTGAGGCCGAGGGAGTCTCGGTAACGACGGTGCGGAACATCTGTATCGACTCTCTCCGGCAGCGGCAGTCTCGCCCCACTGACCCGCTCGACGAGAGCTCGGACCGGCCCGACGACACCGGCACGTCGCCCCCTTCGCAAGAGTTGGTAGAGGAGGTCAACACCCTGATTTCGGCCTCCCTCTCCGCGAGAGACCGCGAGATTCTGATTCACCGCGAGTGTGACGGGTGGGAATTTGACGATATTGCCGAGCATTACGGCATGACCGAGGCTTCGGTCAGGGTGGCCATTTCAAGAGCGCGACGCACTGTGCGCCAATGTTACATCAATAAACACCGACGACAATGAACAACGATATTCATCATCTCATCGACTCGTATTTTGCCGGGGAGACAACACTTCAGCAGGAACAGCGGTTGCGAAAGTTGCTGCTTGAAAATGCCGGCAGCGGCGACCCTGCCGTGGAGGAGGCGCTGGCTGTAATGTCGTTTACTGCTGCCTCGCGTCCCGAGAAACGAGTGTCGCGCACTCCTGTCATGCTCCCGTGGATGCGTCTGGCCGGAATCGCAGCTGCTGTCGCTGTGGTTGTCACGCTGGTGTTCAAGGTCGTGGGAGTGCGTGGCGATAGTGCCGATATGGGCGCGTGTGTGGCCTATATAGGCAATCAGAAGGTCGACGACCGAGACAAAATTATGGAACTTGTGGCGAGTGATTGGGCCGAAATCTCGGCTGCCTCGGCCGAAATCAACGACGATGTCTCCACAGAACTATCAATAATGTTTGAATCAACTGAAAATTAACGATATGTCACGATTTATCACTTTCCTGCTCATGGCCGTAACATCGTGGCTGACAGTGGCTGCAAGCGGTCCGCTGGCTGTCGAGGCTCTTTTTGACGGACGATTCCGCACCGATCCGCGCGTGACTGAGACAACAATCTCGGGCAGCTCGCTCGCCGACTACAATCTCACCTTCTACAAGAGCCTGACTTTTGTCGGTGCGCCCGACTTGATTCCCACCGTGGAGAAAGCCGTCACCCACGACGGAGCGGGGGCTCGTAACCGCGAGGTGTCCTATCAGGACGGCCACCTGTATTACGGCTTTTACGCGCTGCCGTCGCGTGACAACTTGAAACGCTATATCTTTTATCTCAACCGCGCGTCCAAGAGTGCGACCGGAAAGGTCATTCTCATATATGTGGAAGGACACGCCGATATTAACCAAATCAAACGAATGCTCAAAAAATGAAACATCCGTTGCTCACTACATTCATCGCATTTGCCGTGACTGCAATCAGCCACGCAAGCAATTCGGCCGAGACCGATACGATAAAAGTCATCAAATCGCCCTCGAAGGTGGTGGTTACGACACAGGGAAATACCACAATCGTCTCGGTGACGGGCGTGCCTGACAACGAGGACTATTATTACCAGTATGCAACCGATGTTATTGCTGCCGACAGTGTCCCCTCTGATGACGACGATTGGAATCCTGAACACATCTTTTTGCAGAATCCCGACTGCGCTGCCGATGATGCCGAGTTCCTGTTCCCGTTTACGAAACCACGCCGACACCGCGTAGCCCGATTCGACTATGTGTTCTTCCGGAACACTTACTGGGGATGGATGTTCCGTTTTGATGCCGCCCCGGGGATGAAAAACTCGTTTGAATGCGGCATCGGTGAGGTGGCCGGGGTGTCTTACTCCCCTTGGTTTTGCGGCCCCGAGTTCAGTCTCGGCATCGGTTTACGTTTCAGCCAGTACTGCGCCCAAGACGGCTACCGCTATATGAAACAGGGCGAGAACCTTCTCCTTGTCCCGATGGCCGAGGGGGAGCGCGCCGACAAGTCGCGGGTGATGACAGCCACTTTCTGTGTTCCGCTGATGATAACCCAGCGCATTTACCGCAAACTCTATGTCTCGGCAGGCGCAAACGCCAATTTCAACACCTATACCCGGGCGTTTTCCCAATATTACACCGATGACAACACCCGGATGTCGAGCAACTACAAGGGGCTGCACCAGAGGCTGCTTACAGTCGACTATACAGCCATTGTCGGGTTTAACCGTGACTTAGGATTCTACTTCCGTTATTCGCCCATGTCAGTGATGCGCCATCCCTATGGCCCCGAAGCCAAATCTTTTTCCATCGGTCTGACGCTAAACTTTTAACAGATAACAAATAACAGATAACAAAGGCATTATCTTCACCTTTCACCCTTCATTTTTAACTATAATGAACCGCATATATCACATAGCAACAGCAGCCATTATGGCTCTCACGGCTTTCGCTGCCAGAGCCGGCGAGCCTGTCGATACAGTCATGTCAGTCAGCAATCCCGCGTCGGTGTCAATCACCGAGTCGCCCGAGGGGATGCGTGTTACCGTGTCGGGTATCGACGGTAACAGCGGTTACGAATCGTCTTATTTTCAAGGATACCCCGCCGGAGCCCATGTCAAGGCCCGGCAGGAGACGCGCTGGTATCCTTTCAGCCTTGCCGGCAACAGGCCTCGCCGCGGCAATATCCATCACTGGGATCTTCTCGCCCCCGGCGGTTTGGGGCTTGGAATGGTCAACGCGCCCGGTGCCTCACGGGCTATGGGACTCGAATGGGAGAAGTCGTTTGAAATATCATGGCTCCATATTCTCGCGGTGAGATATACCTCCCGGTCTCTCGGAGTCTCGGCCGGCATCGGTGTGAACTGGCGCAACTACAAGGTCACGACCGACACGCGCCTGCAACCCAACGGCCAAGGCGGCGTGACATGGGGGCCTTATCCTGTCGACGCACAGCCGCGCAACTCCCGTCTGAAAGTGTTCAGCCTGCAGTTTCCGATACTTTACCACCAGCATCTGCCGTTCCGTATATCGGGATTTCAGCCTAAAATCGTTGTCGGCCCCGTCCTCAACTGGAACTCCCATGCCTCGCTGCGCACAAAGTGGCGCGATGCCGAGGGGAACGACATGGAGGAATACAACTCGGGAGTGCATCAGCGCAAGTTTACGGTCGACCTTTTCGGCGCGCTGTCGCTGAACGGCTGGGCCAATATCTACTGCCGTTATTCCACGCAGACGATACTGCAAGGCTATGGCTCCCCGTGTTTCCGTTCCTTCTCCATCGGGTGGATGCTGATGCTGTAAATAACAGTGTAAGGTAAAAGGTGTAAAGTGAAATGCAGTATGTGACTGAGTGAAAATCTATTATTTTCACCCTTCGCTTTTCGTTTTTAGCATTTCGCTGCAATTTCACCCTTTGCGTTGACGTTCACGCTCGGCGTGAAGACGTTCGCGCTTTTTAAGAAAGATGTGAAGGATGCCGATAATCAGCAGCGTGAAACCGATTACTCCGAAGTAGTATAGATAGTGTCCGGCCTTATATTCGGGAAACCCTATGTAGCTCATGACTGCGAGGTAAACGAGCAGGATAGCCGGAATCAATGTGGATCTTTTGACTTTCATGGCAAGGTAAAAAAGGGGATTGGGGAGACAGGTGAGTATAGATATGTGTTATTGTGTTGTAACGGTTTCTGACGATTTTTCCGATGGTTCTTCGGGAATTACTATGTAGGGTGACGTGGCGGGTTCAAACAGTCCGTCGCGCAGATGGTTGTAGATGCGTAGACATGCCCACGCGTCGATTGAAGCATAAGCCTGTTGTCCCGATGTCAGTTCCGATGCTTCCCAGTTGCTTAGCCGCTGGCTCTTGGATATGCGGCCTTTAAAGATAATGCCGTAAATCTTTTGCAGGCTTGAATCGGTTATGTGGAAAGATTTGACGACGTTCTGAAGGTCGACAAAGTTATGAGGCTCGAAATCTGTCAGCCGGTGCAGGACGTGAAAATCGTCTTTGAGCGAAAGGCCCACCTTGACGACGTTTTCATTCTCGATGAATTGTTTCAGCTCGGGAAGGAAACCGAGTTTGTTGAGGCGGAACAGGAAAGAGTGATCGAGGGTGGAAATTTGGATGAGCGAAACCGTGTTGGTCTGTCCTTTGCGGAAGTTGGGTTTTGTTTCAGTATCAAATCCCACTGTATTCTGAGTCGACAGGTGTTCGAGGGCCCGGATAGCTCCGTCGACATTCTCAAGCACGGTTATCGCTCCCGGAAACTCGACAGTCGGGAGCTGGGATAGTTGTTGCTTGGAAATAGAGATGCTATAAGGGGTTATATCCATTACGTTTTTTAGTTATTGCGAGGCACCTCGTTTGCAGGGACTCGTAAAGTTGTCGCACAAATTTCGACAAATATACTCAATATTATTGAGTTGTCGCAAATCTGTCAAGAAAAAAAGTCGTTATATTAAATTTATTTAATCTTTTTTATCTCAAACGACGGCACAAATATCATCTCGGCATGGGGGAAATGGCGGTGCAGGTAGCGCGACAGGAATCCGCGCGTGTCGTCGGCGATTACGGGGTCAGAGTCGAAATGCTCGTTGTAGACGAGCGCTTTCAGCTCGATTCCGCGTGAGGCGATTGCTTCAAGGGAGAGGATAGTGTGATTTATGGAGCCGAGGACGCCGTTGGTGACGAGCATGAGCGGGAGATGACGCGTGGTGACATAGTCGATGGTGAGGAAATCGTCGGTGACCGGTACCATGAGTCCTCCGGCCCCCTCGACGAGTACGACATCATAGCGCGACGCGAGGATTTCGGTCGAGCGGTCGATGGCTGAAAGGTCAATCTCGCGGTTGTCGATGCGGGCGGCAAGTTGAGCCGACGCGGGATAGGAAAATATGACCGGCGCTGTGGTGTGGTCGGTGTCCTCGGGGAGCAGGCCGGTACCCATGACGGCGCGATGCAGCTCGATGTCCTCGGAGTAGAGGTCGTTGCCGGTCTGAATGAACTTCTGAGTTGCTACGCTCAGTCCGCGGCCCATGTATTCCCGTGCAAGCCAGCCGGTGACATAACTTTTTCCGGCATCGGTGTCGATTCCCGAGATGAAATATATATTGCTCATATCTTTCGTTTTTGCAGAATGATGTAGATGGGTTGATATGTGAGGCTGACGCTGCCGTCTTCTTGACGCGGGTAGTCGTTGAGTATGCGTCGCGAGGCGGCGACTGTGCCTGTCGAGGCGAGGGCGTTGACACCGGTGGCGCGGATGTGGCGCATCATGTCGGCGGCCGAGTCAAAGGTGATGCTGACAGTTTCGTCGGTTATGGCAATGATGTCGGTCTGTCGCGGTATGATGCGGCGCAGGTCGTTGACATCGAGGTAGGACGGGGTGATGCCGGTCAGCGAGTGGAGCCTCCCGAATGTCGCGGGCCCGAAGGTGGAGACAACCATTTTCCCGCCCGGGCGCAGGGCATCGGCACATCGCCTGAAGAACATGCCGGGGGAATTGAACCATTGGATGGTCGATGAGGTGAAAATCACGTCGAGCGACTCGCCGGGCAACGTCGTTACCGCTATCTCGGCATCGCATGCCGTGACATCGGCCACGGCGGGGAGCGACGGGGCGGGGGAGAGGTCCCACAGCCGCAGTGAGCGAGGGGTGACACGGTCGAGATACAGGCGTGTGGACATGCCTGTCCCGCAGCCGATTTCGAGTATGTCAAGGCTTTCTTCAGGGTCGGGATTCCATAGGTCGACGAGTCGTTTGGCAATGTGTCGCTGAATTGTCGCCGCACGGTCGTAAGTGTCGATGGCGCGGGAGAACCGGCTTGCTACAAGACCCTTGTCGGTCAGCACGGTGCGGAAAATGCCGGAAAAGTCGGGCAGATGGCCTCCGGCGATTACCTTGACCGGCACGTCGGCTTCCCTCCATGCCCTGAGCTGGTTCCCGGCCGGGATGATGAGGTCGTTGTCGCTCACTACCGCCATGTCCCAGTCGGCGGTGATGCTTCCCCGATGCCCGATTGCCTCAAGTTGCACTTTCAGCGAGTCTGTGTCGGGGGCGGGAGGGAGGCTTGGGAGCATATCCTTGTATAGTTTTCCGCTCCCCGCCATGCGGCGGTAGAACTTGTCGAGTGACCTCGGGTTTAGCCCGGCAAGCGTGCCGTCGAATATTGTCTGCGGAATCCCCCGTGAGTCATCGACCGGATGGCATGTCCCGTTGACCGCGATGCGTGCCGTGACGGGGAGTTGCGGGAAGGTGTTTAAAAAGTAGCTTGCCGCCGTGACACCGAATGAGTAGCCGACTACTGCGATTTCGTCATAGCGGCTGAATGCGGCAGTGTCAATATCGATATCGGTGTAATCCCAAGCGACCATCATGTCATATCCTTCCACTCCCGGCTGAGAATAGAGCGACGGGTCGGTCCCCCATCCGGCAAAGAGGAGGAGCAGGCGGGTGTTTCCCGCAGCGGTATGTGTAAGTTTCAGCTGCATGAGGTGAGTCGTGTCAAGGCGTTTCCGAGTGATTCGATGTCGTCGGCGGTAAGTGCCGCGCTCAGACTGATGCGCAGGCGGTCGGTGCCGGGGGGGACTGTCGGGGTGCGGATCGGGAGGACTTTAAACCCTTCTTTGAGAAGCTTTTCCGACAGGGTCACCGCCGACTCGGCCGAACCTGTTATGTAAGGCTGAATGTGGCTTGCAACCCCGTTTTTGCCGGGAAGTACCGATAATATTTCGTGCAGGCGGTTGCCGAGTGCCGCGAGACGGGTTCTTTCAGCATCCATCCCGAGCGATTGCTCAATCATGAACTTTGTCCAGCGGGCTGTGATGGGTGGGATGGCGGTGGAAAAGATGAAACTGCGGGCGCGGTTTACAAGGTATTCTCTTATCGACGGGGAGGTGACGCAGAACGCCCCTGACGAGGCATAGGCTTTGCCGAATGTGCCAACTATCACGTCGATGTCGCCGTAGCCTGATGACGCTATTGACAACCCAAGCCCATGAGGGCCTTCGACACCCACGCCGTGTGCTTCGTCGACATACAGCAGCACGTTGGGATAGTGGCGCTTGAGTTCCGTGAGCCGGTTGATGTCGGCGCGGTCACCGTCCATGCTATAAACACTTTCGACTGCTACGATGACCCGCTCGTGCAAGGGTGATTCCTTGGCGAGTATGCGTTCCAGTCGGTCAAAGTCGTTGTGGGGAAAGCGTGTGAACTCGGACTTAGAAAGCACAATGCCGTCGATGATGGATGCATGGACGAGCTTGTCGGCCACGATGATACTTTTTCCGGCGGCAAGCGACGAAATCATGCCGGTATTGGCATGGTAGCCGCTGTTGAACAGCAGCGCCGGCCGGTCATAGAGACGGCCGAGGAATGTCTCAAGGTCTCCGTAATCGTTTTGTCGAGTGGCAAGCAGCCGGGATGCCGACGAGGTCATGGGCGACATGCGGTTATCGCGCTCGGCCATGAACTGCTCCTGAAGCTCGGTGCGGACACCGAGGCCGAGGTAGTCGTTGGACGACAGGTCGATAGAGCCGTCATCAGCCGGCATGTCAGCCGGGATTCTTCTCAAGTTGCCCGAATGGCGCAGCGATTCAATGGTTTCGTTATAATAACTGTGGTTCATCTGATGCAGTTAATCATTTCGCGACACAGGGTTTCGAGGTCCTCGTCAGAGATGACATAGGGAGGCATTATGTAGACGTTGCGTCCGAATGGTCGCACCCATATTCCGCGCTCTACACATTTTATCTGAAATTCTCCGACGTTGACCGGCTCCATCATCTCTATTACACCGATAGACCCGAGCACTCGCACTTCCTTGACCTGTGGCAGCTCCCGGGCGGGCGCGAGGAATGATTTCATCTGAGATTCGAGTTTGGCGACGCGCGAGGCCATGTCCTGACTTTTCAGCAGTTGGACCGAGGCGATGGCGACGGCACATGCGAGGGGATTGGCCATGAACGTCGGGCCGTGCATCATCACCCCTGCCTCCCCTTTGGATATGGTGTCGGCCACGTCGCGGGTGGTCAGCACCGCGCTCATGGTCATGTAACCTGCCGTCAGTCCCTTGCCGATGCACATGATGTCGGGCTGAACCCCCGCGTGTTCCCATGCAAACCACCGGCCGGTGCGCCAAAAACCGGTTGCGATTTCGTCAAAAATAAGGTATATGCCGTAGCGGTCACACAGTTTACGGGCCTCGACAAGATATTGCGGGTGGTAAAACCTCATGCCTCCGGCGCCTTGTACGACCGGCTCCAGTATCAGGGCGGCAAGTTCGTCGCAGTGTTCTGCTATGATTTTTTCAAGCGGCTCGATGTCGGCCGGATTCCATTCGGCTCCAAACGGGGTTGTCGGAGCGGGGGCAAAGTAGCGGATGGGGAGGGCGGGGCCGAAAGCTCCGTGCATGCCCGTCACCGGGTCGCAGACGCTCATGGCATTCCATGTATCGCCGTGATACCCCGAGCGGATGGTGACAAAGTTGGTCTTGCCGTGGTCGCCGCTCTTGGAGACCGAGGCTTGAACCGCCATCTTCATCGCCACCTCGACTGCGACCGAGCCTGAATCGGCATAAAATATATTGTGCATAGACGACGGGGCGATTTCCAGCAGAAGCTTTCCCAGCTCTATCGCCGGGTCGTGGGTCAGGCCGCCAAACATCACATGGCTCATCTTCTTTATCTGAGCCTCAGCCGCGTCGTTTATGTCAGGGTGGTTGTAGCCGTGACACGCCGCCCACCATGACGACATCCCGTCAATCAGCTCGCGTCCGTCGGCGAGCCGCAGGCGCGCCCCGCGGGCCGAGTCGACCTTGTAGGTGGGCAGAGGGTCGATGGTCGATGTATATGGGTGCCACAGATGCTCGCGGTCAAAGGCATCGTTCAGCACGTTGTTGTCAATTACTGTTTCCATTACACTATAAGGAATCTTATCAATGTGCAAAGTTACACATTTTTTCCCACGTTGTGGCAATCCTGTCACCGTTGTCACTTTTTGTGGTCAATTATATTGTGAGGTTGTTAAAACAGGGCCGGCGCATGAAATT